>CAYWST010000272.1:0-8001 GCA_964461075.1 uncultured Solibacteraceae bacterium | reverse complement strand
AGATCCGCCAGCTCTCGGGCATGCGCGGCCTGATGGCCAAGCCGTCGGGCGAGATTATCGAGACGCCGATCACGGCGAACTTCCGCGAGGGCCTCAACGTTCTGCAGTACTTCATCTCGACGCACGGCGCGCGCAAGGGCCTGGCCGACACGGCGCTGAAGACGGCCGACTCGGGTTATCTGACGCGCCGGCTGTGCGACGTGGCGCAGGACGTGATCGTAACGGAGCTCGACTGCGGGACCACCGACGGCATCTACGTCGAGCCGATCGTGGAATCGGGCGAGATCATCGAGCCGCTGCGCGACCGCATCGTGGGCCGGGTGGCGCTGGAGGATCTGCACGACTTCGAGGGCCAGGTGATCGTGCACTCCAACGATCTGATCACCGAAGAGCTGGCCAACGCGATTCAGGACGCCGGCATCGAGCGGGTGAAGATCCGTTCGGTGCTGACCTGCGAATCGCGCCGCGGCGTCTGTCAGCTTTGCTACGGCCGCAACCTCGGCACCGGACGGATGGTGGAGCAGGGCGAAGCGGTGGGCATCATCTCGGCGCAGTCGATCGGCGAGCCGGGGACGCAGCTCACGATGCGTACGTTCCACATCGGGGGCGCGGCGTCGGGCGGCACGGAGCAGAACAAGCAGGACGCGCGCTACGACGGGTTCGCGCGGCACATGGGCGTGAACACCGTGCGCAACGAGAAGGGCGATCTGATCGCCATGAACCGGACCGGCCTGATGGTCGTCGTCGACGAAAAGGGCCGCGAGCGCGAACGGTATCAGGTGGTCTACGGCGCGAAGGTTCTCATCCCCGACGGCGGGCCGGTGGAGGCCGGGGCCACGCTGCTCGAGTGGGATCCGTTCGCATTCTCGATCCTGACCGAAATTTCGGGCACGGTTCACTTCAAAGACATCGTGGAGAACGTGACCTACCACGAGCAGGTGGACGAGGTCAGCTCGATGTCGCAGTGGGTCATCATCGACAGCCAGGACGAGAAGCGGATGCCCGCGATCGTCATCCGGCCCGACGGAGGCGGCAAGCACGACGAGAAGCGCTACCTGATGCCGACCAACGCTCACCTGTCCGTGCGCGACGGCGACCGGGTCCACGCGGGCGACGTTCTGGCCAAGATCCCGCGCGCCACGACGAAGACGAAGGACATCACGGGCGGCCTGCCGCGCGTGGTGGAACTGTTCGAAGCGCGCAAGCCGCGCGAGACGGCGGTGATGAGCGAGATCAACGGCGTGGTGAGGATCGGCGAGGTTCAAAAAGGGCTGCGCCGGATCGCCATCGTGGGCGACGACGGGGTGGAGAAGGAATACTCGATCCCGCGGGGCGTCCACATCAATGTGCAGGACGGCGAGCGCGTGAAGGCCGGCGACCCGCTGATGGACGGCCCCCGCAACCCGCACGACATCCTGAAGGTCCTGGGCGAGAAGGAACTGCAGAAGTACCTCGTCAACGAGATTCAGGAAGTCTACCGGCTGCAGGGCGTCAACATCAACGACAAGCACCTGGAAGTCATCGTCCGGCAGATGATGCGCTGGGTGAAGATCGAGGATATCGGGGACACGGAGTTTCTGCCCGAGGAAGTGGTGGACAAGTTCCGCTTCAAGGAAGAGAACGACCGCGTGGTCGAGGCGGGCGGCAGGCCCGCGCAGGGTTCGCCCGTGCTGCTCGGCATCACCAAGGCGTCGCTCTCCACCGACAGCTTCATCTCGGCGGCGAGCTTCCAGGAGACGACCCGCGTTCTCACCGAAGCGGCGATCAACGGCAAGATCGACAATCTCCGAGGCCTCAAGGAGAACGTCATCATGGGCCGGCTGATCCCGGCAGGAACCGGGATGACGTATTACCGGCGGGTGAAGATCGCCGGCGAGGACGTGATCGAGGAGCCGGTGCAGGAGCAGGATCCGCTGCTGGCGGACTCGCTCAACATCTACGACGAAGAGACGAAGGGCAGCTACATGAGCGGCTCGGAGGCTCTGGACTTCAATCTCGACGAACCGCTCGGCGAAGCCGAGTAGAGGCGTCCGGTTCACTCGGCGCGAATGCGGATGGCTCGAAATCCGACCTCCGATTCGTGATGCTGGAAGGCGATATTGGAGCGGCGGACAGCAAGCCGCTCCAGCATGCGCGCCGAGTTCAACCTTTTGGCGGCGAGCGCGGCCTTGAGTTGGGGCGAGCCCAATTGGAAGGCGAGCACCCGCTCGCCATTGATCCAGTGCTCGACACGATCGCCTTCAACGACAAGCCGGCCGGTGTTCCACTCACCGGCCGGCTTGCTCATTTTGCGCGAGGGCGGGAGGTAGTTGTAGAGAGCGCCGGAGAGGTGGAGCGGGGAGTTCGAGGCGGCCGGACTCGAGTCGTCGATCAACTGGAACTCGAAGCCGAGCGAGGTTTCGTGGGTGATCCCATTCGCCAGCTTGTCCGAGGCCCAGTGCTGGATGAGGTACTTGACGCCGGTGTTGGCGCCGGGAGCGACCCGCCACTCGAATTCGAGATCGAAGTTCGTATAGGCTTCGGCGGTCCATAGGTCGGTTTGCAGTTTCGATTTGGCGTTGGAGTGGAGGACGCCGCCGCGGACGTACCAACTGACGGCGGGATCGGTCATGCCGGAAGGCGACCGGAAATTGGCGAGGGTAAGGCCATCGAAGAGAGCCGCCCATCCGGCGGCCAAGATCATCAGGGGGATCAGCACGTCACTCCGATCTTGCAGCGGCCGGGCTAGCGGATGGTCATGCGGTCGAGAAACTCGCCGCCGGGTTGGAGCGGGGCGTCGCCGGGCTTGGCGCCGTTGGCTTCGAGAATAAAGGCGACGATCTCGGCGTAAACGCGACTGGGCAGCGACGCCGGAGCGGAAGGCGGCATGGTCTTCGACTTGTCATAGAGCGAACGCACCGTGCGTCCGGACCATTTGTCCTGGAAGTAGCTGCCGGCGAGAGCGCTGCCATAGCCTCCGTTGATGAGCTTTGTCCCATGGCAGACGGCGCAGCGTGACTGATAGGCCTTCTTCCCCGCAGCGGCCTGTTGGGCGGTGAACTGCGGCGGCGCGCCGGCCGGACCCCGGACGGCGGCGGTTTCGGCGGGAGCGGGGGAAGCCGGCGCTGGAGTCTCGGGCGGGGGGCCTTCGCCCGTGTAAGTGAAGGCGAGAATCGCACCGCGGTCCTGCATTCGCGAAGTCATGCCGCCGCCGACGGATTCGGCGCCGCCGCCGGGATCGGTGGCGATGTAGATGGTTTTCCGGTCGGGGCCGACTTCGACATCGCGGTACCGGTTCTCGGCCCGGAAGAAGCGATAGATCCGGCCGTCGCCGGATTGCCCGTCCGGCTTGAGCGGGATGACGTAAAGCGAGCCGCGCTTCAGCGACGTGACCAGCAGGACGCGGTCCCATCCGGGAATACCATCGCCTTTCGATTCGTAGTGCTCGAGGCTGCCGATACCGACCGTCGGCCAACAGATCCACTCGAACCCCTTGCAGGCGGGACGCTGGAAGTCGAAGCCCGTTGGCACGGTGAAGAGCGCGGCGAGCGGTTCGTTGAAGGGCCGATTGAACGCGGATTCGGGCTCTTTGGGAACGGAGGCGGGGATCTGGAAATCGTTGTACTCGAGCCGGCGGCAGTTCGGCGTGTCAGCCCAGCGCGCATACTCGTAGGCCTTGCCGTCTTTGTATCCGGCGATGTGGGGCCAGCCGTAGTTCGCGCCGGCTTTGAGAATGTTCACCTCGTCGTCGGTCTTGGGGCCGTGCTCGGATTCGTAGAGCGTGCCGTCGGGCGCGAAAGCCAGGCCCTGGGGATTGCGGTGGCCGTAGGTGTAGACGTGGCTGCGAACGCCGTTGAGCGTTGGATTGTCTTCGGGGATGGAGCCGTCGAGGTTAAAGCGGAGCGATTTGCCGACATAGGAGGAATAGTTCCGGGCGGCGATCTCGGCTTGAGCCGGAAGACGCTGCGATTCGATCGGGAGACAGAAATTGCCGAATTGATTGTGGCCTTGATCGCCGGTGGTGAGGTAGAGCTTGCCGTCGGGGCCGAACTTCAGGCGGCTGCCGTTGTGGTCGTCGCCGGCGGGCAGTCCGGTCAGGATGGGCGTAGGACTGGAGAGGGTCTGCGTCTTCGCGTCATAGGTGAAGCGGACCACTCTCATGTAGAGGTAACGATAGGGGCTGGATGGGTCTTTGACATCGCGGTCCGGAGCTTTGGAGCGGTCGATGGTGGTATAGGCGACGTAGACATAGTCCGACCCCTTGCCCTTGAGCAGGCCGGGGTGAAGCGCCATGCCGAGCACGCCGTCCTGCCCTCCGGGGGAGGCGGCATCTTTGAGGGTCGCGGCCGCCTTGATCGCTCCGCTGGCAGGGTCGACTCGCACAATTCGCTTGCCCGTGCGCTCCGTGACCCAGAGCATGTTGTCGGGGCCCCAGGCGATCTCCCAGGGATTGGCGAGGCCGGATGCGACGACGCGTTTGGTGAAGCGCTTATCGGGCGGGAGCGCGGATTCGGGAGGATTCTGGGCGAGGGTCAGTCCAACGACAGAGAGCAGAGCCGGCGCGAGCAGAGCCGGCGCGAGCAGAGCCGGCGCAAGGCGAGAGAAAACGGACATACGAGAGGATTGGAGCCTTCCTGACTTGGGACGCCTGAGACGACGGCGCGTTCCTTGTTCGTAGGGTACACCGCGCGTCCGCGGGTCCGCGCGCGACACGCCTATTCCGCGCCGGCAAGCCAGCGAAGCACGCGAAGAAGCAGTTTCGGATTGCCGGCGGCTTCGGGATGGTTCATGCCCATGGGCTGCTTGGCCGGACCCGCGAGCTGGGCGCTGAACATCGCCGCCTCGCCGAACATTGCCACGCGGCCCTTGCCGAACCGGAGCAGGCCGCCCTGCGACCAGCCTCCGACGGGCTTGACTTCGGTGGGCTGGCCCGGGTTCACAGTGCCAGGGTTGGGGACGGTTCTCGATTCTGCTTTCGAGGAGAGCGGCAGGATCTGCTCGGCGCCATCAGGCAGTCTGAACGCAGAACCGCCGAAGGTGAGGACTGGGCCTTCAGGTAGTTTGAAGCGCAACATTCCGGTGAGCGGTTCCTGATCGTAGGCGTAGCCGTTGTGCACCTCAATGCCAAAGGCGGCAGCGAGCGTGGCGGCGGCGGCGGGGAACGGTTGGTGGTCTGCGATGAGGAAAAGGGCGCCGCCGCCCGAGACCCACGACTTGACGGCCAGGACTTCGGCCTCAGTGAAGGCGGGAGGATTGGGGGGCTTCCATGAATTGACGTTCGACTCATGCAGCGCGTTCGAGGTGACAAGGATGCGGAGCCCGCGCAGGCTTTCGGCGGTGAAAGGCTGCTTGTTCTCCCTGACGGCGAACCCATCGCGGCGGGCGAGAGCCGCGAAGGTGGAGTAGCGTCCCGAGGCGGTGTGGAAGTTGTGATGCGCCTCGTCGATGGCGAGCACAGGGCCGGCGCCTTCTTTCCATCTTGCGGGTCCGACGGAAGGCTGGAAGTCGCGGTCGGGGACCTGTTGGAAGAGGAGCAGCGCCAGGAGGATCATCCAGCCATTCTTACCACGTGCAGTGCACGATGTAGGTGATCACGGCTTCGCCGCCCGGCGGAATGGGGGAGAAAGTGGCTTGCGAAGCCTGCGCAGTATGTAATATTACAATTGAGGAACCTGTCATGGGCAACGCGCTTCTCGCATGGCGAAGCCGGATGGGATTGACGCAGGCCGAGGCGAGCAGGCGGCTGGGCGTATCGCAGACGTATGTCTCGCTGATGGAGGACGGACGCCGTCCTGTCGGTGCTGCGTTGCGTGAGCGGCTTCGGCTTTCTGGCGGGACCGGGCGACCGGCAGTGACGGCAGGGACTGATTGGTTCGTCGTTCAGCTTGCCCGCTTGGGATATCCGGGGTTCAGCCACTTCAGAGCGCGAGGGAGGAGACCGGCGCCGGACCGGCTTCTACGGGCGGCATTAACGGCAAGAGACCTTGACGCGAGGGTCAGCGCGGCTCTTCCCTGGCTGGCGCGGAAGTACTCCGCTGAAGTGAATTGGCGCTGGCTCTCGGAGGAAGCAAGGCTGCATGATTTTCAAAACCGGCTCGGGTTTCTCATGGATCTGGCGGAGGAGGAGAATCCTCGCGACTCTTACGTGGAGGTGAAACGAGGGCTGGAGAGGTCGCGGCTTCTGATGGAAGCGACGTTCTGCTGGGACTCGATGCCGGACGCTGTGCGAGCGTGGATGCGCTCGAATCGGACCGCGGCGGCCGAGCGCTGGAATGTTCTGAGCAGGCTGACGCGTCAGGAGATTGACAATGAGAACACCGCGGCTGGTTGAGCCTTGGCTGAGCTTCCTGGAGGAACTTGATCACAGGCTGATCGATGCAGTGGACATCCACTGCATTGGCGGCTTTGTCATCAGTCAAGTGTACGGTCTTGGGCGAACGACGTCGGATCTCGACTTCGTTGAGGCGATCCCGCGCGCTCGAATCATCGAGCTTGAACGCATGGCTGGGCGCGGGTCCGCTTTGGCGCGAAAGCATAAAGTCCATCTGGAGTTCGTTGGGGTTGCGACTCTTCCGCACAGCTACGAATCCAGACTCGTGCGCATTTGCCGGAAGTGGCGGCGGCTCAAGTTGCGCGTGTTGGAGCCTCACGATCTCGCGCTCTCCAAACTCGAGCGAAGCGCCGAGAGAGACATCCAGGATGTGATGCACCTTGCAAGCAGAGGCTTGATCAAACGCGAGGCGCTGCTGAAGAGGTACGAGGAGGAACTCAGGCCCTATTTGACGGGGAAGACTCCCATATGGAACGACTCGACGCTTCGGATGTGGGTGGAAGCCTGCTGGCCTGATTCGCCGTAGGGGCGAGTGGCCGCAGGGTTGATCTCACGATACGACCGGCAGGGCGAAGTTGTCGCCGGTGTCGGCGATCCACTGCTGGAGGCGCGCCTGAAGGCGTTTGAGTTCGGCTCGGTAGGCGTTATTGTGAGCGAGATTCACCTGCTCGTGGGGGTCTTCGTTGAGGTTGTAGAGGAGCCAGGGCGCGGCTTCGAAGGAGACGTACTTCCAGCCGTCTCGGGTGACGATGCCGCGGTAAGGACGGTTGATGGAGTGAGCGTGGCCGGTGGGAACGACGTTCTGCAGATAAGCGGAGTCAGGCAGGGATGGGCGATTGGGGCCGGAGAAGCGGAAGCCTGAATAGTCGGCGCCTTCCATCCAAGCGGTTTTCCTGATGCCGCAGAGGCCCAGGGTGGTGGGGGCGATGTCGACGTGATTGAGCAGAACGGGTTGGCGTCCGTTGGCGCGGCCGAGGTAGCGGGGTTGTTCGCCCGAGATGATGAACGGGATGCGGATCGACTCTTCGAAGGGGTTGGTCTTGCGGAACATTCCCTGGGAGCCGTGCATGTCGCCGTGGTCGGAGAAGAAGACGATGTGCGTGTTGAAGTCGAGCTTCGCCTGCTGGAGGGCGGATAGAATGCGGCCGACGTTCCAATCCCAGTTCTCGATCATGGCGCAGTAACCGGCGTATTCGCGGCGGGCGATCTCCTGAATGCGCGGAATGTTGGGCACGTTGGGGCGCATTTGGAGTTTCGCCGGGTTCTTGCGGGCCATATATTCAGCGGGAGCGACATAGGGGTCGTGGGGCGGCTGAACGGAGAGCGCGGCGAAGAAGGGTTTCTGATCGGCGGCGCGCTCCTTGAGGTACTTGATGAAGAGGTTGGTGAGTTCGTCGGTTTCGTAACCGGGCAGGCGGTAGTGGAATGCGTCTTTTCCCTCGCCGCCGTGGACCCAGGAATCCCACTGCGAGTTGTTGTTGTCGTAGCCGGCGAACGTATCGAAGCCGCCGCGCTGTCCGGGCCTGGAGATGTAGAAGGCGCCGCGGCCGTCGCGCTCGTGCCAGCCGCAGAGGTGCCACTTGCCGAACCAAGCGGTGTGATAACCGTTCTCCTTGAACGGCTGCGCGATGGTGGGCTGGCCGGCGGGGAGAGGATACTCATGGACGGGAACGCAGTGGTGGGGGTAACGG
>CAYWST010000271.1:0-8001 GCA_964461075.1 uncultured Solibacteraceae bacterium | reverse complement strand
CTCGCGACACCGCCGCTGGACTTCAGATGCTCGCGCGAAACCACGACCGGCGCGGCCTGAACGAGGTTGGTGGTAAAGACCGCGGCCGCGGAGGCGGGCGCAACGCTCACGATCAAGGCCAGGTCGTTGCGGGCGACTTTTCGGATGCCGGCATAGTTGGCCGAATAGAGGAAGCCGCAAGGGAGTTTCATGAGGGAACTGCTCCGAGGATATCGTCGTGTTGGAGGCGCGTCCCGTTGAGGAAGGCCTCGGCAGGAAGGCGCTTACGGCCCTCCTGCTGCAGTTCGAGGATCTCAAGCGTTTGGCCCTGCCCGCAAGCGGCGAAGAGGCGTTTTCCCGAGGAGAAGAGAAAACCGGGGCGGGCGGGGGATTCGACTTCGGCAGGCTTCACGCGCCAAAGGTTCACGCGCTTGCCGCGAAACCAGGTCCATGCGCCGGGCCAGGGGAGGAACCCGCGCGCCTTGTTGGCGATGACGGAAGGGGGTTGAGACCAGTCCACCAGGCCGTGTTCGCGAGTGAGGATCGGGGCCCATGAGGCCTCGGCGTCGTTTTGGGCAACGGGTTCGATCTCGCCGTTGTCGAGACGGCGCAGGGTCTCGATCAACAGGCGGGCGCCGATTTCGGCGAGCCGGGGACCGGCGTCGAGCGCGGTTTCATCGGGCCCGATTTGAGTTTCCGCTTTGAGCAGCATGGCGCCGGTGTCGAGGCCGGCGTCGATCCGCATAGTGGTGACGCCGGTGACGGTTTCGCCGTTGGCGATGGCCCATTGGATCGGGGCCGCGCCGCGATACTTGGGCAGCAGCGAGGCGTGGACGTTGATGACGCCGAGAGGGGGAATGTCGATGATGGATTGCGGGATGATCTGGCCGTAGCCGACGACGACCATGACGCGCGGCGCAAGGGAGCGCAAATGTTCGACGACCTCGGGCAGGCGAACCTTCACTGGCTGAAAGACGGACAGACCGAGGCGGAGGGCGGCCTGTTTCACGGGGGAACAGGCGACTTCCTGGCCGCGGCCTTTGGGCCGATCGGGTTGAGTGAAGACCGCCTGAATCTGATGACCCTCGGAAACCATCGCCTCCAGCGTTGGAACCGCAAACTCCGGAGTTCCCAGGAAGACGGCCTTCATCGGATGAGGGTTCTACTCCCACTCGCCGGCTTTGACGAGCTTGCGGATCTTGCGGCGGATGAGATCGCGCTTGAGCACGCTGAGATGGGCGAGAAAGAGAATGCCGTTGAGGTGATCGATTTCGTGCTGAATGCACCGGGACTTGAGGTCGTCGGCTTCGAGTTCGAAGAATTCGCCCTCGACGTTTTGCGCGCGGACGCGAACCTTGTAAGCGCGCGAGACGTCCTCGCGGAAGCCGGGGATCGAGAGACAGCCCTCTTCGCCCACCTGACGGCCTTCCTTGACGAGGATCTCGGGGTTGATGAGCGCGAGTTTGGCGGACGGGTCTTCGCCGACAGAGACGTCGCAGACAAACAGGCGCTTCAGAAGCCCAACCTGCGGGGCGGCGAGGCCAATGCCCTTGTTGGCGTACATGGTGTCGAACATGTCTTCGACGAGCTGTTTCAACTCGGGCGTTCCGAAATCAGCGACGGGTTGGGCGACGGTTTCAAGAACAGGGTCGCCGTACTTGACGATCTTCAACAACATCAATACTCCCTCACTTGTTCGATGTAGCCCTCGTAATTCCGGTGCGTCTCGATGAGGGAATCTCCGCCAAACTTTTCGAGAAAGGCCTGGGCGAGGACGAGGGCGGTCATGGCTTCCCCGATGACGCCGGCGGCGGGGAGGACGCAGACGTCGGAGCGTTCGTAGGCGGCGGCGGAGGGTTCGCGAGTTTCGAGATCGACGGATTCGAGTGGCCGGCGAAGGGTGGAAATCGGTTTGAGGAGTCCACGGACGACGAGTTCCTGGCCGTTGGAGATGCCGCCTTCGAGGCCGCCGGCCTTGTTGGCGCTGCGCCAGAACTGGCGCTCCTCGCGGTTATAGTGGATTGGATCCTGGACCGCTGAGCCGAAGCGGACGGCGGCTTCGTCGGCGTCGCCGATGAAGACGCCCTTGACGGCCTGCATGGAGACGATGGCCTGGGCGAGACGGCCGTCAAGGCGCGTGTCCCAGGCGATGTGCGAGCCCAGACCCACGGGCAGGCCCTTGGCGCGAACCTCGAAGATGCCGCCGATCGTGTCGCCGGTGCGGTAGGCCTCGTCGACGGTCTCTTTCATGCGCGCTTCAGTTTCGGGGTCGACGCAGCCAAGCAGCACGTCGTCCTTCGCGGCAAGAGCGCGCAGTTCGTCGAATGAGGCGTCGCGCTGCAGGCGGACAGGCCCGCACTGGATGACATGGCTCAGGATTTCAATGCCGAACTGTGCAAGGAACTGCTTGGCGAGCGCCCCAAGGGCGACACGGGCGGTGGTTTCGCGGGCTGAGGCGCGCTCGAGAACATAACGAGCTTCGGGCAGATTGTACTTGATGGCGCCGGCCAGGTCGGCGTGCCCGGGGCGTGGCCGCTTGAGGGGCTTCTTCTTTTCTTCGCTATCGGGCTGGGCCTCGACGGGCAGGACTTCGGTCCAGTTTCGCCAGTCTCGGTTCTCGATCAGCATGGCGATCGGGGCGCCTGTGGTGATGGAGTGACGGACGCCGGAAAGAATGCGCGCGGTGTCCGTTTCGATTTTCATTCGCCCGCCGCGGCCATAGCCCTGCTGCCGGCGCCATAGTTCGCGGCCGATGGCGGCGGTGGAGACGGGCACGCTGGCGGGGAGGCCGGTGAGAGTCGCGACCAGAGCTTCGCCGTGCGACTCGCCGGCCGTCTCGAAACGTAACATGAAGGTGAATTCTCATGGTATCGAAATACCGGAGAGTCCACAAAGTTCGTGCCGAAATCGCCCTACCGCCCCGCCACCTTCCTACGCTTCGCAGTTTGGGAGGGCGGCGAACCCTCGACAATCTGCGCCAGCAGGCGGGCGGTATTGGCCAGATGTTCGTACATCGCCTTGCGAGCGGCGGCCGGCTTGCGCGCTTTGATGGCGGCATGAATGGCGATGTGCTGGCGGAGAACCAGATTGGGAATCGAGTCGATGGTCAGCTTGAGCGATATCCAGTGCTTGAGGAGATTCCGCAGCAACTGCACGGCGTTGCGCATGGGTACGTTGTGGGCGGCCTGGGCGACGGCGAGATGGAAAGCCATGTCGATATCGACGATGGGATGACCGGTGTTGATGGCTTGGCGCATGGCGGCGATCGTCTGCCCGATGGCCTCGATCTCCTCAGCATTCGCTCGTTCCGCTGCAAGCCCGGCCAGATCCTCCTCGATGAGCATGCGGGCTTCCATGACGTCGTGAAGTTCGACGTGGTCCGTGCCGGTCAGAGCCCACAGCAGGGGCCTGGAAAGAAATTCCGTGCGGGGACAAACGAAGGTTCCGTCGCCCACGCGGCTCTCCAGCAGGCCGATGAGTTCCATCGCCTTGAGGGCTTCCCTCAACGAACCGCGGGCGATGCCGAACTGCTGACAGAGGTCCCGTTCGGCGGGAATGCGGCTGCCGGGCGGCCAGTGGCCCTTGACGACGTAGGCGATCAGCCGTTCGAACGCAGCGGCGGTCAGCGTCGTTTTCGCGATAGGCGCGGCTGCCGGAATGGACGTCGGCTTTGATTGCATGGTTTCGGTACGCCGGGGCGAGAGCCCGCGTTCTCCAATCGTGCCGCCAACCGAAGACGAAATCAAGTTTTCTCTTGACCAAGTGGTCCGACCTTTATACCATTGATCCCACGATGCTATATGATCAGCGGGTCAGACTCTGCCGGATCTGGCTATTGCTCATGGGTTTCACGCTGGCGGCGCAGCATGCCAAGGAGCCGGTGTTCCCCTACGGCGCCGTCTACTTCCGGAAGTCGAACCCGCCGGAGGCGGACTGGGAGCGCGACCACAAGACGGCCGCCGATGCGGGCATGAATATCTTCCGGCACTGGGTGATCTGGTCCGCCGTCGAGGTCGCGCCCGGCAAGTACGATTGGCGGGACTACGACCGGATCATGGACCTGCAGGCGAAAAACGGCATCAGAGCCGTATTGGCCGAGATGATCACCTCGGCGCCGGAGTGGGCGTACAAGATGTACCCGGACGCAGCCATGGAAGCGCACGACGGGACGAAAAGCGTCCCCTCGCACTCGGGCTCCAGCGCCGTGGGCGGCGTTGGACTCTGCCTGGACCACCCGAAGGTGCGGGAGCACGCTGAGCGGTTCCTGCGGGCCATGGCGGAACGCTACCGCAACCACCCGGCGATGTACGCCTACGACATCTGGAACGAGGGGAACGGCTGGCACGGCGCGGGCGGATTCATGCAATCGGCCTCGAGCGCCCACATTCCCAACGAGTACCGGGGCACGCCGGCGGGCAGGTTCTACGACTACAACCCGTTCGTGCAGGAGAAATTCCGGGCCTGGCTGCAGAACAAGTACGGCACGCTCGAAGCGCTGGGCAGCGCGTGGCGCAGGTACAGCTTCGGGGCATGGAAGAACGTGGAAGCCCCGAGGACGGCAGGCCCTTACGCAGACTGGCTCGACTGGATCGAGTTCCGCGAGGACCACGCCCATGCGCAACTGCGGTGGCGGCGCGACGTGATCCGGAGCGTGGATAAAACCAGCAAGATGACAATGCACGGGCTGGCTTACTCGATCGAGTACCTGCCGCAGTTTTCGGCCAACGACTGGCGAGCCGCCGCCGAGGTGGAAACCTACGGCTTCACGTGGATTCACGCGCGCAAGGGCGCGCAGCCGTGGAAGCAGTTCCACGCGGTGGACATGATTCGGGCCGCGTCTCGCGGCAAGCCGTTCTGGCATGCGGAATTCCAAGGCGGTCCGCTATGGATGCAGTCCGAAGTGCTCAACCGTCCGATGGAGGACGGCCGCAACCCGGAGGACAAGGACATTCGCATCTGGCAGATGAACTCGTTCGCGGGAGGCGTCTCGGGTCTGCTGTTCCTCCGGTGGCGGCCGCTGCTGGACGGCCCGCTGTTCGCCTCGTTTGGCCCATTCGCGATGGACGGCACGCACACTCCAAGGTCGCTGATGGCGTCGAAGATCGCGAGGTGGGCGAACGCCAATCCGGAGTTGTGGAAGTCGGATCCGGTGAAAGGGGACGTGGGCATCGTTTTCGCGCCTGAGTCCGAGCGCTTCAACTTCGCGCAGCAGGGCAACACGTCGTATTACGCGGAATCGGCGCGGGGCGCCTACATGGCCTTTTTCGATTCCAATATCCAACCCGATTGGGTTCACATCGACCACATTGAGGAATACCCGGTTGTCTATCTGCCCTACCCGGTGATGCTCAGCGCGAAGACCGTCGCCAGGCTGAGGTCGTACGTCGAAAAGGGCGGCACGCTGATCAGCGAAGGCATGCCGGGCTATTTTGGGGATGGCGCCAGAGCCGGGGCGACCCAGCCGAATCAAGGGCTGGACGAGGTATTCGGCGCGCGCGAGTCCGCCGCGGAATTCGCGCCGGACCTCTTCGAGAAGCTGGACTGGAAGTTCGGCGACTCGACCATCGGCGGCCGCTTCTTCCGCCAGACGTATACGCCGACCACCGGCAAACCGCGCGGGACGTTCGCCGACGGGTCCATCGCGGCGGTGGAAAACACCTTTGGCAAGGGGAGGACTATCCTGTTCGGGACTTTCCCAGCCGCATCTTATTTCCGCAATCCGCGGCCAGCCACCAGAGATCTGTTCCGTTCTCTGCTTGGGAAGCCGCAATTGATCACGACAAGCGATGCGCGGATTACCGCCCGGCTGCATGAAGGCGCCGGGGGAACCGTGCTCTGGGTGATGAACCCTCTGCGACAAGGCGTGACCGTCACCGTGACCGTTGCCGGACGGTCATTCAAAAGCTCCAGGGATCTCTGGGGCGGGCTCCAGGCGGAGCTGAAGGGAAACTCGATCATCGTGACACTCCCCGAGCGGGACGCCGCGGTGCTTAGGCTCAACTAGCGACACTCAGGAGAACAGGAATGATCCGCAGAACTGGATTGTTGATCGCGTTGATTCTTTCGGCCGGCCTGACGCTGCCAGCGCAGGTCGCCACAGGCACGATGGTCGGGACGGTTCAGGACGCCAGCAACGCCATCATCGTGAACGCGAAGGTCACGCTGAAGCACCTGGCCACGGGCGAGGTCCGCACGGTCAACTCGAACGACCGCGGCGAGTTCAACTTGCCCTTCCTGCGTATCGGAGAGTACTCCCTGACGGCCGAGATGAAAGGGTTCAAGACGACCACCGTCAGCCCCATTTCGATCCGCGTGGATCAAACGGTGACGATGCCTGTGGTTCTCAATGTAGGGGAGTTGACGGAAACCGTCGAGGTGTCCGCCTCGACGCCGCTGGTGGATTCGGCGACTTCGTCGATCGGCCAGGTGATTGAGAACAAGAAGATCGTAGACCTGCCGCTGAACGGCCGCAACACGTTCGCGCTCGGCCTGCTTGCGGGGAACACTGTCCCGATGAGCGGCATGGGGACGAACCTCCCCTTCGTCGCCGGGGGCGGCCGTTACTCCACCAACGACATCATGCTCGACGGGATCGACAACAACACTTCCGTCAATCAGAACGCCATCGGCCGCAACGGCATCAACTACACGCCCAGCGTTGACGCCGTGGAGGAGTTCAAGGTCAAGACGAACAACTACAGCGCCGAATTCGGCCGCTCGGCGGGGGCGATCATCAGCGCCACGACGAAGTCGGGAGGCAACATATTCCACGGGAGCGCGTGGGATTTCCTCCGCAATGAAAAGCTTGACGCCAACAATTTCTTCTCCAACGCGGGCGGCGTCAATCGGCAACCGTTCAAGCAGAATCAGTTCGGCTTTACGGTCAGCGGCCCCATCCTGATTCCAAAGGCTTACGACGGCCGCAACAGAACGTTCTTCTTCACCGACTACGAGGGGCTCCGCCGCCGGACCAGCGCCAGTTCAAGCATCCTCAACATCCCTCCCATGGACTACCGGCGTGGCGACTTTTCGCGCTACAGCTCGACCATCTACGACCCGCGCGCGCGCCGTATCGGCCCAAGCGGACTGGTCATCTCGACCCCCTTCGCGGGCAACATCATTCCGCAGTCGCAGGTCAACCCCTCGTCGTCGGCTACGCTTGGCCTTCTGCCCGAGCCCAATTTCGGCGCCCCCGGCGCGGACGCCAGGAATTTCCTGCGCATCGCGTCCCGCCCCTACGACAACAACCAGTACGACGTCAAGATCGACCATCGCTTCAATGACAAGAACAACCTCTTCGGCCGCTTCTCGCGCAGCATGGCGACTGACCCGAATCCGGGTAATTTCGATGGCTTCATCGGCGGCGGCGGCAAGAATATCCGCAACGCCATTAACACTGTCATCAACGACACGCATATCTTCTCCCCCTCAGTCGTCAACGAATTCCGCGCGGGCTACACACGGCAGAATGGCAGCTTCGTGGGGCTCGGCCCGACAGGCGTGGAGTTCGCCAACAAGAACAACATTGCCCTGTTCCCCTTCCCCGTGCAGAGTTTCCCGAGCCTCAGCTTCAATTTTTCCGGACTGGTCAACACGCAGCAGCAGTTCACCGGTCTCGGCGGCGGCGACCCCAACATCAACATCGAGAACACCTATCAGCTCAGCGACAACGTCAGCGTCATGCGCGGCAACCACGCCATGAAGTTCGGCGCCGACGCGCGCCGCTATCTCTACGACGTGATCCGCGGCGGGGGCCAATTCATCTTCGGTTCCATCTTCTCGTCCTCCTCGGACGCCGCCAACTCCGGGGCGCCGCTGGCGGACTTTCTCTTGGGCTTCCCCTCAGGAACGCAGGGAACACAGTTGCTGGACTGGTCCCGGCAGCGCGACTCCTATGTGGGGCTCTACTTCCAGGATGACTGGAAGGTCACGCGCAACTTCACCCTGAACCTCGGCCTCCGCTACGAACTCTACACCCAGCCGATCGACGCAAGAGATCGCGGCGGGCTGTTCGACGTGCGG
>CAYWST010000270.1:0-8013 GCA_964461075.1 uncultured Solibacteraceae bacterium | reverse complement strand
CGCTTGTGATTGAATAGGGGCTATGGCAGACCCCGTTATCCTAATTGCCAACGGCGACCTGCGCCTGTTGGCGAATCAGAAGTGCTGGCCAGCGCAGCAGGCCATGGAGAACCAGATCATGGAGGCCGTGCGATCGCTCGGTCACGCGATCGAGCGCGGCCATCCTTATGTGGAGTCCAAGCAGCACGGCTTCATCGATTCGCAGAAGTACGGGATGGAGGTATTCAGGAAGATTCCCCCCACGGCGCCGCTCATCGTCGCCGAGGCGGTCTGGCAATACAGCCATCATCTGCTGCACGGCCTCTACACGCACACCGGCCCGATTCTGACAGTGGCCAACTGGAGCGGGCAGTGGCCGGGCCTGGTGGGCATGCTCAACCTCAACGGCAGTCTGACGAAAGCGGGCATTCCCTACTCAACACTTTGGAGCGAGAAGTTCGACGACGAGTTCTTCCTCTCGGGCCTCAAGCGCTGGCTGGCCGGCGAGCGGCTGATTCACGACACAAGCCACGTGAAGCCGCTGAACGCCTTCCGCCTGCCGCGCGACGTGGAAGAGACGGGCAGGACGATGGCGCGCGAGCTCAAGCGGAACAAGGCGATCATGGGCGTGTTCGACGAGGGCTGCATGGGCATGTATAACGCCATCATCCCCGACGAACTGCTGCACTCCACCGGCGTGTTCAAGGAACGGCTGAGCCAGTCCGCACTCTACGCCGAGATGACGATGACGCACGACGACGAGGCCAAGGCCGTCCGCGCCTGGCTCGACGCCAAGGGAATGAAGTTCGTCACCGGCCCGAATCCGGAGACCGACCTCACCGACGAGCAGCTCCACGAACAGTGCAAGATGTACATCGCGGCGCTGCGCATCGCCGACGATTTCGGCTGCGACACCATCGGCATTCAATATCAGCAGGGGTTGAAGGATCTCGCGCCGGCTTCCGACCTCGCCGAAGGGCTGCTCAACAACGTCGACCGGCCGCCGGTGACGGCGCGCGGCAACGGCCGCATCCTCTACGAAGGCAAGGCGCTGCCGCACTTCAACGAAGTGGACGAGTGCTGCGGGCTCGATGCGCTGGTGACCAACCGCATCTGGACCGCGCTCGGCTATGACCCCGAAACCACTCTGCACGACGTCCGCTGGGGCGACCCTTACGGCGACGATCACGTCTGGGTTTTCCTCATCTCCGGCTCGGCGCCGCCGAAGCACTTCATCGGCGAGTACGCCGGCGCGTCGAGCGAACGGCAGCCGCCGATGTACTTCAGGCTGGGCGGAGGAACGGTTAAGGGGATTTCGAAACCCGGCGAGATTGTCTGGAGCCGGATCTTCATCGACTCCGGAGTTCTGCGCGCCGATATCGGACGCGCGAAGGTGATCGAACTGCCGGCGGAGGAAACCGAGCGCCGCTGGAACGCGACCACGCCGCAGTGGCCCATCATGCACGCCGTCTGCTATGGCGTGACGCGTGATCAGATGATGGCGCGCCACAAGGCCAACCACATCCAGGTCGCCTACGCGCCCGACGCGAGGGCCGCCAATAAGGCGCTGGCGCTCAAGGCCGCCATGTTCCGCGAGATGGGCGTCGAGGTGGCCATCTGCGGCACGCATCACGGGCTCGACTGACACCGCCTTTGATAACCTGAACTTTTCCGGAGGTACTTGCCTTGAGAGTCGGAATGATCGGGACAGGTGCGATCAGCCACAAGCACGCGCTTGCCTATCGCAACATCGGATACAAGATCACGGTCTGCACGGACATCTTCCCCGAAGCGGGAAAGAAGTTCGCCGCCGCCTACGGCGCCGAGTTCGTGCCCACCTTCGAGGAGGTGTGCAAGCACCCCGACGTGGACTACGTGGATGTCTGCACCTTTCCCGACTTCCGGCTGCAGCCGATCGAGATCGCGGCGGCGCACGGCAAGAGCATTCAGGTTCAGAAGCCGATCTCGACGAATCTCGAAACCGCGCGCAAGATGATCGAGACGGCGGAAAAGGCTGGTGTCGTCCTCGGCGTGGTCAGCCAGCACCGCTTCGACGATTCCACCGTTTTCGTGAAGAAGGCGATCGAGGCGGGGAGGCTTGGCAGGATTCTGCAGGCCGACGCCTACGTGAAGTGGTGGCGCTCTGCGGAATATTACTCGCGGCCGATCAAGGGAAGCTGGAAGGTCGAAGGCGGCGGCGCGATGATCAATCAGGCGGTCCACCAGGTAGACGTGCTGCAGTATCTGGCCGGCGGCGTGGCCGAGGTGTTCGGCTACTGGCAACTGGCCGCGCGGCACAAGATCGAAAGCGAAGACGTGATCTGTTCGCTGCTGAAATACCAGAACGGCGCCACCGGCGTGATTCAGGCGTCCACGGCGATCTGGCCCGGCTACAGCGAGCGGATCGAGCTGCACGGAACCAGGGGCTCCTGCACGTTCACCGGCGACAAGCTGACCGCCTGGGATGTAGAAAACGACGAGGGCGAACCGGCGCCGGTGGAGAAGGAAGTGATGAGCGGCTCGTCGGACCCGATGGCGATCCCGCTGACTCCGTTCGAGCGGCAGTTTCTCGATTTCGGCAACGCAGTCAAGACGAAATCCAAGCCGCTGGTTTCGGGCGAAGAAGGCTACAAGGCGCTGGCGATCGTTCTGGGGATTTACGAATCCTGCCGCAGCGGCCAGCCTGTGAAGCTCGGCGCATGAGCTGGACCGAAGTCCGCGTTCCGGCCACAAGCGCGAACCTCGGCCCGGGCTTCGACGCGCTTGGCATGGCGCTGAGCATCTACCTGGAGTGCCGTTTCCGCCCGTCCGCCCAGTTGACCATCCGGCCGAAGGGGCGTGACGCGGAGATGATCTCCTCCGCCGAAGACAATCTGATCTGGCAGACGGCGCTGGCTGTGGCCGAACACGCCGCGCGGCCCATGCCGGCGATCGAGCTCGAAATCAACAATGACATTCCCATCGGCAAGGGCCTCGGATCCAGCGCGGCGGCGCTCGTGGCGGGCGTCGTCATCGCCGACGAGATTCTCGGCCTCGAGTGGGACCGCCACAGGATTCTGGACGAGGCGGCGCGGATCGAAGGCCATCCCGACAACGTCGCCGCCGCCGCGCTTGGCTCGATCGTGGCCAGCGCGGTGGATTCGGACGGAATCACCAGGGCGGTCAGGATGCAGTTGCCCGCGCGGTACGGCGTCGCCATCGTGGTCCCCGATTTTATCCTGCCAACCTCGGAGGCGCGCGCCGTCCTGCCGGCCAGCTACTCGCGCGCCGACGCCGTCTTCAACGTGCAGCGCTCCGCGCTGCTGATCGCCGCAATGTTGACGCAGACCACTGACGCCTTCCACGCGGCGCTCGAAGACCGCTTTCACCAACCGTACCGTATGCGGCTCGTTCCGGGACTTGAGGAGATGTTGCGCCTGCGCGCCGAGGGTCTCCTGGGCTGCGCGCTGTCGGGCGCGGGGCCGAGCGTGCTCGTGTTCTATGAGCGCGGTCATGAGGATGTCTGCGAGCTCTTCAAAAGCATCTGGCGGGAGAAGGGGCATGAGAGCTATGTGCTCCGGTCGCATATTCCCGATCACGGCTATGATCTGATGCGGGGCCTCTGATCCGACGGCGGCCCCTGTATACTGGCGGCATCAAGTCTGATCCTATGAGTGCCGCCGGTCGACGCCTGCGATGGTGGGGAGCGCTGATGACCTCGGCGATCGGCGCCGCGGCGGTCCTCACGCTGACCCACTACTGGAGCATGAGGCAGCTCCCGGCGGCCAAGCCGCTGCGCATCGGGATGCAGCAATCTCCCCCCTGGTATTACTTCGACCAGAACCAGTTCATCAGCGGTCCAGTGCATGAGATTGTCGAAGAGGCCGCCCGAAGAAGGAACCTGGGCCTCATCTGGGTTTCCGATCCGGCCGGACCCGATCACGCTCTTGATTCAGGCGCGGTGGATCTGTGGCCGCTCATGGGTCGCGTCCCCGGCCGCCTCACACGGTACGAGATCACGGACTCGTGGCTTGATATCAGCTATGTTCTTTGCACTCGAACCGCATGCGCGAATGAGAGTTACGCGCCTCGCGCGCCGCGCTCCATCGCGCACAGGAGCGGCGCGATGATGCGGTGGATCCTGCGCGGGCCGCTGGCGCAGGCGGAACAGGTGGTGCGCGAGTCGCACGCTGAGGCTCTGATGGCTCTGTGTGCGGGAAAGGCCGACGCCGCGGTCATCGCGGAAACGGCTCACTACGGGGGCGCATCCGCCGTTCCTGACGAGTGCAGGAAGAACCAGATCTGCCTGCGCACGGCGCCGCTGGAAACCGTCGGTTTCGGCATCGGGTCGAAACCCGGCTCGAATCCGGCGAGGGCGGCGGCGATCCTTCTTCGCGAGGAGTTGGACAGGATGATCGACGACGGCACGCTTCCCGGCATCCTGTTGCGCTGGGGGGTTCCCAGCGGAGAGATCCGGGCGCTGCGCAGCGCCAATCTGGCCCGCGGCCGCGCCCGTGTCATGACCTTCATCGCCTTGGGGCTGGTCGGAGCCATCATCGCCCTTACCATCGTTTCCAGGCGGCTGCTCGTCGCCAAGCGCGAGGGCGAGCGTGTTCAGGCCGAATTGCTTGATTCCAAGCTTGCGCTTTCGATGGAATTCGAGAAGCGCCGGGAGATCGAGGCCCGCCTCTCCGAAGCGGAGCGACTGGAGAGCCTGGGCCGGCTTGCGGGCGGCGTGGCCCATGACTTCAATAACCTGCTGACCGTCATTCGAGGTTTCTCCGAACTGCTTCTGGCCGAACTTCCGGCCGGCGGCCGCACGCACCGATTCGTCGAGGAGATCGCCAATGCCGGGGCGCGGGGTTCGGAGCTGACACGCCAATTGCTGGCCTACAGCCAGCGTCAGGATACACAACTCGAACGGTTGAGTCTGAACTCGGTGATTACCGAGATGAGGAGCCTGCTCCACACCATGGCTGGCGGGACCTCGCGGCTCGAGATCAAGCTGAGCCAGGTGGAAGAGCCGGTCGCGGGCGATCGGGCGCAGATCGGCCGGCTGCTCATGAATCTCGTGGTCAACGCTCGCGACGCCATGCCCGATGGCGGCGTCATCCGGATCGAGACCTCGCAGCGGCCGGCGGACGGCGAACCGGGCAGCCGCAAGCTCGCCGTTCTCACCGTCGCCGACGAGGGAGTGGGCATGGACGAATGGACGAAAAGCAGAATCTTCGAGCCATTCTTCACCACCAAACCGAAGGGGGTGGGAACCGGAATGGGCCTCAGTATCGTTCAGGCGGTGGTTCACGGGCTTGGAGGCTGGGTGGAAGTGGACTCCACGCCAGGGAAAGGATCGGAATTCAGAGTTCTCCTGCCGGTCCTGGAGGCCGGTCCGGCAGATCCCCCGCCCTCGCAGTGATTCGCTATACTAGGGCGCTAAGCCAGGAGGGATCGATGCGCCGCTGGGAAATCTCGTGCGCGGTGATGGGGCTGCTCTGGAGTCCACATTTCAACGCGCCAGCTTTGTGCGCCGATTGGCCCCGGTTTCGCGGTCCCAACGGCGCCGGCGTCGGTGAGAGCAAGGCCCTGCCCGCCCATTTCGGCCCGGAGAAGAACGTCGCCTGGAAAGCGGAGATTCCGTTTGGCAGGTCCTCGCCGATCGTAACCGGCGATCGAGTCTACGTGACCGCGGCCGAGGGAGAAAACCTCATCACTCTCGCCTTCGACGCATCGGCGGGCAAGCAACTCTGGCGCCGGGAGATCAAACGCGCGAGAGAGCACAAGATCTACAAGTCGAACGACCCCGCCTCCCCAACGCCCGCATCCGACGGCGAAAATGTTTATGTTTTCTTCCCCGATTTCGGCCTTATTTCCTACACTCCGGCCGGAAAAGAGCGGTGGCGGCATCCGCTGGGGCCGTTCGAAAGTTTCTACGGCATGGCTTCCTCTCCTATCGTCAATGGCTCGACGCTCCTGCTGCTATGCGACCAGGCCAAGGGCTCTTTCCTGCTGGCGCTGGACAAGGAGACCGGCAAGCTGAAATGGAGAGCGGAACGTCCGAAGGCAACCGACGGATGGAGCGTGCCCATCGTTCATCAGGATCAGATTCTCGTCACCGGCACGTCGCGCGTGGATTCCTATCACGCCTCGACCGGCGAATCGCGGTGGTGGATTCCCATCGCATCGTACGGATCCATGGGGTCCCCTGTCGTCCACGGCGAGGCGCTGCTGGTGGCGGCCGCGGGCGGCGACCAGCCCATGTTTCCAGCCTTCGCGTCCATCGCCGCCGACGCCGACAAGGACAAGGACGGCAGAATCTCCATTGACGAAGCCAGGGAACAAAAGGACTGGGTAGAACACTTCGGCTGGGTCGACTTGAACAAGGATCAATTCATCGACGAAAGGGAATGGGACACGGCGCGCGCATATGGAGTCGGATTGTATGGCGTCATGGCCATCCCGCTGGGCGGCAAGGGCGCGCTGCCGCCGGAATCGGCAGCCTGGCGCGTGAAGCGCGGCGTGCCATACGTCTCGTCGCCAGTCCTCTATGGCGGCGCCTACTACATGGTGAAGGACGGCGGGATCGTCACGTCCCTCGACCCCAAGACCGGCGCAATCGCCAAGCAGGCGCGCATCGAGCAGGCGCCGGGGCAGTACTTCGCTGCGATGGTCGCGGCCGACGGGAAGATCTTCCTGGCCAACGAGCACGGAAAAGTGGCCGTGCTCCGCGCCGTTCCGGATTGGAGCGTGATCGCGGTCAACGATCTCGCCGAAGAAGTGTTCGCCACCCCGGCCATCAGCGCCGGACGGCTCTACGTGCGGACGCGAACCAGGCTCTACAGCTTCTCAATCAAGGAGTAACTTCATCGTGAGCGATCAAGCGGCTGACATCATCAAAGGTCTTTATCAGGCTTTCGCGTGCGGCGACGTGGCCGGCGTGCTGGCCGCCTTCGCCCCTGGCATCGAATGGACCGAAGCCGAGGGCTTTCCCTACGCGGGTACTTACAAGGGGAGCGATGCAATCCTTGGCGGCGTGTTCATGCGCCTCGCGACAGAATGGGAAGGCTTTGCGGCCGTTCCGCAAGAATTCATCGCGCAGGGCGAGACCGTGGTCTCGCTCGGCGAGTACAGCGGCAAGCACAAGGCGACCGGCAAGAGTTTCCGCGCCCCCTTCGTTCACGTCTGGAGGCTGCAGGACGGCAAGATCCACAGGTTCCAGCAGCACACCGACACCGTGCTGGTTCAACGCGCGTTGAGTTGATCCGCGTACGCGGCCGTGTCGAAGTAGCCCCGCGACTCCGCGATGAGCCCGCCGCTTCCAATCCGCCAGACTTCGAACCCGCTGATGCAGACTCTCCTGCCGGTTCCGCCCGGTCCGTTGTTCACGCCTTCCAGAGTCCACTGATAGACGGCACGGTCCCGCTCAACCAGCAGACCGTCCATCGTCACCGTCATCCCTGGGAAGGCGATCATGAAACTGTGGGCGGCCTCCTCAATCGCCGTTCGGCCGCTCGAAGGGGCGCCCGAGTTGATCGTCAGACTCCCCGCTTCCTGATAGCAGGCGGCGACCTGCGACGGTTCCCCGCTGCACCAGGCTCGCGTGTAGCGTTCGGCGAGTGCGCGAACCGTTCCGGCGTCCGGACTTTCGCCAACCTGCCGGAGGAACAACGCCGTGTCCGCACGCGATTCGATCACTTCCAGTTCTCCGTGCGAATTGAATCGCAGCAGATCCGCACCGCTGCAAGCCGTTCGCAGTCCCGCCGCCTCCAGCCTCCACTCCACGAGCACCGCTCCTTCCGGCAACACAAGGATGTTCCACCTCGAAAGCGAAGCGTCCGGAAACGCGCTGAAGAATCCCCGCAGGCGCCCACCGATCGCCTCCCTGCCGCTAAGCGCCATTCCACTCCCGCGGCTTCGCCGTACGTCCTCGCTGAGCAAGGCTACAATCCCCTCCGTGTCATGAGTGTTGAACGCCTCGATCACCGAGCGCGCGATGGATAGTCGGCTCTGAGCAGGAATCCGACCGGGCTCCTGGTGGGCTGATGTTTGGCTGATCGG
>CAYWST010000269.1:0-8032 GCA_964461075.1 uncultured Solibacteraceae bacterium | reverse complement strand
CCGCCGCGTCGAGTTCACCGTCTCCCCCTCCAATGAAATCACCCGCCTCCTCGTCACCGGCCTCGACGAAACCGTCATGGAGTTCCGCTTCTCCAATGAACGCCTGAACTCTCCGCTCGAATCCTCGCTCTTCAAGTTCACCCCCCAACCCGGCGTCGAGGTCATCGACGTCAAAGGCTTCGGCGAATCGGAGGCGCAGCCGTAATCATGCCCGAGTTCACCCTCAAATACGCCGACGCCCGGGGCGAGATCCACCAGAAAGTGATGGAAGCCGCCAGCGAGTCCGAAATCCGCGACCGCCTCGGCGACCAGGGCTTCCTCGTCTACTCGGTCAAGGAGCGCTCCGCCCTCACCCCTTCCTTCGGCGGCGGCAAGAAACTCGACCTCGAAAAGTTCCTCATCTTCAACCAGCAGTTCGTCACCCTCTTCCGCGCAGGCCTCCCCATCCTCAAGTGTCTCGACCTGCTCGCCGAGCGCCTCACGGACCGCCGGCTCAGCCCCCACGTCAAGGAAATCCGCGACGACGTCAAAAAGGGAACCCTGCTCTCGGAAGCCTTCTCCCGCCAGGGCCTCTTCCCGCCCATCTACGTCACCTCCGTCATGGCCGGCGAGAAAAGCGGAGCTCTTGGCGACGTCCTCGAGCGCTACGTCCAATATCAGAAGCTCGCCCTCACGGTCCGCAAGAAGATCCTCGTCTCCCTCCTCTACCCCAGCGTCCTGCTCGCTCTCGTCGTGCTGCTCGTCGTTTTCCTCATCACCTTCGTCGTCCCCCGCTTCGCCGAACTCTACGCCTCCACCAACGCCAAGCTGCCTGCCCCCACTCAAATCCTCATTGCCATCGGCGCCTCCGCGCAGGAGACCATCCTCCTCGCCGCCGGCGCAGTCGCGGCGGCCATCTTTGGACTCCGCATGTATCTGCGCACCGAAAACGGCAAGCTCCAGTCGGACCGCATCAAGATGAAGCTGCCCGTCGTCAGCGAGGTCTGGGTCAAATACCAGGTCGCCCAGATCGCCCGCCTCCTTTCCACCCTCATGACAGGCGGAATCCCGCTCGTCCAAGGCATGGAAACCGCCTCGCAATCCATGGACAGCCCGCTGCTCAAGGCCACTCTGGTGAAGGCCCAGAAGAGCGTTCGCGAAGGCCAGTCTCTCGCCAACTCTCTTGCCGCCACCGGCATCATGCCGCCGCTCGCCATCGACATGATCGAAGTCGGCGAGTCCACCGGCGCGCTGCCGCAGATGCTCTCCTCCGTCGCCGAGTTCTATGAGGACGACGTCAACACCCGCGTCCAGGCGACTCTCTCTCTCATCGAGCCCGCCATCATGCTCTTCATGGGCGCGTTCGTCGCCTTTGTCCTCGTCTCGCTCTATCTGCCGATCTTCTCTTTGGCCGACAGCATGTAAGGAAATCAGAATATGGCCACCGACGTCCGCAGCATCAACCCCGAACAGGAAGCCGCTCAGGCTCGCGCCCTCGCCGCCCGCTACCGCTGCGAGTTCATCGACCTCAAGGCGGCCAAGATCGACCACGACCTCGTCAAGTCCGTCCCCGTCGACCTCATGTTCCGCTACAACTTCGTCCCCCTCGAAGCGCAGAACGGAACGCTCGAAATCGCGCTCGCCGATCCGCGCCACCTCAACCTCATCGACGAGCTCTCCATCCTCCTCAAGAAGCGCCTGAAGGTCAAGGTCGCCACCCTCTCCCAGATCGCCGACCTCCTCAAGAAGACCGAGCAGTCCCAGCGCGTCCTCGAAGAAGTCACCGAAGGCTTCGCCCTCGACGTCGTCGGCGAAGAGGAGAACCCCGACGAGACGCTCTCCATCGACAAGCTCACCGCCACCGATAACGAAATCGCCCCCGTTATCAAACTCGTCGATACCACCATCTTCAACGCCCTCGAACGCCGCGCCTCCGACATTCACATCGAGACCCGCGACCAGGAAGTCGCCATCAAGTACCGCATCGACGGCGTCCTCCATTACGCCATGCCGCCCATCGCCAAGGACTGGCACTCGATGATCATCAGCCGCATCAAGGTCATGTCCGAGCTCGACATCGCCGAGCGCCGCATCCCCCAGGACGGCCGCTTCCGCGTCCGCTACAAGAACCGCCTCATCGACTTCCGCGTCTCCATCATGCCCACCATCCACGGCGAAGACGCCGTCCTCCGCGTCCTCGACAAGGAGTCCATGAGCGAGAAGTTCTCCAAGCTCTCTCTCGATGTCGTCGGCTTCTCGGAATCCGACGTCACCCGCTTCCGCCGCTACATCAAAGAGCCCTACGGCATGGTCCTCGTCACCGGACCCACCGGCTCCGGCAAGACCACCACGCTCTACGCCGCGCTCAGCGAAATCAAGAACGACGAAGACAAGATCATCACCATCGAGGATCCCGTCGAATATCAGCTCAAGGGCATCACGCAGATCCCCGTCAACGACAAAAAGGGCCTCACCTTCGCCCGCGGGCTCCGCTCCATCCTCCGCCACGACCCCGATAAAGTCATGGTCGGCGAGATCCGCGACCAGGAGACCGCCCAGATCGCCATCAACGCCGCCCTCACCGGCCACCTCGTGTTCACCACCGTGCACGCCAACAACGTCCTCGACGTCATCGGCCGCTTCCTCAACATGGGCGTCGAAGCCTACAACTTCGTCTCCGCCCTCAACTGCATCCTCGCCCAGCGCCTGGTTCGCATGATCTGCGAACACTGCCTCGTCAAGACCCGCTACGACGACGAACTGCTCCGCGAAAGCGGTCTCGACCCCAACGAATGGCGCGACTTCTACTTCAGCGAAGGCCGGGGCTGCTTCGAATGCGGCGGCACCGGATTCCGCGGCCGGACCGCCATCCATGAGCTGCTCGATTTGAGCGAGCGCATCCGCCAGCTCATCCTCGAACGCCGCCCCACGACAGAGATCAAACGCGCCGCAAAGGAGGAAGGCATGACCTTCCTTCGCGAAGCCGCCGTTGAGAAGGTCCGCCTCGGCATCACCACCCTGCGCGAAATCAACAAGGTGACCTTCATCGAGGGATGATGCGCATGAGACTCCTCGAACAGGTCAAGCACTGGGTGATGGATCCCCCGCCGGAGTATGTCTTCGAGCTTTCCAGCGACGGCCTCGCCTGGGCGCGCACTCAGGAGCCCGCGCGCGTCGAGTGGATCCCGCTGCCCGCGGGCGCGATCGAGGTCGGCCCCATCTCCGATAACGTCAAGCGGCCCGATGAACTCGCCCGCGCGATCAAGTCCGTCGCGCCGCCTCTGCCGAACCGCCGCCGCCGCGCCGCGCTCCTGCTGCCCGATTACTGCGCTCGCGTCGCCGTGCTCGACTTCGACACCTTCCCCAGCGACCCCGTCGAACAGGTTCAGCTCGCCAAGTTCCGCATCAAGCGCGTCGTTCCCTTCGACATCGAAAGCGCCGTCGTCGCCTGCCATCCCAGTCCCCGCCCCGGCGAGAAAAAGGTCGACGTCACCGTCGCCGCCGTCAATCTCGAAATCGCGACACACTTCGAGGCGCCCTTTCGCGCCGCCGGTTACCATTGCGGCTTCGTCACCATCTCCGCACTCGCCGCCCTCTCACTCGCCGGCCGTTCCCCGGGACCTCTCATCGTCGCCAAACGCAGCGGGCTCGCCCTCGCCGTCTCGCTCGTCAAACAGAATCATCTGCGCATGTTCCGCTGCGTCGAACTCCAGGAGATGGACGGAGACGCCGTCTTCGACATCCTCGCGCCCACCTTCGCCTTCGCCGAAGACGAATTCGGCGAACGCCCGAAACTCCTCGCCCTTTCCGGCTTCGGCCGCCTTGACGAGGATGTCGCCTCCCGCTGGGGCCAGGACCTGAATGTGCCCATCGAGCTGGTCCGCTCCCGGTTCGGCCAGCCAGGTCCGGCCAATGCCGGCATCTTCGGATACCTGGAGACCCTGGAGAACTGAAACCCATGGCTCACCCGATGATCTCCCTCAACCTCTCCAGCGAGCCGTTCCAGAAGAACCGGCCCATCCTGGTCGCCTCCGCTGCGTTGGCTCTTCTGCTCAGTGCGACGTTCGTCATCCAGATCAACTCCATCCTCAGCGAGCGCGCAGCCGCCAGCGAAAGCCGCGAGGAGAACGCCCGCATCGAGCGCCAGCTCGCCGGGCTCGACCGCGAAGCCGCCCAGCTTCAAGCCCGCCTTCGCCTGCCCGCCAACGCCGCCGTCTTCGAACGCAGCGAATTCATCAACCTCCTCCTCCGCCGCAAAGGCATCAGTTGGACCCGCATGTTCGACGACCTCGAAAAGGTCATGCCGGGCGATGTCCGCCTGATCGCCGTCCGTCCCATGGTCACCAACGACAACCTGGTTCAGCTCGACATGGTCGTTGGCGCGAAATCCCCCGAGCCGGTCATCGATCTCCTCAAGAAACTCGAAACCTCCGAACTGTTCGGCGCCACCGCCCTTCTCAGTTCGCAGCCGCCGACGCAGCAGGATCCCCTCCACCGCTACCGCGTGAGCGTGAATTATGCCCAGAAACTTTAAGCTCCCGCCTCTAAAGGTCAACCTGCGCGACCAAAAGACGCTGGTCCGCACCGGGCTCGGCGTCCTCACGCTTGCCAACCTCCTGGCCGCCTTCTTCGTCTACCAGACCCCCGGCGGCACGCTGGCCCAGCTCGAAGAGGATATCGTCGCCACCCGCCGCAAGCTCGTCGAACGCCAGCGCGACATCGATCGCCTGAAGAAGCTTGTCGCGCGCACCGAACAGGCCCGCGCCAATGGCGACGAGTTCCTCGCTACCTACTTTCTGCCCCGCAAACACGCTTACTCCCTTCTTGAAATCGATCTCACCGCCGCCACCAAGGCCGCCGGCGTCGCCGCCCGCGAACGCAGTTTCAATTACGAGCCCATCGAAGGCAGCGACACGCTCGGCCTGCTCACCATCAACGCCGGCTTCGAGGGCACTTACGCCGACCTGATCCAGTTCGTCAATCAAATCGACCGTTCCAGGCGGCTCCTCATCCTCGAACAGCTCCAGGCGCAGCCCCAGCAGGGCAGCAACCTCCTGCAGATCAACGTCAAGATGAACGCGTTCTTCCGCTTCGAAGGTCCCCAGGACGCCGAACTGCCGTCTTCCCCGGACGAGAAGCCCGAACCCAAACCGGCCGAGGTGGCCGCGCGATGAAAAGCCCCCGCAAGCTGGAACTCGGCGCCGAACCCGGCAAGGTCGCCATTCTCGGCGTGCTTGTCGCGGTCGCGGGCTATCTCGTCTATACCAATCTCCTGTCGTCGGGCGAGGACTACACCCCGCCCGCCAAATCCGCCGCCACCACGCCGCCACGCCCTGTCCGCAAGGCGCTGGACAACATCTCGAAAGCCGAGCGCCAGGCCGGCGTTGCGCAACCAGATGAGCAACCGGCCATCGGCGCCAACAAGGTCATCCCCGGACGGCGCGCTCAAGGCGACTTCAAACCTGCCCTCAAGCCCCGCTCCGGCGATCCTTCCCGGCTCGACCCGGCCCTCCGGCTCGACCTCCTTGCCAAACTCCAGGAGGTCAAGCTCTCCGGCGGCGGCCGCAGCCTCTTCGACTTCTCCTCCGCCACAGCCGCCGTTAAGCCCAAACAGGAAGAGCCCAAGATCGTCGTCAAACCCAAGCGGCCTGTCCAGGGCCCTGAACTGCCCCCCCCGCCGCCGCCGCCGCCGGTGAAACCTCCGCCGCCTCCCATCCCTCTTAAGTTCTATGGGAGCGCCCTCCCTGTCCGCGGAGGCATGAAGCGCGTATTCTGCATGTTGAACGACGAGATCTGCACGCCAACCGAAGGCGATGTGATCATGAAGAAGTACCGGATCGTCCGCATCAACCCAACCGGGGTTGTCGTGGAGGATATGGAATACAAGAACGAGCAGACGCTCCCTATCGACGAGGTGCCAAAGAGCGGATGAAACCCAGCCGGCGCCGGAAACAGACCCAAAGCGGCTTCGCCCTGCTGCTCGTCTTCGCCATGGCCGCGGCGGCCGCGGTCATGATCTATCTCGAAATGCCCCGCGTCGCCTTCGAAAACATGCGCGGCAAGGAAGAGATGCTCGTCGAGCGCGGCGAACAATACCAGCGCGCCATCCAGCTCTACGTCCGCAAGAACAACAAGTACCCGCAGACCATCGAGGACCTCGAAACCACCAACAACCTCCGCTTCCTCCGCAAGCGCTACAAGGACCCCATGACCGGAGAGGAGGAGTGGCGCCTCATCCACATCGACAACATGGGCCAGTACACGGACTCCCTCATCCACAAGAAGGATGAGGAGAAGAAGAAGGCCGCCAGCGTCCTCGCTTCCAACGTCCAGGGCATCGGCGAATCCGCGGAATTCATCCCGAACGCCCAGGGCCAGGGGACTCAGAACCCTTACGCAATGGCTCGCCGCCCCAGCGAACAGCGCGCCCAACAAGGTCAGGCCGGCGCGTCTGGCGACCCTCTCCCGATGCGCGACTCCTCCAACTATCCCGATCAGCCTGCCGACTCCCAACAGCAACCCCAGTTCCAGCCCGGCCAAACACCGGGCAGCGAGCCCAGCCCCTTCTCCCCTCCCGGGCAGATGACCCCAGTGCCGGGCGGCCAAACAGCCGTGCAGCAGGCCCCTCCAGGCTTCGGCGGATCCGGCGGCTTCGGCGCCGTTCAACCCGGCCCGCAGCAGGGCGGACGCTTCCCGGCCTTCCCGAGCCAGGGCGCAAGCTCTCAGTCGGGCGGCCAGCTCGGCACGCCCATCGGAGCTTCCGGCATCGCCGCGCCGCCGGGCCTTCTCGGGAACCGGTTGGGCCAACTGCCCGCCGGAGCGCAGCAAGCCCAGCAACCCGCTCAGCAGACGGGCCAGCAGTCCGGACAGTCCGGCGGCGGCTTCGGCTTCGGCGGCGGTTTCGGCATGGGCTCCGGCGGTCAGGCCACCCCGCCGTCAACTTCAACTGGCATGCAGGGCTCTTTCTCTGGAGTCCAACCGCCGGGCCAACCCTCCGCTTCCGGTTTCGGCAGCGGTTTCGGCGGCTTCTCCCAGCCCGGTCAAGCCGCCCCGAATCAGGCCATCCAAGCCATCCGCGGCATCTTGAGCGGTGGCCGTCCCAACCAGCCGCAACAGGCCGGCGGAACCGGTGCGGCGATCCCCGGCGGCATCGCCGGCGTCGCCAGCAAACGCGACATGCAGGCCATCCGGGTTTACAATGAACGCTCCAACTACAAGGAGTGGGAGTTCCTTTTCGACTTGAAGAAGGAAATGGAAGCCCGCGGCAAGAGAGCCAATCCCGGCACGCCTCAACCGGGCAACCAGCAAGGCCAGCCCAGCACCGGCTTCGGCGGCCAGCAGGGCCAGCCCCCTTCGCCGGGCTTCGGCGGCTTCGGAAGTGCTCAACGGCCTGCCCCGGGCGGCTTCGGCCGGCAATAACAACACATATGAAGTCTTTCAACTGCGCTTTCATCACCCTCTTGTGTTTCGCTGCGAGCGGCTCCGCTCAAGTCACCTACAAGGGCCACGGCTATGCTTCCTGGGGTTTTGAGAACCCCGACGGCGGCTCCTTCGGAGACGTCATGTCCGCCGGATTCGGCGGCGACTACTTCATCTGGAAAGGGATCGGCATCGGCGCTGACGGCACATACGCCTTCCCCCGCCGCGAAGTCTCCGACGGCATCGGCCTCGCCTCCGTCCACGGCTCCTATCATTGGGTGAACCAATACAACCCCAGAAGGTTCGTCCCCTTCGCCAACGCCGGCTACACCCTCGCCTTCCGGGAGGAAACCGCCAACTTCGCCCACATCGGCGCCGGCGCCATTTATTGGTTCAAGCCTGGGCTCGGATTCCGCTTCGAATGGCGCAACACGTTCAGCAACGACCAGCGGTTCCTTGCGGGAATCCGCCTCGGTCTCACCTTCCGCCGCTGAGTTTCCCGTTCAGTCCTCGCCCACTGCGGCGGTGAAGCGGGAGGCGAGCGGCTCCGGCTGTGGCTTTTCGATCCAGTAGGACCCGATCGCCAACGCGTGAATGCCGGTGGTGAGCAGGCATCGCACCGCCTCTTCCGGTC
>CAYWST010000268.1:0-8070 GCA_964461075.1 uncultured Solibacteraceae bacterium | reverse complement strand
CTGCAGCATAGCGCGCCGCGCCGAAGCCGCAAGGGACGCCGGCATGCTCCCGAGAGCAGCCGTCAGGCAGCGATCGGTGCGCGGCTCAATGCTTGTGGGCGTTGCCCTTCGCGGGCGGATGGCCGGGCTGATGATCGAAGCCGTGCGGGCCCATGGCCCCGACCGGCTCCACCGTCGCCTCGATCTCTTCTATCGGGAGGGCGCGTTGCGCCAAGGCGCCGCCTTGAGCGAGCATCAGCGCGCCCGCCAGCAGCCTGAAGAATTGCCGCATCGTCACTTAGTCTAAGCCAAGCGCGTCCAGCCGGACAGACTTCGCCCGCTACGCGAGCATTCAACCAGCAACTGCGACGGCTTCCAGAATGGACCTTCCTCGTTGTAAAGGCGTTCGAGCGTCTCCAGAATCCTCCCGAGCCCGATGGCGTCGGCCGCATGCATCGGGCCGCCACGCCACGCCGGGAATCCATATCCATTCAGGTAGACCACATCCAGGTCTGAAGCGCGTTCGGCCACGCCGTCCTCGAGCAGCCGCGCGCCTTCATTGATCAGCGCGAACAGCGTTCTCTCCCGGATCTCCCGCCCGCTCCACTTTCGCAGCGTCACGCCCCGCGCGGCGGCGTATTCCCGAAGCTCGCGCTCGAGGTCCGGGTCGGGCGACGGCTTTCGATTCGCGTCATACAGATACCATCCCGCACCTGCCTTTTGGCCTTTGCGTCCCTGACTGCACAGAAGATCCTCAAAGGTCTCCGGTTCATAGTGGAAGCCGGCGCGCAGAGCTTCCCGCCGCATCAGGCAGAAGACGTCGATTCCGCTGAGATCGCCCACCGCCAGCGGCCCCATCGCCATGCCCCACGCGGTCAACGCCGCGTCCACCTCCGCGGGCGATGCGCCCTGCGTCGCGATCTCCACCGCCTGTTCGCGGTAAGGCATGAACATCCTGTTGCCGATGAAACCGTACCGGTTGCCGGAGACGACGGCCGTCTTCCGCAGCCGTTTCGCCAGCGCCAGAGCCGTGGCCAGGGTCTCCGGCGCCGTCTTCGCGCCGCGAACGATTTCCAGCAGCCGCATGACATGAGCCGGGCTGAAGAAGTGGAGGCCCAGGACAGACTCAGGGCGCCTCGTGGCCGCCGCCAACACGTCGAGGTCGAGAGTCGAAGTGTTGGACGCCAGCAGCGCACCTTCCGGGGCCGCCTCATCCGCCGCGGCGAAAACGGAGCGCTTCAGAGGCTCGTCTTCGAAGACCGCTTCAACGACGAGATCGGCGTTCGCAACCGCCTCGTCGAGAGTACCGCAGACGCTGAGCGTCCCTGCTTGGGCCGGATCCAGGCGGCCCTTTGCCGCCAGGCCCTCAAGCGTCTCCTCCACACCGCGCCGCCCTCTTTCAAGTGCATCCAGGTCTGAATCCGTCAATGAGACCGCGATCCCCGCGGAAAGAAACGCCGCCGCGATGCCCCGGCCCATCGTCCCGGCGCCGGCGATCGCCACGCGTTCAACGGCGCGGGCGTGCGTGCCGCGCTCCACCCCCGAGACTTTCGAGACTGCCCTCCCGGCGAAGAACGCATGAATCAAAGCCGCCGCTTGCGGCCCGCGCAGGCACTCCTCGAACAGGCGCGCCTCCTCCGCCAATCCCTCGCTGAACGGCAGGCGGCACGCGGCCAGCACTGCATCCAGCGCCGCCAGCGGCGCCGTCTGGTGCTTCAGCTTCTTTCCGGCCGTCTCGCGCACGAGTTCGGCGAGGGACTCGGCCTCCTCCGGCGCGACGAGCTTGTGGGCCATGTCGCGCGTGCGCCGCGGAGTTCCCGCCTTGGCCGCGAACTCCAACGCCGCGGCCTCGAGGTCGCCCGCGGCGATTTCGTCGATCAGCCCGAGCTTCGCCGCCTCCTCGACGCCGATGCTCTCTCCCAACGCGCACATCTCCATGGCCCGCTCGACACCCACCAGCCTCGGCAGGCGCTGCGTGCCGCCCGCTCCAGGGATGAGCCCGAGTTTCACCTCGGGCTGCCCCAACGTGGTCTTGGCCGCCGCGATCCGGTAGTGGCAAGCCATCGCCAGTTCGAGGCCGCCGCCGAGCACCGTCCCGTGCAGCGCCGCCACCACCGGCTTGCCCAGATCCTCAATCCTCGCGAGCGTCGCATTGTAATCCACCATCGGCTCTTCGCCGCGTGCGATGGCCGGAAATGCGCGGATGTCCGCACCCGCCACAAACGTGCCCCCCGCTCCCATGAGGACCACCGCTTTGACCTCTTCCGATCCTGCGGCTTCCATCATCGCCGCGTCCAGACCTTGTAACACTTCGCGGCTGAGTGCGTTCACCGGCGGATTGTCGATCGTGACCAGGAGGACCGCTCCGTGGCGGGTGGTCGAGACGGGGTTTTTCATGGCTATGTCCTAGAATGTAGTATTCGCGATGAATGAAGCAAAGCCTCAACTGGAGACCGCCGAGCAAATCAATCAACGCCTCGCTTCCGCCCGGTTTCCGTTCAATCGGTTTCTTGGAGTGCGCGTGGTGGAAGCCTTGCCCGATGGCCTCACCATGGAAACCGAAGTGCGCCCCGTATGGGGCAACGTGTTCGGTTCGATGCACGGCGGCGTGACCGCCTCTCTCGTCGATACCGCGGTCGGCCTTGCCGCCCTTCGGACCCTGGGCTTCACCCGCCCCGCCAGCACGGTCGAACTCAAGGTCAACTATCTGCGCCCCATCCACAACGGCAAGGTGACGGTGCGCGCCCGCATCCTGAAGTCGGGGAAGACCTTGATCGTCGGCGCGGGCGACATCTATGACTGTTCCGGCGAGCATTGCGCCACGTCGCTGGTCACCTACATGGCTCTCTAGCCATGCATCCCTCCACCCTGCCGGTGGGGCATATCCCCCACCCGCGTGGCGACGCCCAGCGCATCCTCTACGCTTTCAGTCGCTTTCTGTTGAAGATCTCTACATCCGAAACTGGCACACGGATTGCTACCCTGAAGTTGTAAGGAAGGGGGCTCCTCCAATGGCTAGAGGCTCCGTGGTCATTACGACCGAACGATGCAAGGGTTGCGGATTCTGCGTCGAATTCTGTCCGACTCATGTCCTGCAACTCTCGTCGGCGTTCAACGCCAAGGGCTACCATCCGCCGCACATGGTCGCCTCGGAGAAGTGCTCCGGCTGCAATCTGTGCGGCATGTACTGCCCCGATTTCGCCATTTTCGGCTACAAAACAGGGGAACAGAAGAAGACCGGGGGTGACGCATGATGCACGCCGATCCCCGCTGCGTTATGACCGGGACGCACTTTATCAATGGCGACGCCGCCTGCTGTGAAGGCGCTCTCGCCGCCGGCGTCCGGTTTGCAGCCGGCTACCCGATCACTCCTTCCACTGAGATCGTCGAACGGTTTGCTTCTCGCGCGCCGCAGGTGGGCGGGCTGTTCATCCAGATGGAAGACGAACTCGCCGCCTCCATCGCCATCCAGGGCATGGTCTGGGCCGGCGCCAAGTCCTTCACCGTCACCTCCGGTCCTGGCTATTCGCTCATGATGGAGCACATCGGTCTCGCCGCCATGACCGAAACCCCCTGCGTCTTCGTCGACGTGCAGCGCGGCGGCCCTTCCACCGGTCTGCCCACCCTGCCGAGCCAGAGCGACATGATGCAGGCCCGGTTCGGCAGCCACGGCGACTATTCCACCATCGCTCTCTGCCCGCAAAGCCCTCAGGAGTGCTTCGACCTCACCGTCAAGGCCGTGAACCTTTCGGAGAAGTTCCGCGTCCCCGTCATGTTCATGATGGACGAATGCGTCGGGCACATGACCGAAAAGGTGGTGATCCCCAAGGCGGAAGAGATCGAAGTTCAGCCGCGCCGCAAGGCCTCAAAGCCGCCTGGCGAATTCCTGCTGTACGAACCAGGCCCCGATCTCGTGCCGGAAATGGCGCACGCCGGCGAAGGCTACAACGTCTATGTCACCGGCCTGACCCACGATCACCGCGGCTACCCCTCCATGACGCCCGCACAGCAGCAGGAACTCATCCCCAGGTTGTTCGAGAAGATCAAGCGAGCCGCCGATGAGCTGACCATTGTCGAGGAAGACGGCCTCGAAGACGCCGATGTCGCCGTCGTGAGCTACGGCATCACGGCGCGCGTGGCTGAACGCGCCATCCGGGAAGCCCGCGCCAAGGGTCTCAAAGTCGGCAAGCTCCGGTTGCTCTGCGTATGGCCCTTCCCCGAACACAAGATCCGCGAGCTGGCGCCGAAGGTGAAATCGCTGGTGGTGCCGGAGTTGAACATGGGCCAAGTGGTCCTGGAGGTGGAGCGCTGTGCCGCAGGCGCCTGCAAAGTGATCTCCGTGCCCCACCCCGGCGGCACGGTTCACAAACCCTCCGTCATCCTCGAAGCGATAGAAAGGGGCGCGCGATGAGTTCCGGCGTCGACTGCGTGATCGAAGACATCCAGAATCCTGTCGAGCAGGTTCTGCGGAAGGACCGCATCCCCACCATCTGGTGTCCGGGTTGCGGCATCGGCACTACCGTGAACAGCTTTGCTTTCGCGCTTCTTGGCGCGGGGGTGGACCTGCGAAAGACCGCCGTCGTCAGCGGCATCGGCTGTTCCGGCCGCGTCTCGGGCTACATGAACGTCGATTCGTTCCACACGACGCACGGGCGGGCGATCCCGTTCGCCACCGGCCTGAAGCTGGCGAACCCCGAGCTCAATGTCATTGTGTACTCCGGCGACGGCGACATCGCCTCGATCGGCGGCAACCACCTGATTCACGCCGCCCGGCGCAACATCGACCTCATGGTGGTCTGCGTCAACAACATGATCTACGCCATGACCGGCGGGCAGGCGGCGGCCACCACGCCCGGCGCGGCGACCTCCACCACCACGCCCTACGGCAGTTTCGAGCCCGAAATCTGCCTCCCGCAGCTCGTTGACGCCGCCGGCGCCTGCTTCGTCGCCCGCTGGACCGCCTTCCACGTCAAGCAGCTCGAAAACACCATGAAGAAGGCGCTCAAGATCAAGGGCTTCCGCTTCATCGAGGTGTTGAGCCCGTGCCCCACCCTGTTCCAGCGCCGGAATAATCTGGGCGACGGCCTCGCCGCCATGAAAGACTACAAGGAGCGCAGCAAGATCCGCAACGGCGCGCCGACATGGGAGGTCGCCCTCTCCGCTACCGGCCCGATCATCGTCGGCGAGTTCGTCGAACGCCAGCGCGAAGATTACCTGACCCTGATGCGGCGGCAGTTGGGCGCGCACTTCAAGGAGCTTCCGCCGCAGCCGTCCGAGGACGGCGCACTGGAAGAGGGGTGCTGCTCATGCTGAAGGAGATTCGCATCGCCGGATTCGGCGGGCAGGGCGTGATCCTGTCCGCTCACATCCTCGGCCGCGCCGCTTCGATCCACGAAGGCGGCTACGCCACGATGACCCAGAACTACGGTCCCGAAGCGCGCGGCGGCGCGGCCAGCGCCGCCCTGGTCGTCAGTGACGAGCCCATCGCCTATCCTTACCTCACCCGGCCCGACGTCCTGATTGTCATGTCCCAGGAGGCCTACACGCGCTTCGCGCCGGAGGTGAGGGAGGGCGGGGTGCTGCTCGTCGAGCAGGATCTCGTCCGCCTCGACGGCCGCGGTTCGCAGGCGCAGGTCTACAGCATCCCCGCCACGCGGTTCGCCGAGGAGCTCGGGAAGAAGATGGTCTTGAACGTCGTCATGGTCGGCTTTCTCTGCGCCGTGACCGGCGCCGTCTCTCGCGAGGCCGCGCGCAAAGCCGTGGCTGATAGCGTTCCCGAGCGCTTTGTCAGCCTCAACCTCGCAGCCTTTGATCGCGGATACGTCTACGGCGAGGATCTCCGCGAGCAGGGTCCGGCTCGCGACGAGGCGCCGGTGTCCGTGGGCGCGATCGAATCAGACGATTAGCGCCTTCCGCGCAGGAGAGCGACTCCCGTCAACCCCAATGCCGCGAGCGTCCAGGCTTGCGGCTCGGGGACTGCCGAATCCGGCGGCGCGCCGAGGTAGCTGTAGCCATTTGCCGAGATGTACTCGCCCTCGATGCCGAGATATGCGGTGTTGAGAAAATCGGCGTGGGCAGAGCATTCGTACCCTGTGTCGCAACCTCCGCCCGCGGACAGCGAAAAGCCGAGGGCATATGGCAGGGGGCCCATGTTGGGGAGGTTGAGAATGAACTCGAATCGCCCAGGGATTCCGCTGTAGAACCCCTCGCCCCCGCCTTCGAGAGAGCCCAAGTAAGTTGCGACAGAGTGATACCGGTCGCCGTCCTGTTCATATGCATAGATTTCGAAGACCGGCTGTTCGACCTGCTCGCCCGGTCCGTCGGGGTCCTGCAGGAAAATGAGGAAGGACATCGCGGCGTATGCCTCGGGCTTGTTCGAAGCCCAGACACTGCCATCCAGCCGGATCTTGATCTGGCGGTTCGGGGAAAGGAACGTGATCGCGTCAAGGATGGTGGCGTTGCCATCTCCTCCACCGGCGATGCCTGTTGAGCCCCCGTAGGCTTTAAGCCGCCCGGTGGAGCCATCCGCTTCGGCGTAGCCCTTTGCGTCAGGGAAACTAGCGCAGTTGGCGCCACAGTCTAAGCTCCCAATTCCTACAGCGGTATTGCCGCTTGAGTACGCCTTCGCATAGAGATGGCTGGCGCCTCCGAAATCGGACGAACTCCCCATTACTTCTACATAGGATGCGCTGCTGGCCGATGCGGCAACGATCACCGCGCCATGGGCGCTGCCGGTGGACAATGCCAGTGCCAGGAAGATTCTATTTCCCAGCTTCATGCCTCAACAAGCGGAATCCGTCCGCGTTTTTTTCAGCGGCTGCTGCTGCTGAGTTTCTGAGCGAGGCGTTGGGCTTGTGTATTTAAGGTGTTAAGCTGCCTCATTTCCTCTTCGGCGGCCTGGACGGCCGCCTGGATGCGGCTGACGTCGGGCATGGCGGCGGCAGGGTTGTCGCGGTGGGTGTCGAGCCGGAGGGCGAAGGCGCGGTACTGGTCCGAAATGTCGCGGAAGCGGCGCTGGAGGCTTTGGAGGGTGGTTTCGCGGCGGCGGTTGAGGTCGGCGAACTCGCCCAGGAGGGTGGAGACCTGCTGGCTCTTCTTTTGGGCGGCGCCCTGGGCTTCGCGGGCGGAGCGCACAGCAGCTTCGAGTTGCGCGACACGCTCGGACTTGCTCTTGAGTTCGTTGTCGGTGGCTTCGATGACGCGGCGGGCGGAGGCGAGGTCTTCACGGGTTTCGGCGGCGGCGGATTCGAGTCTCTTGTTTTCGGCCTGAAGCCGCTCGACCTGGGCGTCGAGCTGGCCGCCGCGCTCACGGGCTTCGTTCAGGGCGGATTGAAGAGCGGCGATCCGCTGCTCGGCTTGGGCGAGGTTGCGGATGGCTTCAAGCCGCTTGGACTCGTCGGGCGCCGCGGGCGGGCGGGCGGGGAGCGCGGGCGCGATGCCTTCAGAGTCCATTTGGGCGCGCAGGGCCTCGATTTCGCGTACCCGCTCGGCAATTTCGGTTCTGAGCTTGGCTTGCTCGGCCGCATTCCGGGCGGCGCCGAGGATGATCCGCTCGCTCTTCCGGCGCTCATTGAACCAGAGCCAGAGGAAGAGGGCGGTTGTAGCGGCCAGCAGGGCGGCGGCGAGGCGTGAAGGGTGATGCACGGGACTACTCTCTCTTCCTGGAGCGCATGGCGAAGCGGCTGCGGTAGTTGAACTGCGCGGAGCCGGCCGCTAATTCTATCGTGAAGTTTCTAGGGGTGTCCGGCGGGATCTCCACGTCGATCGCCCACATCCCCCTGATTCGCTTCATCGTGTCCGCGATCAGCGGCGCGATCTCGGTCTGCGAGCGGGCAAACAGGGCCTCCCCCCCTGTCGCCTGCATGATCTGATTCAGTCCCGTCTGGTACGCCTCGTTCAACCTGTCGCGCAGAAACGCGAGATGCGCCGTGAAGACCGGAGCGTCCAGTTCGGCGAGCGAAGCCGCCACCTTCGCGGTCTTCTCGCGGATCAGAGCCTCCGGGAAGCGCCGGCTCAAATCCCTGGAATCGCTGTAGTTGATGACCGTATTCGTATAGTCCTCGCGGTATTTGTAGATGTTCGAGTCGGTGA
>CAYWST010000267.1:0-8136 GCA_964461075.1 uncultured Solibacteraceae bacterium | reverse complement strand
AACGTGGCCCGCCTGCTGGAAGCAGGCACGACACGGGAGGGGGCGCCCTACCTCGTCATGGAGTATGTCGAGGGCGAGCGGATCAACGACTACTGCCAGTCGCATCAGCTCGACTATGTCCAACGGCTTCGGCTGTTCATCACAGTGTGTGAAGCGGTTCAGTACGCCCACCAGAGGCTGATCGTTCACCGCGACATCAAACCCGGCAACATCATGGTGAGCGCCGATGGGACGCCGAAGCTGCTCGACTTCGGCATCGCGAAACTGGTGGCCCCGACGGAAGACGAGACCGTTATCGCTCAGGGATTGACAGCCGGGGGCGACGCGCCGATGACGCCGATGTACGCGAGCCCCGAGCAGGTGCGCAACGAGACGGTGACGACCTCCACGGACCTTTACTCGCTGGCGATTCTGCTTTACGAAATCCTCACCGGGAGCCTGCCGTACGAGTTCAAGCAGCTCACGGCCGCGGGCATTGAGCGAACGATCACGGAGACCGAGCCGACGCCGCTCAGCCAGGCCGTGCTGAAGCGGCAGCTTGCTCCCTCTGAAACCGAGGCGAAGCTGCGAAAGAAATTCAGCGGCGAACTCGACGTCATCCTGGCCACCGCCCTGAGGAAGGAGCCGTCGCGGCGCTACGCTTCGGTCTACCAGTTTGGCGACGACATCCGGCGGCATTTGAGCGGCGAACCGGTTCTGGCGCACAAGGACAGCGTGCGGTACCGGGTGGGCAAGTTCGTGCGGCGGCACAAAGGGGGCGTGGCGGCGGCGGCTCTGGCGGTGATCTCCCTGGCGGCGGCGGCGGTTGTCTCTACTTACTTCGCCCAGGTTGCCCAGATGGAGAAGGCCGTCGCCGAGCGGCGCTTCAAGGAGACGCGGGAACTGGCGACGTACTTTCTCACCGACCTTGACGAGGCGATCCGCCGCGGCGAGACGAAGGCGCGCAGCGAGCTCGTGGAAAAGGGGGTCGGCTATCTCAAGCGGCTGTCCGAGGAGGCCGCCGGGGACGTTTCGCTGCAGAGGGACGTCCTTCGAGGCTACGTGAAGATGGGCGACATTCTCGGGAATCCCTTCGGACCGAACCTCGCGGACCAGGCGCGGGCGCGCGCCACCTACGAGCAGGCTCTCTCCATCGGCCTGAGATACTCGAATTCCACGGCCGCAGGCGCCCTGGCTCCCGAACTCGCCCTCATTCGGAAGAAAATCGCCGACCTCGATTCCGTGAGCGGGCAGCGCGAGACCGCTTTGAATGCCTACCGCGATGCGGAGAAGATCCTGACCGGTTTGGAACTTGTCGAACTGCGCTATCAAACGGGCTGGCTGCTTTCGCAGACGGGCAAGAGCCAGGAAGCGCTCGCAGCATTCCGGGGCGCGATGAAGGCGGCGGCGGAAGTTTTAGAAAAGGAACCGGAATCCAGAAAGGCGCGCAATGAACTGGCCCGGGCGGCGGAACGAGTGGGTCAGATCCTGTCCGGCACGGGCGATCTGCCGGGGGCGATCGAAAACCTGCAGGCGGCGTTGAAGAGCCACGAGCAGAGTCTGGCGGAGGAGCCGGGGAGTTCGACGGCGCGGCGGCGGGTGTGGTCGGCTTCGACGCTTCTGGCCGACGCTTACCGCAAGTCGAAACAGTATCCGGCGGCGGAAGAGTCGATCGGAAGGGCGATCGCGATCTCGGAGCAACAGCGGCTGTCGGACCCGACCAACAGCCAGCACCGGATCGATTACTTCATGGCCCGCGGGCGGCAATGCTCCCTGCTGGAAGAGCAGCCCGCGCGCCGCGAGGCGGCCCACGCAGCGACGGCTTCACTCCTTAAGGAACTGAAGGGGATCGTGAATTCGGGCAAGGCGACACAATTCGAGATCGACCAGTATACCTGGAATCTTCTGACGACGCCGTTCACGGATCTGCGGGATTTCCGGTCCGCGTTGCCGCTGGTGGAGCGCGCCGTTCAGAATCAGCCCAACGATCCGCGAGTGCTGGACATGCTGGCGATGGCGCAGTTCGGACTGGGTCGCGTGCAGGAGGCCGTGGCGACCGAGAAAAAGGCCCTCACCTTTGTCGGCGAGGGCCCGTCCGCACTTCGATCCGAACTGGAAGCAAATCTAAGGAAGTTTAGCCGCGGCGGCGGCGGAACAACGCTAAGCCGCTAAGCCCGGCGCCGAGCATCGCCCAGGTGCCAGGTTCGGGAACCGCATACTGCGGGGGCACGGGCACGGAGGTCCCCACTCCGGAAATCTGAGATGTCCCCCCGCGTCTCGCGTCGAGGTCGATGATGAGCCTGACGTCGATGTAATTCGTGGGTTCGTTGAAAGTAACGCTTTGAGTCAATTGTACCGAGCCCAGCGGCAATCCATTGTGGAACACGATCAAGGTGTAAGGGATCAACTCGGAATAGGTGGCAGTCTCCACCTCCGAGCACAGGCCGTCATCGTAATTCCCTCCGACACAAACGAACGCCGTGACGGTCGCCTTCCCAGGCTGGACGGGAGTGAAGGTATCGAGTTCGAGATCGAAGCCTGGCAGGATGTCTGGCGGAGGATCGATGGTGTAGTCGATGATGTACACTGCCCGCTCCAGCGTGGGCACATCGAAGTAAATGGAATTGAAGGAGATCTGCTCGCCTGGCGCCGCCGGAGGCGTGACATTGATGTTCGATGCGTCAGCGAGGCCAACGGTCTGAGTCGTCTCCGGATACTTGACGGTGAAATCGAAATCAAAATAGGTCAGCGCGGTGCTCGTTGGTCCAGGGCCCCTGCACCCGGCCGATCCCAATGCGATGTAGGATTGAAGATTTCCCCCGGCGCAGGGAGGGGCTGTCGCATTGATAAGGCCAGCATTTGCAGCGCAACTGAGGCCGAAGAGCGTCAGCGCCAAGAGTGGGAACCGGTCGGTTGACATGCTCCCAAGTGTAGGGGTGCGGTTTGTAACTGTATATGTGCAGAAAGGCGTTCCGGTACTACACCTTTGACAAAAAAGTACTGTACTGTGTGGTATTTCAACACGTCAGGCCAGGACGGCCTTCACCACTTCCGCCTTCTCCACCCCCGTCAGCCGAACGTCCAAGCCCTGATATTTGTAAGTAAAGCGTTCGTGGTCAATGCCAAACAGGTGCATGATGGTGGCCTGGAAGTCGCGGACGTGCACCGGGTCCGCGGTGATGTTGTAGCTGAACTCGTCAGTTTCACCATGGACGACGCCGCCTTTGACGCCGCCGCCGGCCATCCAGAGGCTGAAGCAGCGCGGATGGTGATCGCGCCCATAGTCGGTGGGCGTGAGCTTGCCCTGGCAGTAGATGGTGCGTCCGAACTCGCCGGCGAGGATGACCAGCGTGTCGTCCAACATGCCGCGCTGTTTCAGATCCTGAACCAGCGCATAACACGGCTGATCGATCTCCTTGCACTGCGACGGCAGCACCTCGGGCAGATTGCCGTGCACGTCCCACCCTCGGTGGTAGACCTGCACGAAGCGGACGCCGCGTTCGGCGAGCCGTCTCGCCATCAGGCATGTCTGCGCGAATGTGCCCGGCTTCCGCGCGTCTTCCCCATAGGCCGACCAGGTCGACTCCGGCTCCTTCGACAAGTCCGTCAACTCCGGCACCGAGGCTTGCATCTTGAACGCCATCTCGTACTGCGCCATCCGGGTCTTTGTCTCCGGGTCGCCCAGCTTCTGGTAGGTCGCCTGGTTCATCTCAGCCAACCCGTCGAGCATCTGCCGCCGGACCGCCGCCGGCACGCCGGCCGGGTTGTTGATGAACAGGACGGGATCCCCGGAAGACCTCATGCTGACGCCGCTGTACATCCCCGGAAGGAACCCGGCGCTCCACAAGCGGGCCGAGATCGCCTGCACGTTGGCCTTCGGATGATTGTGCCGCGCCTGCAGGACGACGAACGTGGGCAGATCCTGATTCATCGAGCCGAGCCCATAGCTCAGCCACGAGCCGAGGCAGGGGCGGCCGGCGATCATGAAGCCGGTCTGAAAGAACGTAATCGCCGGCTCATGATTGATCGCCTCGGTGTTCATCGAGCGGATGATGGCGATGTCGTCGACCATCTTCGCCACATTCGGCAGCAGTTCGCTGATCCAGGCGCCTGACTTGCCGTGCTGCGCGAACTTGAAGATCGATGGCGCAATCGGAAACCGCGTCTGCCCGCTGGTCATCGTCGTGAGGCGCTGCCCCTGCCGGATGGAGTCGGGCAGGTCCTTGTCAAACCAGTCCTTCATCTTCGGCTTGTAGTCGTAGAGTTCCATCTGGGGCGGCGCGCCGACCAGATGGAGGTAGATGCATCGCTTAGCCTTCGGAGCGAAGTGCGGCAGCTTCACTCCTTCCGCCGATTCGGCCAATAACGATCCGAGTGCCAAGGCCCCAATCCCGCGAGCACCCCGTGCGAAGAACCGGCGCCTGGATTCTTCCCGCGCCATCTCGGAGGCCAGCGCGTCCACGGGATGATCGCCGTGGCCGAACCTGCGGGCGAGGTCACGGTCGAGACGCAGAGCCCTCTGCGAGTAGTGCCCTTCAGGGTCGGGCTTGAGGATGTTCATTTGGTCAGCGCCTCGTCCAGGTTCATCAACTGATTGGCCAGCATAGTCCAGGCCGCGTATTCGGCGGGGTCGAGGGAGGGATCGGCCGGGCGCTCGCCGGTTTTCACAAGGGCGCGTGCATCCTCGATGCTGGCGCGATAGTGCTTCTCGAAAGCTCCCAGCGACTTGAGCGTGGTCTGCTTTTCGTTGAGGCTCAGCGGGCGGGCGAGCAGACGGACGGCCATGAACTCCAACCGCCGGTCCGTTGAGGCCGAAGAGGCCAGAGCGCCCTCGGCGAGCACGCGCGCCGCTTCGACGAACTGCACGTCGTTCATGGTGACAAGCGCCTGCAGGGGCGTATTGGTGCGCTCCCGGCGCACCGTGCAGCTCTCACGCGAAGGAGCGTTGAAAATCTCCATCGAAGCCGGGGGGGCCGAACGTTTCCAGAAGGTGTAGATGGATCGCCGGTAGAGTCCTTCGCCGTGGTCCTGTTTGTAGAACCGGGTGTCGGACTCCTTCATGGCGACGGCCTCCCACACTCCTTCGGGCTGGTAGGGGCGGACGCTGGGCCCGCCGATGCGCGGAGCGAGCAGGCCGCTGGCGGCGAGCGCATAGTCGCGAACAGACTCGCCGTCGAGCCGGAAGCGCGGGCCGCGAGAGAGCAAACGGTTGTCGGGGTCCCTGGCCAGTTTGGCGGGGGTGGCGAGAGCCTGCTGGCGGTAAACGGCGGACATGAGCAACTGCTTGTAGAACCTCTTCATATCCCAGCCGTTGTCGCGAAAGTCCGCCGCGAGCCAATCGAGCAGTTCCGGGTGCGAAGGCGGCTCGCCCTGATTTCCAAAGTCGTCGGAGCTTTTCACGAGGCCCGTGCCGAAGACCTCCTGCCACATCCGGTTGACAGTGACGCGGGCCGTGAGCGGATTCTCCGAGTCGAACAGCCATCGCGCGAAGCCGAGCCGGTTCCTAGGCTGGTCCGCTTTCATCGGCGGGAGCACGGCCGGCGTGGCCGCTTCCACGCGCTCGCGTTTCTGGTCGTACGCGCCCCTATAAAGCACGTGAGCGAATGGGGTCCCAGGGCGCTCACTCATAATGTGCGTCACCGCGCCGCGAGCCGCGATGCGCCGCGCTTCCTGGCGCTTCGTCATCAGTTCGCGGTGCAGTTGGCGCGCGGGATCGTATTCACGCAAGGCGTAGATGGCCCCCGGGCCGGCCCTCTCTCCCTCGCAAAGGAGCCGGATCTCCTCATCGGAGATCTCCCGGTTGTACAGCGCAAGGTCCTTGACCCCGTAGTGCACCTCAAGCGGCTGTGATTGGGAGAAACCGCCCGTGATCATCCCGCGCAGCGGCCCGCCCCGCGCCGCGACCAGCTTTCCATCGATCCACATCGACAGCCCGTTGGCCGTGCGCGACCCGTCATAGTTGACGGCGAGATGATACAGCCGGCCATCCATGAAAACCGGCGTTCGCGGCCTCACCTCGATCGACTTGCCGGAGTCTCCAACCAACCTAAGGGCGGCCTCGTTGTTCCTCACCTCCAGCACCCATCCGCGCCCATCCCTGGGGTCAACCTGCGAGAGTAGTTCCGTCCGCTTTCTCGTGTCGTTCAGACTGAATCGAAGCGACACCGAAAAGGGCGCGCCCGCCTGAACGCGGTCAAGCGCATCTTCGTCCGAGAACAGCTTCGCCGAACTTCCGGCAGGCGCGGCAGCGCGCGCCTCAGCCAACCGCCGCTCAAGGTTCCCGATTTCGCCGAGCAGCTTCTCGTAAGCCTCGCGCTCCTCCGGCAGCGGTACGGAGATCACTGGCGCCGTGTCGGCGATATTGCCGTCCATGATGGGCTGCGTGGTGTGCCGGAAGAAAGCGCCGAGCGCGTAGAAGTCCTTCTGCGTGATGGGGTCGAACTTGTGGTCGTGACAGGTGGCGCATCCGACGGTGAGTCCGAGATAGACCGCTCCGACGGTGTCGGCGCGGTCCTTGGCGTAGATCTCGGCGTACTCGTCGTCGATGGCGCCGCCCTCGCTGGTGGTGACGTTATTCCGCTGGAAGCCGCTGGCGATGAGCTGATCGAGCGTGGGTTGGGGCAGGAGGTCTCCGGCCAACTGCTCGGTTGAAAACCGGTCAAAGGGCAGGTTGCGGTTGTAGGCCTGGATCACCCAGTCGCGCCAGGCCCACATTTCGCGGTAGTTGTCGATGTGGATGCCGTGCGTGTCGCCGTATCGCGCTGCGTCGAGCCAGTAGCGGGCGCGGTGCTCGCCGTAATGCGGCGAGGCGAGATAGCGGTCCACCATCTTCTCATACGCCTTCGGCGTCAGGTCGGCCAGATACTGCTCGATTTCCGCGGGCTTTGGCGGCAGGCCGGTGAGATCCAGAGCGACGCGGCGAATGAGGGTTCGCCTGTCAGCCTGCGGCGCCGGGGCCAGCCGCTCCTTTTCGAGGCGGGCGAGGATGAACCGGTCGATCGGCGTCTTCACCCATGCGGCGTTCACGACCGGCGGGGGCGTCTTCGGCGACACCGGCTGGAAGGCCCAGTGTTCCTGCCAGGGCGCTCCCGCCTCGATCCACTTGCGGATGGTTTCGATCTGTCCGGACGTCAGCGACTTGTGCGCCGAAGGCGGCGGCATGCGCCGCGCGGCATTCGCTTCCGTGATCCGCTTGTAGACAAGGCTCTCCTCAGGCTTGCCTGGCACGATCGCGGCGCCACGTTTCCGCGCCTCCAGAGCAAACTGTTTCAGGTCGATCCGCAGCCCGGCCATGCGTGTCGACGCGTCCGGACCATGACAGTGGAAACAGTTGTCCGACAGGATCGGGCGAATCTCCCGCTGGTAGTCGGGAGCTTTCTTCGCGGTCTGTGCGCCAGCCGCCCAGCAGGCGAGGGTGAGCAGGAGAAGACGAATGAGCATGACGGAATCCCAGCCGTTGGTCCGGGTCTGACAGCGGCCGAACCAGTGCTTCCATTATGTCGCGGCGCAGGCCGGGCGGTTAGCGGATGGGGGAATAGGGTGTCGCCCGATACAGCGTGATCTGCATCCGCAGCGAAATCTGCCCGCCCTTGTCGATGGACTCCTTGCGGACCTTGATCCACTCCGGGTCCGCCGCGAAAGCGGCCCATGCCTTCTCGCGCGCCGCCAGCGAGTCAAAGGGGATGAGATAGACCAGGCTCGGACGGTCGGGCCCGAAGACTGTGGTCGAATACAGGATCGGCCGGACGCCCACGCGGTGGAAGATCCGGATCTCGGGGCCGGCGAACCGCTCGTGCAGAAGTTTGAGTTGGCGCGAAGTCGGCGAGTGATAGACCCGCAGTTCGAAATAGCGCGGGGCGGCGGGCGGCGGATCCGCCGCCTTGAAGTCCGGCGAATAGGGCGCCGCCTGAAGGAACCAGGCGCTGCTGTTCACATAGGGCGGCTCGCCGCTTTCCCAGGCAGCGAGCGATTTCAGGAACTGCTCGTCGGAGTGCAATTTGGCCGCAACGTCCATGATGTGGCCTGCCGAGGCGCACTCGGCGAGCAGCGCAGTCTGGGGCATGTGCGGCGCCATGACAGCTTCGAGAGCCAGCACCGGCATCTTCGCGGTTCGCTCCAGCGCGGGGATCAACCCCTTGGAGCAGAACTCGTGAAACC
>CAYWST010000266.1:0-8224 GCA_964461075.1 uncultured Solibacteraceae bacterium | reverse complement strand
TGGCGGCGCGCAGCGCGGGGGCGACGTCTATTACGCCTCCAGTTGCGGCACCGGCCGCATCTCCCGTCTTCTCCTCGCCGATGTCTCGGGTCACGGTCAGGCCGTGGCGGCGATCGCCGCGGACCTCCGCATGCTTATGCGCCGCTACGTCAACTGCATCGACCAGTCCGAGTTCGTCCGCCGCCTCAATCAGCAGTTCAACCAGATCCCCCGCGACGGCGCCTATGCCACCTCCGTCGTCACCACCTTTTTCGCTCCCAGCCGCCGCCTCACCGTCACCAATGCCGGCCATCCCCGCCCTCTCCTCTATCGCGCCGCCAGCCGGACCTGGGATTTCCTCGGCCTCCCTCACGCCCCCGCCAAGCCAGGCGTTCGAAACATCCCCCTCGGCCTCATCAGCATCACTGAATACGACCACTTCGATCTCGAGCTCTCGCCCGGCGACCGCTTTCTCGCCTACACCGACGCGCTCATCGAGTCCCGCGACGCCGACGGCGAGATGCTCGGCGAAAACGGTCTCCTCCGAATCGTCCGTCTTCTCGAAGAACTCCCGCCCGAACGGCAAATCTACTCTCTGCTCGATGAAATAGGCCGGCGTTACCCTGAGAACCTTTCCAACGACGACGTCACCGTTCTCCTCGTTCACGCAAATAATCAGGAAATCCGCTACTCTTTGCGCGAAAAGACCAGTGCTGTTCTCAGATTCCTCAAGACCGCCCTCCGCGCCATCAACCCCCGCGCCGAGCGCCCGCCGCTGCCCGACTTCAGACTCGCCAACATCGCCGGCGCTTTCATCCCCGCCATCGGCCGCCGCTGGCGCGCCCAAGGCGCGCAAACCCCCTCTCGTGCGCCAGCAGCCAGCGCTTCCGGTCCAGACCGCCCCCATAGCCCGTAAGCGTCCCGTTCGCCCCGATCACCCTGTGGCAAGGCACGACAATCGCGATCGGATTCGACCCATTGGCCAAGCCGACGGCCCTGGACGCTCCCGGCCGTCCCACCCGCTTCGCCAATTCGCCATAGGAGATCGTTGTCCCTTCCGGAATCCCCCTCGGCTCCGTCCACGCCATTCTCCGAAAAGAGGTCCACTTGATCTTCAGGCCGATCCCGTCGATCGTGGTCAGCCCGCCTTTGAGCCAAGCCTGGGAGGCTCGGCGACGAATGGTTGAACCGCCACTCCCTCCCCACGACTTTCAGCAGTCCGGCCGGCGGTTCTGCCCGGCCCGTCTTGTCCAACATGGCATTCTCCCTCGGCCCGCTGCCCGACCCACTTGCTTCGGCACGATCATATCGTTCATTCTCATCTCAGCATCATGATTCAGCGACGCACCTTCCTCTCAATCGCGGCGGCAGCGCCCTCGGCCTTCGGACGGCAGCAAACCCGCCGCCCGAACATCGTTGTCATCCTTGCCGACGATCAGGGTTGGGGCGACCTCAGCATCCACGGCAACTCGAACCTTTCCACACCCAACATCGACTCGCTGGCCCGCGACGGCGCTCTCTTCGAGCGGTTCTTCGTCTGCTCCGTCTGCGCCCCCACGCGCGCCGAGTTCCTCACCGGCCGGTACCATCCCCGCGGCGGCGTCCGCGGCGTTTCAACCGGAGCAGAGCGGCTCAATCTCGACGAAACCACCATCGCCGAGACCTTCCGTGACGCCGGCTACCGCACCGCCGCGTTTGGCAAATGGCATAACGGTTCGCAGCACCCCTACCATCCGAACGCCCGCGGTTTCCAGGAGTACTACGGTTTCACTTCCGGCCACTGGGGGCAGTATTTCGATCCCGAACTCGACCACAACGGAAAGTTGACGCGCGGCAAGGGCTTCATCATCGACGACCTCACCGATCACGCCGTGAGTTTCATCGAGCAGAACCGCGCGAATCCATTCTTCTGCTACCTGCCGCTCAACACGCCCCACTCGCCCATGCAAGTGCCGGACCGCTTCTACGAAAAGTTCCGCAACTACACGCCCAAACTGACCGCCCGCAATCCCGCCCAGGAAGACATCAGCCACACCCGCGCCGCCCTGGCGATGTGCGAGAACATCGACTGGAACGTCGGCCGTGTTCTCGCCGCGCTCGACCGCCTGCGGCTCGCCGAGGACACGATCGTCCTTTACTTCTCCGACAACGGCCCCAACGGCTGGCGCTGGAACGGCGGCATGAAAGGCCGCAAAGGCTCTCTCGATGAAGGCGGCCTGCGGGCGCCATGCCTGTTCCGGTGGAAGGGCCACATCCCCGCCGGCACGCGAATCCCTCAAATCGCCGGAGCGATTGATCTGCTGCCCACATTTTCCGAACTTGCAGGCGTGCCACTGACCAGCAAGAAGCCGCTTGACGGGCGCAGCCTCAAACCTCTGCTGCTTCGGGAACGCACCCAATGGGCGCCCCGGCAGATCTTCACCATGCAGAACCGCCGCGTCACCGTTCGCACGCAACAGTACCGCCTCGACCCTGCCGGCGCGTTGTACGACATGGAAGCCGACCCGCTCCAGGACCGTGACATCTCCAACGAGAAACCCGAAGTCGCGGCAACTCTCCGCGCCGCCGCCGCCGCCTGGGCCAAAGAGATGTTGCCGCTCGTTGGACCGGATACCCGCCCCTTCCCCGTTGGATTCTCCGGGCTCACCATGCTCCCTGCGCGCGACGGCGTCCCCCACGGAGGCGTTCAACGCAGCGGCAAAGCGCCCAACTGCTCCTACTTCACCAATTGGACCCGCAAGGACGATTCCATCACCTGGGACGTCGAGGTCGGCCGCGCGGGCGCGTACGAAGCTCTTGTTTATTACACCTGCCCCGCCGCGGACAAAGGCTCGATCATCGAAATGACATTCGGCAGCGCGCGCGTTCAGGCGAAGGTCGAGCCTCCCCATGACCCGCCACTGATCGGCAAGGCCGACGACCGTCACGACCGCGGCGGCGAGTCCTACGTCAAGGACTTCAAGCCGCTCTCCCTCGGTTCCATCCAGCTCAACAAGGCGCGCGGCTTGCTGACGCTTCGCGCTCTCGAAATCCCCGGCGCCCAGGTCGCCGACATCCGCTACGCCGCACTGCGCTGCAAGTCCTGAATCCGAGCGGCAGACTCAGGGGGGCTGGGCGGCGGCGAGCCCGGACGGCGCGTCCTGCTCTCGATCCTCCGCCGCGATAGACTACCACCATGCTCCGACGCCAGTTTCTTTCCACCGCGCCAATGATCTTCACGCGCCGCGCCGCTGCGGCCGCCACGAAGCGCAACGTCCTGTTCATCGCCATCGACGACATGAACGATTGGGTCGGTTCGCTCGGCGGCCATCCGCAGACCCGCACCCCGAATCTCGACAAGCTCGCCGCCTCCGGCGTCAACTTCACCTCCGCGCACTGCGCCGCTCCCCTCTGCAACCCATCGCGTGCGGCCCTCATGACGGGCCTCCGCCCCTCCACCACCGGCGTCTATCAGAATCCCCAGCCCTTCCGCCAATCGGAGAAGGGAAGGAACGCGGTCACCATGACCCAGCACCTGCGCACCATCGGCTACAAAGCCATCGGCTCCGGAAAGATCTTTCACGGCGGCTTCCCCGATCCCCAGAGCTGGGACGACTACTACCCCGACAACAAAGGCAATGACGTGCCCCGCAGCCCGGTTCCCCCCAAGGAGAAGATGCCGCTCAACGGCATTCCCCGCGGCTCGCACTTCGATTGGGGGCCGATTGATAACACCGACGAGGAGATGGGCGATTTCAAAGTGGCCGAATGGGTGAGCGCTCAACTCGCCAAGAACCACTCCGACCCCATGTTCATCGCCTGCGGCATGACCCGTCCGCACCTGCCCTGGTATGTGCCGAAGAAATACTTCGACATGTTCCCGCTGGAATCCATCCAGTTGCCCGTGGTGAAGGACGACGACCTCAAGGACGTGCCCGCCATCGGCGTCAAATTCGCCAAGCCCGACGGCGACCATGCCCGCGTCATCGAATACGGCCAGTGGAAAAAAGCCGTGCAGGGCTATCTCGCCTCCATCGCGTTCTGCGACGCCATGCTCGGCCGTGTCTTCCGCGCCCTCGAAACCTCGCCCAAAGGAGGCGAGACCAACGTCGTTCTTTGGAGCGATCACGGCTGGCATCTCGGCGAGAAACTCCATTGGCGGAAGTTCTCGCTCTGGGAACGCTCCACCCGAAACCTCCTCATGTGGAAAGTCCCCGGCTTGACAAAGCCCGGCGGGCGCTCTCCTCGTACCGTCTCGCTGATGGACATCTACCCGACACTGAACGAGATCCTGGGCGCGCCCGAGCGCAAGGAGATCGAGGGCCAGTCGCTCGTGCCCCAGCTTCGCGACCCCTTGGCGCCCCGTAAGGAGCCCGCGCTCACCACGTACGGCCGCGCCAACCACTCTGTTCGCTCCGAAGCCTGGCGCTACATCCGCTACTCCGACGGCGGCGAGGAACTCTACGACGAGAAGAATGATCCCAACGAGTGGACCAACCTCGCCTCCAGGCCTGAACACGCCGCCGTCAAGCGCGAACTCCTCGCCTGGCTGCCCAAAACCGATGCGCCTGAAGCCCCTACCGCCCGCGAACGACGCGTCGGCGAGTAACTACACCGCGGCGTGCGAAGCCTGTCTCGTTCCGCCCAGGGCGTTCACTGCCCGCTCCAGGCGGCCGTCGAGTTCGTTGTACACCTTCCGCATCTCCGGGTCGGTGATGAACCGCTCCATCCGCCCGTAGTTCATCCCGTTGCGATAGCGGCCCAGCAGGTTCTTCTTCTGTTGCGGGTCGGACTGCAGATCGTACAGCTCGTGCCGGTCCCAGACGCCCTGTGTCGTGATGAAGCTCTGCGTTCGCGTGCGCAGGCCGAAGATCGTCGGTGTCATCGGCGCTTCGCGCTCCCAGTAGTAGCAATAGACGAACTCGTCCCGCCACGGTACGTCGCGGCCTTCCAGCCACGGCCGCAGCGATCGACCGGGGAGCCCATCCGGAACAGGCGCGCCCGCGATGTCGAGCAGAGTCGGCATCACGTCAAGCGTCGTCGCCATCGCTTCCACCTCCCGCGGCTTGCTCACCAGCGACGGGCACTCCATCAACAACGGAACCCGAATGGAGGGTTCGTACATCACTCGCTTGTCGATCAGGCCGTGTTCGCCATGCAGGTGGCCGTTGTCGCTGTGATAGACGAGCAGCGTATTCTCGGCCAGCCCCAGCCGGTTCAGCTCATCCCGGATCGTCCCGATCGATTCGTCGATCGCCAACAGCGACTCGCAATAGCCCCGGTACATCTTCTCGAAGCCACCGGGCGTGTCCATCGCGTTGCCCGCCCCATGCCATGAGTTCCGCTGCCGCAGCACCCACTCCGGCTTGCCCTCTCTCAGCGCCTCCGTATCGGGATACGTCTCAGGATAAGGAATCTCCAGGTTTCTGAACGCGCCCGCATGCCGTGGCGGAGGCGTGAACGGGTGATGCACGTTCTTATGGCTCAAATACAGACAGAATGGCTTCTCTTTCGACGCCTTGAGAAATCCGGCCGCCTCCTCTGTCAGGATGTCCGACATATAGCCCTTGCGCTTCTCCTCGCGCCCGTTGACATTCACCGGCGGATCGAAGTACGCCCCTTGGCCCCTGAAACTGACCCAGTGGTCGAAGCCCGGCCGCGGGTTCGGATTCTGATCTCCCATGTGCCACTTGCCCAGGAAGCCCGTTCTGTAGCCGGCCTGCTGCAGCAACCGGGGGAAAGTCGGAAGTGAATCCGGCAGGTCTGTCGAGTTGTTCACCACCCCGTGACGAAACAGCATCTGCCCGGTGAGGATCGTCGCCCGCGACGGGGAACACAGGCTCGTCGTCACAAACGAATTGCGAAAGTGAATTCCCCGTTCCGCCATCCTGTCCATGTTGGGCGTCTTCCCCTTCAGCCAGGGCTGGCCCATCGCTCCGAAGAAGTCGAAGCGATGGTCGTCTGACAGGATATAGACGATGTTCGGCGGTCTGCGCTGCGCAAACCCGGCCGCCGATCCCAATAATCCGGAGAAAGTCCGTCTCGTCATGCCACTCCTTATTCAACTCCGCGAGCCCATCTTATCCTCCTTCTCGCCGCCTGGCTGCCCAAGAGCGACGCCCCGAGTCTGTCATCGCGCGCCAACGCCCCGCCGCCGAAGAGTCCGTCGCGCTTTCGGCGTCAGTGAGTCAATCCCCGCGCGGAATCCGCTTTAGCTCTCAGGAGGACTGGGATGCCCAATCTCGAGCTCAGTGTCAGAACCTGCGAGTCTTGCATTCGGAAGAACAACGGCCAGCCGTCGCAGACGCCGTGCCAGAAAGCGATGAAGATGCCGGCTCCCGGGCTCATCGTGGTCGCCGACTCCCTGGTCGGCGCCGATTGCCCCTGCCGCGCCTCCTGGGATGACCTCAAACGCGCCGCCAACCGCCTGCCCTCCACCATCGGACTTTCCGACTGGGCCGCGCGCCTGCTGCCGCTCGTCAAACAGGCTCGCGCTCCCATCGACGCCGGCTACGTCCCCGCCGGCGGCAGCAACAACGCCCACACCTTCGTCACAAAGGACCGCAGACTCCTCGTCTGGGTGCAGCAGATTCCCGACGCCCAGCAGGCCGAACGCTTCCGGCAGTGGTTCGCCGCCAACGGCCTGCTGACGCCCGTCGCCCGGATGTCCACAGCCCAGAAACTGACCGCCAGCGCCTGGATGGCCCTGGAGGAGATGCCCGCCGAAGGCGCCAAAGTCGTTCGCGAGCTCATCGCCAGCATCCCCTTCCTCGTCGCCGTTCTCGCCGCCATCGCGCTGTCGCCCGCCAAGTACGTCCGCTTCTTCCAATGCCTCTTCTACGGCGCTGGCATCGTGACGCAGCTCAAGGATTACTTTGAGTCCTTCGGCGGCTGGCTGGCCTACGCCGTCAACGCCACCAGCACATCACAGCTTCGCGAAGCCGCCAAACATCTCGCCCGCTTCGCCAGCATGGCCGTCCGCGACCTCGGCCTCGCCGGCATCGAGCGCATGGTGGCCTACCTCAGGGCGCGCCAGGGCGACGGCGCCGCCATCAAGTCCGACGCCGACAAGGGCGGATTCAGCGGCGACGCCAACGCGCAGCCCAAGCCGGGATCTCTCAAGGAAATGCCAGCCTCCATCAAGGCTCGCGACCCCAACTCCGGCAGTATCCCCTTCTCCGATTTCCCCGAGTTCCGCAACCGCTCCCTCAGCAAGGACCTTTACCCCTGGCTCCAGGCACGGTTCACCAAAGTCAAGAGCGCCAAACTCGACGCTGACGGATACGTCTCTGCCGAGGGCGGCAGCGAAATCTGGGCCCGCCGCATCCCGGGCACCAACCTTGTCGAATGCGTTCGCATCGACCTCGTTTCCATGAAGGGCGCCAGCCGGGGTCACAACCCGCGCTTCAAGGACGGCCCCGTCCTGCAGACCGGTCCGCGCGCCAACGCCAGGTTCGAGGGCAACGACCCCGCCGGCCACTACGGCAGGATGATCCAGGGCGAAGGCCCCGCTCCAGGCACCACCCTCACCACCGAACAGGTCGCCTACGGCAAGGTCGGCCACTTTCACAAAGAGACCATCCGTGTCGATCAACTCGAGGAGTACTGCCGCGCCTATGTGCCTTCCGCGCAGGGCGTCGCCGATTGGGGCTCCGCCGTGCCCGCCAAGGGCGGCCCGCAGACCACCGCCGGCGGCGGCAAGGTCTTCAAGGGCGAAGGCGCCAGAAACAACGCCGTCCACATCCCCCTGCTGCCCTGACCTCCACCCGCCCGCGCCCTTACGCCTCTTTTGGCAGCGCCCGTGCCTTGCCGATGTTGGCATTCGCTAACATGAATAAGGTTTCCAGGAACTTCCGCGCCCCTTGGAGCGTTCTCAGAGATTGAAACTCCTAAGCCCGCTCTTCCGCGCATCTGGAGATGGAGAACAGGTGTACTCGAAAATGGATTCTATTCGCCCGTTGATCGCCGTCGTTCTTGCGGCGCAGATGATTGCTCCTACCGCCTTGGCGCAGGCACAGCCAGGGACCCCTTTGGCCCCAGCCTCCGCCGGCGTCAATCTGGACAAACCCCAAGTCCCGCTCGCTCCGGGCGACGGTTGGATCAATGGCATCACGCGGCCCTATCGCCAACCCGCTATCGATCCGATTAACCTACAAAACTCCAATCGTTTGGAAGCCCTCATCCGCGCCGGCAACATCTATCTGTCCCTCGATGACACGATCGCCCTGGCGTTGGAAAACAACCTCGATATCGAACTCTCCCGCTA
>CAYWST010000265.1:5374-8230 GCA_964461075.1 uncultured Solibacteraceae bacterium | reverse complement strand
CCGTTAGGAAATATTCCGCCCCCGCCCCCGCCTCGATCTTCGGCAACTCGATCGCGAACTCCTTTTCCTGCCTTGGCTCGATGTCCAGCGACGCGAGCTTGCCCGATCCAATTGCCGAGCCTGACGAAGTCAGTGTCCACGTCCCTTCAACGAGGTCCTTCGGGTTCAGGAAGTCGTGCCAGTTCTTCACCTTGATCCGCCGCAGCGCCGGCTCCGCCGGAGTCGCGTGCAGATAACGGTAGACGTACTTGATCGCGTGCAGCCCCGGATGCGGAACGCGATCCGCATTCACCAGTCCATTCATGCAGAAGTTGTTGTCGTTCCGCACGCCCAGCTTGTCTTCCCACCAGCCGCCGTAAGCGAGAAACTTCTTCTCCGGTTTCGAGCCCGGAACCGTCTGCCTCATGCCCTGGTCCACCCAGTCCCATACGTAGCCGCCCTGCATGTTCTTCCCCGAATAGAAAAGGTCCCAATAGTGCTGCAGCCCGCCGTTGGAATTCCCCATCGCGTGCGTGTACTCGCAGAGAATCAGCGGCATCTCCGGCCGCGCCGCCGCCTCTTTCGCGGTCCGCTCCGCGCTCGGATACATGAACGAATTCACGTCCGCGTTTGGCTGCTTCGCATGCCCCCCCGTTGTGCCCTCGTAATGCACCGGCCGCCCTGGATCGCGCTGCCTTGCGTATTCATACGCCGCCTTCACATTCGGCCCGTCCCCCGACTCGTTGCCCAGCGACCACATGATGACCGACGCGTGGTTCTTATCGCGCTCCACCATCCGTCGCGTACGGTCGACAACCGCCTCCTTCCATTCCGGCTTCACCGAAATCCAGTTGTCGCCGTATCCGCCATAGTGGTGCGCTTCATAATTGGCCTCGTCCATCACGTAGATGCCGTAGATGTCGCACAACTCGTAAGACTCCGGAACGTTCGGATAGTGCGACGTGCGGACCGAGTTCACATTGAACTGCTTCATCAGCTCGATGTCTTTCACCATCAGCGCCCGCGTCATCACTTTCCCCGTATCCGGATTCGTCTCGTGCCGGTTCACTCCCTTGATCAGAATCGCCTGCCCGTTCACCAGCAGCCGCGCGTTCTGGATCTCCACTTTCCTGAACCCCACGCGCTGCGGGATGATCTCCGAGACCGCGCCCTGCGCGTCCTTCACCGTCAGCAGCAGCGTATACAGGTTCGGCGTCTCGGCCGTCCACTTCGCAGGATTCGCCACCGCCATCGAGATCTCTCCCGGGCCGGCGCCCTTCGCCACGCTCTTGCCCGCCGCGTCGAGCAACTCGGCCTCCACCGAGCCGCCGTTCACCTCCGCCTTCACCCGCAGCGTCGCGTCCTTGTAGCTCGCGTCCAGTTCAGTCAGCACCGTGAAGTCCCGGACATGCGGAGATCCCGCCGACCACAGATACACGTCACGGAAGATCCCCGACATCCTCCACATATCCTGGTCCTCGAGGAACGCGCCGTCTGAATATCTGTACACCTCCACCGCCAGCAGATTCGCCCCCGCCTTCAGATGCGGCGTGATATTGAACTCCGCGCCGGTCCGCGAATCCTCCGAGTACCCCACCTTCTTCCCGTTCACCCACACATAGAACGCCGAATCCACCCCGTCGAAATGCAGGTAAACCGTCCGGCCCTTCCACGCCTGCGGAACGGCGAACGTCCGCCGGTACGAGCCCACCGGGTTGAAATCCTTCGGAACGTTGGGCGGCTCCTTGATCGATTGCGGGAACGGGTACGGCACGTTCGTATAGATCGGATAGTCATGGCCCTGCATCTGCCAGTTCGACGGGACCGGAATCGTCTTCCACGCCGTGTCGTCGAACTTCGTCTCGAAAAAACTCGCCGCCCGCGACGCCGGGTTCTTCGCGAGATGGAACTTCCACGTCCCGTTCAATGACTGATGCCACGGGCTCTTCGTCCGGTCATGCGTCAGCGCCAGCGCCCGCGTCGGGTAGACCATGAACGTCGCTCGCGGCTTCTCGGCGCCCACTTGAATGACTGCCGGATCGTCCCATTCAGGCCGTTGCTGTGCAGCCAGACTGAAGGTGATGAGAGCGGAAAGGATGAGTCGCATGGCGGGTGAAACCGAGGCCAACATATCACCCGCGGCCATCCGAATTCAATCTGAACTCCTCCCACGGCCCTGCCGTCGTTTCGATGGGAGAAACAGCCGCGCCGCCGCTGCTCCGTATGCCCAATTGTGGGCGGGCGGCATACAATCCGGAATCGGGAGTCCAGGTCATGCGAATTCTGCTCGTCATCTCGGCGCTGATGTCCTCTGTCATACTCCAGGCCCAGTCCGGGAGCGGCCGGATCCAGGGAACAATCTCCGATGAAACGGCCGCCGTGATCCCAGGAGCCGCTGTCGAAGTCCTCCACAAGGTGACCGGCCAGGTCTTCAAGACCAAAACCAACGAGAGCGGCTTCTATCTCATCTCCGCGGCGCCCACCGGCGCCTACGCCGTCACCGTGCGGTTTCCCGGTATGGCCGACTGGAAGGGAGAGTTCTTGCTTCAAAGCGGAGAGACCGCAGCGGTCAACGCTGCTCTTAAGCCCGCCTCCAGCGCTACCGAAGTCACAGTCGTGGCCGAAGCCGCCCCGCTCGTCACCACGACCAGCGGGACAGTAGGCTCGATCCTCGAACGAGAGCGCATCGACCAGTTGCCAACCAACGGCCGGTTGATCCAGAACCTGATTACCGTCACTGTTCCCGGCTACGAACACCCAGCCAACTTTGCCTTCGTCAACGGAACACGCGTCGGCGGCGTCGAGTATATGCAGGACGGCGCTTCCATCGTCAATCGCGAGCGCTCCCAGATCGTCAGCCGCCCTCCGGGTATGGAC
>CAYWST010000265.1:0-5364 GCA_964461075.1 uncultured Solibacteraceae bacterium | reverse complement strand
TCGTCCTGGTGTTGTTCGACCAGAGCGGCCATTTCAACGAGGTCCGCGTCGAGACGAACGGCTCCTCAGCGAAGCTCAATCGCCCCGTCACCGTCCTCCTCACCACCCGCAGCGGAACGAACCAGTTCCACGGATCGGCCTTCGAAACCTCACGGAACAACAGCCTCGGAATTGCCAGGCGCAGGCAGGAGTTCTTCGCGAAAGCGCCCCAATACATCCGCAACGAGTTCGGGGCGTCCATGGGCGGGCCCGTCCTGATCCCCAGGCTCTACGACGGCCGGAACCGGACATTCTTCTTCGCCGCGGGCGAAGCGTACCGGCTACGGCAGGGGAGCGTTACCGGCACAACCGTCCCGACCATGGCCATGCGCGACGGCGACTTTAGCGGTCTCATCAATGCCGCCGGCCAAAGAATCACGATCTACGATCCCTGGTCCACCGGGGCCGCGCCCAACTACCTCCGCGCTCCCTACCCCAACAATAGAATCCCCATCGGCCGCAAAAACCGCGTCGCCGCCTATCTCTGGGAACGAACGCCTGCCCCCACCCTCCCGGATGTGAATCCGCTGGTCGCCAACAACCTCTTCGCTCCAAGCCCCTCAAGCCAGAACAACGAAACCTATACGGTCCGCCTCGACCATCGCTTCACCGACAATGACATGGTTTTCGGAAGGTTCACCTACGGCCACTCGCTCAGCAGCGGACGCCGCACCTCTGGCAGCAACGGAAGCCCGATCCTCCTCGACGGCTCCGGCAACATCGAATCAAACCCGCTCATCAACGCCAGCGGTGTCTTCACCTGGAACCACACCTTCTCGCCAACCCTCTTCGTCGAAACCGCCGTGAGTACATCCGTGGAAGACTCGGGTCCCCCGGTCCTTCCTGCGGAAGCCGAAGGCCAAACCACGTCGGAACTCCTGAAACTCCCCAGCCTCTTCGGTGTTCCAGGATTGCCCGACTTCACCAACACCGGCTTCGGAATGGTCTACCAGGGCCCGCGCGCCTCCGTCACCCAGTTCTACGGGCGGATCCTGATGATCGATCAGAACTACACCTGGGTCAAGGGCCGCCATCAACTCGAGTTCGGGGGCAGATACAGGCGCGAGGTCCTGGACACTTTTGGCGACCCCGCCACCGCGCGCGGCCGATACACCTACAACAGTTCCGCAACAGCTCTTTATGACCCCCGTACCGCCAATCAATATGGCGCGACCGTGCGGACAGGCCACGACTCCGCCAACATGTTCCTTGGCGTTCTCGCCACCTACCAGGCGACCTTTACTCCTCTGGTAATGCGCTTCAACGGCGGCGAATATGCCGGTTATATCCAGGATAATTGGCGATTAACGCCACGGTTGACTTTGAATCTGGGGCTGCGGTACGAATACTACCCGCCGCTCTACGAACGGCACGGCCTCGCAGTCGGCTTTGACGCTGCTTCCAAATCGGTTGTCACCGCAGCGCCTCTGGAAGAGATGATTCGGAATGGCGGAACCACCGCCGGCATAGTTCAAGGTTTCAGAAACGCCGGCGTGAAGTTTGCTCTGCCCGGCCAGGTAGGGCTCCCGGACAAGCTCACATACTCAAACAAGATGGACTTCTCTCCCCGCGCCGGTTTCGCCTGGACCATCACGGGCGGGCCCCGGCCTTGGGTCCTCCGCGGCAGCTACGGAATGTACCGCTTTCCCATGGCCCTCCGGACCACCGTCAGCCAAGCCCGCAGCAGCCCGCCCATGCAGGGCAATTATCAGAAAAACTTCAACTCCGCCGCCCAAACGCCAGACGGCCTGCCGAACTACTACATCCGCTCCGTGCCCGACCTGATCGCCGGCGAGAATACCCAGCAAGTTCTCACTTTGAACCTCGTCCCCGACCTCGCTCCGGGTAGCTTCTCCACTTCCTACATCGATCCGAGATCGCCCACGACGCGCAGCCAGCAGTGGAACCTCAGCCTCGAAAAGGAGATCATCCGCAGCACCGTCCTCCGGCTCAGATACATCGGAACTCACGGCGACAACCTCGAATCGTGGATCACCATGAACGGCCAGGCTACCAACTACGTCTGGATGGTGACCACGGGAACCGCGCCGCCCACGGGACGCTACGCGAACACCGCGAGGCGCATCTTCGATCAGACCACCTACGGCAACATCAATTCGCTCGCCCGCCATGGCTTTTCGAACTTTAACTCCCTCCAGGCGGAGATCCAGCGGCGCTTTGCTGCCGGCCTCGCGTTCCAGTTCTTCTATGTGCTCAGCAACTCTTTCCGGACCCTCGGAATCCGCGACACCGGCGTCACCGAATAGAGTATCGACGATCCGCGCATGTTCATGCCGGGCGCCGTCCCCTCCGATCTCAACGAGCGGGTGCGCTTCCTGAGCTACGCTCGCGACCCGAACATCCCCCGGAATCGGATCCGCTGGAACTGGGTCTATGAACTCCCGTTCGGAAAAGGGAAGAAATTCGGAGGCAATTCCAAGGGATTCATGAACTATCTCATCGGCGGCTGGCAACTGGCCGGCAGTGGAACCGCCAGCGCCGGGTGGACTGCCCTGCCTGAAACGCACTGGGGCGGCTTTGCTCCCGTCGAGATCTATGGGAAGAAGTACCCCGTGCAGGATTGCCGCAGCGGCGAGTGTGTGCCCGGCTACCTTTGGTATAACGGTTACATCCCGGCAAACCGCATCAACTCGACCGGGCCTGACGGTAGACCGAACGGAGTGATGGGCGTCCCCTCCAACTACGTCCCCTCGCAGATTCCCATCCACCCGACGCCGGCCACCGGCGCCGATCCAGGCAACACCCTTTACGAAACCAACCAGGTAATGGTCCGGCTCAATAATGGAACCGAACAGCGAGTCGCATTCGATACCGGCCTGCACCCCTATCGGAACCAGCTAATTGCTTCCCCGTGGAATTGGAGCATGGACGCCAGCGTCTTCAAACTCATCCCCATCGGAGAACGCTTCAGGCTCCGATTCAACGCCGACGTCATGAACGTCCTCAACATGCCTGGCACTCCCGGCCCCGACGCCTTGAGCGGCGTCATCAGCTTGCGCACCAGCGCCAACAGCCCCAGGCAACTCCAGCTCACCCTGAGGCTCAACTGGTAATGAGACGAAGAGAATTCCTCGCTGGATTTGCTGCGGCGCGAACGCGCCAAGCGGAGCCTCATCGCCCGAATATCATCTTCATCCTGGCCGACGACCTTGGTTGGGGCGACCTCGGCTGCTACGGACACCGGGAGCTGAAAACTCCGAACCTCGACCGCCTCGCCCGGGAAGGGACCCTGTTCACCCAGTTTTACACCGCAGCTTCAGTCTGCTCGCCCAGTCGCGCCGGTTTCCTCACCGGGCGGTTTCCCGCGCGCGATCGCATCCACCACGCCATCGGAACCAAAGCGAACAATCAAGCTCGCGGCAACGCCGATTTCCTCGATCCCGGCTTGCCCTGCCTGCCGCGAACTCTGAAGGAGGCCGGATACGCAACCGGCCACTTTGGCAAGTGGCATCTCGGAAGCGGCCAAGGCGCTCCACCCCCATCCGCCTACGGCTTTGACGAATCCCGCAGCGTCAACGGCAACGACACCGGCTGGCCGGATGCGAACGAGATCGCCTTCCGTTCCCGCTCCGACAGCCTCATCGTTGACGAAGTCCTTCGTTTCGCCGAGAAAAACAAGGAGACGCCGTTCTATGCGCAGTACTGGTCCATTGTTCCCCACGCCGTGCTCTTCCCCTCCACTGAGCAACTTTCCGCCTACGCCCATCTGAGCCCTGCTGGGAAAGACTCCCGCATCGTCGGTGCCAAACAGTACTTCTACGCCTCAGTGACTGCCATGGACGCCCAGATCGGCCGCCTCATTCGCGGGCTTGATCGCCTGGGACTAACAGGCAGGACCCTGATCCTCTTCTCGAGTGACAACGGTCCCGAGGAGATCCAGATCAATATGGCCAGCCATAGCGCCGTGGGGTCTCCTGGTCCGTTTCGCGGAAGGAAACGGAGTATCTACGAAGGCGGGATCCGCGTCCCCTTCATCGCCCGCTGCCCTGGCCTCATTCCCGCGGGGCGTGTCGAGAATTCCACCCCGATCTGCGCCGTTGACTTCCATCCCTCGCTTGCAAGGCTCGCGGGTGCCGATGCGCCTCAGGGCGATGGGGAGGATATGATCGACGTCCTCAAGGGAGCCAGCCGTACCCGCCGAACAAGGATGTTCTGGGAGTGGCGTCACAACATTCCCGGTCACGTCAACGATCGTTCACCCATGCTCGCCATCCGCGAGGGCCCGTGGAAGCTGCTCGCCAACCCCGACGGCTCCCGCAAGGAACTCTATCGGATCGATCAAGACCCGTCGGAGCGTGAAAACCTGACCGCCCGCCATCCGGACCGTGTGAGCCGGCTGTTCGCCTTGCTTGCGGCTTGGCGCGAAGAACTGCCGCCAAGTCCGGTTCACCCCAACGCTGGGAAGAACGACTATCCCTGGCCCAAGCCTTGAGTGGTGTACCTCGGGAGCGCTTCCACACAGAAGGGGCGGGCAACCTCCAGTCATCGGCCGCCAAAAACCACATCAAAGCCTTCACTTTGCGCAAACAGCGCGGCGCATTTCAAGCGCGCTCTATCCGGCTCTCTATGGTTTTCTTCCCGGCGGTCCCATATGCTGGACTGCCCGCCCCTCTTCCTTGTAGGGCTCTATATTCACCTCCACGTACCGGGAACCGTTCACTTGACGGCTCCTAGCCAATTACTACTGCGAATCGCCGCTTTGTCAATACAAAATTCGTAGTACTAAGGTTCGTTTGAGGGTGCAGAATAATACCAATGAACGCCAAGCCCGACATCTTCTCCTGGATCCCCAGGTTCCTCGCCGTCGTCGGCCTTCTGCCCTTTATCGCCGGCTTCGCCTGGCTCACCTGGAACACCGCCTCTCAAAGCGCTCAGCGCACCCTCCAATGGCGCGCGGTTCAAGCGCGAGTGACAGACAACTCCGCCGGCGCGGACCGGACCTTGGTCAAGTTCTCCTACCAGGACAACGGCGCTCCTAAAGAAGTGCTGATCCCCCGTTCCAAAGGACTCAAAGGCGTTCAGGTGGGCGAGGTTCTCCCGCTCCATATCAATCAGGTCGATCCCTCCCTCGCCGAACCAGCGCGAGGTTCCGACCTCTGGGCCATCCCCGGACTCCTTGCCTTCTTCCTCGTCTTCCTCACCGGCTGCTTCATCTTCCTGTGGCGCGTCAAGCCCCTGAAGATGGAGATTCCGCGTGAGTTCCAGGTCTTCAGATCAGGCGGCGAATTCAACTCCGAGCCGGACCGCTTCAAGCCGGACCCCTCTCGTTTCGCCCGCGGTCCGTCCAGTGAAGACCCGCCTTAG
>CAYWST010000264.1:0-8234 GCA_964461075.1 uncultured Solibacteraceae bacterium | reverse complement strand
TTCCGGCGGGGCTGAGGCTGCTGGATTGCTGGCATGCGCCCTCCATCCGCTGGGCCTGGAGCCTGAACTCGGCCGCCAGTGTGCTCGGCTCGTGCGGAGCGGTGCTTTTGGCCATCCACATCGGCTTCAGGAATACGCTCCTGGCGGGAGCGGCGATGTACCTGCTGGCGATGGTTTCGCTTCGCTTCGGAGCCAGGCATGCCCGCCATCCCGCGGCACCCCCCTTGTAATTCAGGCTCTCCTGTCCGATATTGGGGCCATGAACTCGATCCTTACAGCCGAGCAGGAGATCATCGATCTGGAGTCCGGAGCGCTTCAGCGTTGGGCGCAGGGCGATCCCGACGGATTCCTGCATCTTTATTCCGCGAATATCGTTTACTTCGACCCGTTCCACGAGCATCGGCTCGACGGTTATGCCGCTCTCAACGCCCTGTATGAGAGTATCCGCGGCCAAGTCCGGCTGGAGAGCTTCGAACTGATCGATCCGCAGGTCACAGTCTCCGGCGACATGGCTCTGCTGACCTTCAATTTCAAGTCCGTCGGCGAGCAGGTGAATCGCTGGAACGCGACGGAGGTTTACCGGCGCGAGGGATCGGGATGGAAGATCATCCACTCGCACTGGTCCATCACCAAGCCCGAGTTGCTGGAACCGGGAGTATGAAAGAGAGCGCGGGCTGCTTCAGTGGAGGCGGATTTGACGGACCGCCGCCGGAAAAACGACCTCGGAACATCAGGCGTGTTTCAAACGGCCTTCGGGGAAGCTGAGATAGAATCAGGCTGGCGGGAAGCGCCACCCTGCTTGATGCACGCCAATCCCTCTCAGCCCGGAGCGACCCCGCCTGCGGACCGTGTCCGCGCGACGCTGGAGAGAATTTTAGCCAGTCCTGCGTTTCGCAACAGCCGCCAATGCCAGAAATTTCTCGAGCATGTTGCCATCAACTCGCTGGAAGGGCATGAGGACCATCTCAAGGAGCGCTCGATTGGAATCGAGGTGTTCGGGCGCGACCCGGGTTACGATACCGCGAGCGACCCGGTGGTTCGCGTGCGCGCCACCGAGGTTCGCAAGCGGCTGGCGCAGTATTACCAGGAATCGTCGAGCCCGGAGGACATCAGGCTGGAGATACCGGCCGGATCCTACCGTGCAGAGTTCCATCTTGCGGCGCCGGCGGCGGAAGCGTCACACAAGCGCGGGATGCGCGGCACGGTTTGGGGAATCCTTGCCGCCGCCTGCGTAGTCGCGGTCATCGCGGGAATGTGGATCACGCAGCGCCGTCCGGCGGTTGCGAGCGTTGCAGAGCGATTTTGGGCCCCGGCGCTCGAATCGGCGCAGCCGCTGCTCATCTACTGCGGGCAGCCGGTGGTTTACTTCCTCTCGCGGGAGATCCGGGAGCGTTACGGAAGTCCATCCAAGGCAGGCGCGGCGCCGTTGCCGATTCCACCCGATGCGGCGCTGCGCGGCAGCGACGTGATCCCCGTGACTGAACAGTTTGTCGGCATCGGCAACGCGCACTCGGCGGCTTTGCTGGGCGCGTTTTTCGCCGGACGAGGCAAGCCTGTAGAGTTCAGATACGCGAGCGACATCTCGTTCAGCGACCTCCGCAGCGGGCCCGCGGTGCTGATCGGCGCGTTCTCCAATCTCTGGACGCTCGAGATGACGGCGCAGTTCCGCTTCGTCTTTGAGCGCGAGGGCGGGGTGGGCCGGATCAGAGACCGGTCGGAAGAGGAGCGGGTCTATCAACTCACCCAGCAGACCCCGGACGGAAGGACCCCTGAGGACTATGCTCTGGTGACACGGCAACTCAACGCGGCCACCGGCCAGATGCTCATTACCGCCGCGGGCATCAGCCAGTACGGGACCCGCGCCGCGGGCGAGTTCCTGACCGATCCGCGACTGCTCGAGCCGGCTCTAGCGAAACTGCCGCCGGACTGGCCCAGCAAGAACGTTCAGGTTCTCCTGCACACGACCGTTTACCGCAACACTCCAGCGGCGCCGAAGGTGCTCGCGGCGCAGGTTTGGTGAAAATGAGCGGGCCGGGCTCATGCACCCGGCCTGCCTCAACGAGTCGAAGACTCCGGCGGCGCGCCAGGAGAATCGCGCGGATCTTCGAACGGGCGGGCGTCTGAATCAGAACTCGAGGCGGATGGAGACCTGGCCGGTCCTGCCGCCGCCGAAGACCTCCCCTCCGCGGGCCGAAGTGATGCGCCCGAAGTTCGAGTCGGCGATGTTCAGGTTCGGATCGGCGTAGTTGACCGTATTGGGCAGGTTCGTAAAGGTGCCTTCGAGCCGGAGCGAAACCTGCTCCACGAGGAAGAAGCGCTTGCTGAGGCCCATGTTCCAGCCGACAGTGGCGGGGCCCACAACAATGCCGACGCCGGAGTTGCCGAAGCGGGCGATGGGAGCGGGGTCGCGTCCGGGCACGACGCCGACGGAGCAGTTGAACTGCAGCGGGCCGGGAACCCGGCCAGGGCAGACGAAGGCGTTGCGGTCGAGCCAGCGGGCGGCGGTGGGATCCGGCACGCTGCCGTTTTCGGCGCCCAGCCTATCCGGCCGGTCTGTGCCCCGGCGAGGTCCGTTCGTGCCCGAGGGGTCGCCGCCGGAGTAGACGGGCGTGAGGTACGGCCCGGTTTGCAGGGTCAGGATCGAGGAAACGCTCCAGCCGCCGGCGACCGCGTCGAGCACGGGGTTTGCGGACGACATGAACTGCCGGCCCTTGCCAAAGGGTAGATCGTAAACGAGGGTCGTCAGGCCGCGATGGCGGCGTGTGGCGTAGACGTCGCCGCGGTCGGCGCGGCGGTTGAGCGAATTCGTAACGCGGCCTCCGCCGGTTTCCCCGGCCCAACTGCCGGGGTTCGGTCCGGCGTTGTCGCCAAGATGCTTGGCCATGGTGTAGGCGAAGTTAAATGAGAGCCCCTTGGCGAAGCGGCGGTTCAACTCGGCCTGGAAGGAGTTGTAGACGGAGTTCGCGCCGGCGTCGCGCGAGTAGATCAGGCCCCAGTGCGGGAAGGGCCGGTCCGTCAGCGGGCGCTGCGAGAAGAACTGCGTCGAGGGCTGCGGCTGGTTGAGATCCGGGGCCCATGGCATATGGGTCGACTTGTTGCCGATGTAGGAAAGGCGCAGGCCCATGTTGGAGCCGATCTGGCGGTCGATGGAGAGGTTCCACTGCAACATCTGAGGGGGGCGGAAGTCGATCTGGTTGGCGGTTCTGAATTCGAAAGTGCCCACCGCGCCGGCGCGGACGCCGCTGCCCGGCGTGCGCGTCTCCGGCAGAAGGAAGACCGGCTTGCCGTCGGCGGCGACGTTGGTGAAGGATCTCACGTCGGCCTGCACGGTGCTCGTGAGCGAGTAGAAGACCGAGCCCATGATGATCATGTTGTAGAGGCCGCCGGAGGCGCGCAGCGTCGTCTTGTCGTTGAGCCGGTAAGCGAGGCCGAGCCGAGGCAGGAACTGGGTATAGTAATTCTCGCGGAGACCCTCCGGCAGACCCGCTTCCTTCGCAGTGACGATCGGGGTGCAGGGCACTCCATTGATCGCTGGGCCGGGGCAGGCGTTGATCGTGGTGCGAACGCCTTCGCCGATGAAGGAGGGGGCGCGCGGGTCCGAGGGAATGATCACGCGCCCCGTTCTGGGGACATTCCGGTCGAAGTTGCCGATGTTGAGGCCGGCGTCGTAGTAGCCGGGGTGAAACTCCCAGCGGACTCCATAGTCGATGGTCAGCTTGCTGCTGGCCCGGTAGGAATCCTGGATGTAGGCCTTGTAGTGGGTCGCGCGGCCGTCGTTATCGATCTGCAGGTCGGCGAAGCCGGACTGAATGGGCGCGCCGAGGAGAAAATCTCCCCAGGGATGTCCGGTGAAGTTTCCGTTGAAGGCGAACTCGCCGTAGGAGTCGCCGGTGATGAAGCTGATGTTGGATTCGCCCCGCAGCTTGCGGATATCGACACCGGTCTTGATCGTATGCCGGCCCTTGATCCAGGTCAGGTTATCGATGAACTGGGTATTCCAGGAGCGCGAGAACCCGGGCCGGCCTTTGGCGAAACTGGTGATCCGGTCGACTCGAAACGCCGAAATCCCGTTGTAGATCGGGTTCGGTGGAATGTCTTTGAGGTTGAGCGATTTCAGGAAGCCGTAGCCGTCGAAGGGGAAGACCCGCTGATTGAAGCTGTAGTTGACGCCGGCGCGGAATTCGTTCAGAAGGTTCGCCTTGATGGTCCAGGTGTAGGAGGCCACGCCGGAATGATAGCCGTCCTCCACAATATCGGTGGGAAGCAGCAGGACATTGGGTGACAGCGAAGGGTTCTTCTTCTTGCTGTAACGGGCGAAAAAAGCGTGCTTAGGGGAGAACTGATGATCGCCGCGGACGTCGAACTGGTCGGATTCGATGGTCGCGGAGCGGTTCTCGACGTAGTTGGCCGCGGTGAAGCGGTCCGCCGGACCGGCGTTGATGGTTGGGTAGTAGGGCAGGACCTGCTTGTAGACCGAGTTGATTCGCGCCGCGGGAATCGTGTTTCCAGGGAACGGCAGGCCGGTAAACGGGTCGCGCACGATGACGCCTTCGCCGCTGAAGTCGCCCGCCTTCATGCGCTCGGTCGGAATCGAGTTCTGCACTGTTGTCTGCCGCGGGAACCGGAACGACTCCCAGGTGAAGAGGAAGAAGGTGCGATCCGTGCCGTTGTAGAGCTTCGGGATGGAGAGAGGTCCGCCGATGGTGCCGCCGAAGGTGTTGCCGATTTTGGCGGGCAGCGTCGTCTGGCCGAAAGAGCGGGCGTCCATCGCCCGGTTTTGGTGATACCAGAAGCCGGCGCCGTGGTATTTGTTCGTGCCCGACTTGGAGATCGTGGTTACGTCTCCCGGCGCGCCATATTCGGCCGTATTGCCGACCCCCTGCACCTTGATCTCGGCGATCGACTCGACGGAGGGAAAGAGCGCGCGCAGCGGGCTGTTGCCGGACGCGTTGGTGATCGAGATTCCATCGAGCGAGGAGTCGGACTGAGCCGGGATCCCGCCTTGAATGCCGAATCCGTTTCCATTGTCGGGCTGCACGCCGGGCAGAGTGGCGATGATGTTGTACGGGCTCGTCGAGCCGCCGGCACGGACGTTCACCGGCAGCGAAGCGACCTTCTCCACGGTCAAGGTGGAGTGAATGGCGGGCGAGTCCGTCGCGATGACACCCAACGCGGAGGTCACCTCCACCGACTGTGAGATCTCTCCGACGGCAAGATTCGCGTCGACGCGAACTGTCTGGCGGGCTTCCAAGGGAAACTGCGCGGCAGAGAATTGCTGAAAGCCCTGCGCCTTCACCGTGATTGTGTACGCGCCGCGCTTGACGTTCTGGAATTCGTAGTTCCCGTTTTCGTCGGTGAGAGCTTCCTTGGAGGTGTTCTCTCCCACGTTGGTCAGTCTGACCGCGGCGGCCTTCACGACGCTGCCGGTCGGGTCCTTCACAGTTCCGAGGACGACGCCCATCGTGGACTGAGCCGAAACCGCGCTCCCCGCCAAGAGGGCGAACAACACACAATTCGCGAGTAAGGTTTTCATGGTGAAATTCTTGAAACCGAAACTACCTTAGGGTAGCGGCTTTGGATGAATTCGGAACTTCGGGAAGATGACAGAAATGTTGACTGCCGGGCTATCGCAAGGTGTGCCTGGCGCGCGTGGCGAGGATCTCGGCGGTCCGGCCTGTGCCGGCGACGGCGCTGGTCTTGAGGACCACCTCGAAGCCCTCAAGACCGGACTCGGAGGAGACGCTGAGAGATTGGAGCAAGCGCTGCCTGTTTTCCGGTTTGAGCAGGAAGTCGCCGCACGCCTCGGTAGCTTCCATGGAGAAGCCGGCAATCAGCAGGACTTTGCCCGTCCCCGTCAGGTTCTGCACGAGCGCGGCGATTCCGTACGATTCGTTGGCCAGCGGACGGGAGGGCGCGAGCTGTTCGGGTTCACCCGTTCTGGGATTCCTGTTCCTCATGCGGCCCAGTCGTTCAGGTTCACCCTCATAGTAAAAATTCAATTGGTCTCGAAAGAGCAGATGCCACGGGTTTGACGTTCCCGAACCGAGAATGATGAAGTTTCCGCTGCGGAAGTCGCGTGTCTTCATATGTTTGGCTAGGCGGAGAAGCGGCGGGTGGGGGTGCAGTTCAGCCGCCAGCCGGTAGGCGATGTTCACGTCGGCCATGTTCAGGTACTGACGGGTTTGCAGAGCCAGCCAGAGATCCTGAATCCTTGGAGAGAGTTCCTCCGGCCTGACCGCTCGCGTGTATTGGCCCGACTCGTAGTCCTCCACGTCGGAAGGGCTGGCCCCGAAGTGCCGGATCAGAACATGGGCGGAGTCTGCGGCGACAACCTGAACGGGACCCTCGAACGACTGGACCAGGCGGGGCAGGAACGCCTGCGGGGCGGAACGAGCGGCTTCCCGGGGCCGCGATGCCGTCCAGAGAAGCGCGGCCGCCAGGACGACGCATAATGCGCCCAAGGCAGCGGCGCGGCGCCTCCACGTGAGATCCACCGGCGCGTTTGCTTTCGCATCGCCTGGGCGGTCGGCCCGGGCCACGAACCGAAGTTCGTAGCCGCCCTTGGGGAACTCGACCACCCAGCGTTCTTCTGCGCCTTCACCCTCGAAGTACTCCTTGAGCTTCGAGCGCAACTGGCGGACGCCAACCCTGACAATGTTGCTTTCGCTCGGGTCGAACCCCTCCCCGCGGCCGAAAACGCCTGCCGCGATCTCGTACTCCGTCACCTCCGCTCCGGGGTCGGAGATCGAACGGTTCGCCAGGTACTGGAACAATTCGCGCATGCGCGCCGCCTTGCGGAATTGCGGGCTGGAACAGACACGCTCCACCAGCATCCGCCACTCGCCGCGGGCTGAGGCGGCGTCGCCTGGATCAGGGCGCGCAAGTCCCTGTGGTTCAACGCGCATGACTGGTTACAGACAAGTATCTGACAATTTGAAACTTGATCGAAAGGGGCTTCTCTGTCAGGATGCTTGCGAAACGTCTTCGAGGTGTCCCGTTATGAGTCTAAAGTCAGGATTCTGCCTCTTCGCCCTGTCGCTGGCGTCTTTCTCTCAAACACAACAAGCCACTCTCCGCGGTCTTGTCCAGGATTCGACCGGTGCGTCGGTTCCGAACGCGGTGTTGAAGCTCACCAATGTCGATCAGAACCGGTCCTGGGAGACGAAGGCCAATGAATCCGGCGCCTACGTCTTTCTCCAAATTCCGCCGGGGAATTACAGCCTGTCGGTGGAGTCCGCGGGTTTCAAGAAGTACAACCGGAGCGGGCTCACATTGGAGGTCGCCATGGTGGCTGAGATCAACATCCCGCTGGAGGTGGGTCAACTGACTGAATCGATCCAGGTGACGGGAGAGACCCCGCTGCTGGAGACCGCGAGTTCGACCCTCGGCGAGGTGGTGAACTCGATCACGACCGAAAACCTGCCTTTGAACGGGCGGAATGTGCTGCAACTGGTTGCGCTGACCCCAGGCATCAACGTGAACTCGAACTATCGCAATCAAACCTCCGGCAGCGGCAGCATCGGCAGCAATGGATTCTCGGCCAACGGCGGGCGGAACGTCTCGAGTTCGATCCTGGTGGACGGCAGCCCGCAGGAAGTCATGGGGTATAACCAGCCGGCCTATGTGCCGTCACCGGATGCGGTGCAGGAGTTCAAGGTCCAGACGAACAACCTTTCGGCGGAATACGGGCGCACGGGCGGGGCGGTGATCAACATGGTGCACCGGTCGGGCACGAGCAAGTTCAGCGGGGTGGTGTACGAGTTCCTCCGCAATGACAAATTCGACGCCAACGGCTTCTTCAACAATCTCAACGGGCGGCAAAAAGGGGCGTTTCGGTTCAACCAGTTCGGCGGGACGCTGGGCGGACCGCTTTCGAAGTCCAGGCAGCGCTCTTTCTTCTTCGTGAACTACGAGGGCGTGCGGACGGTGAATCCGGGATCGGCAACGTTCAGTGTGCCGACTGAACAGATGAGGAACGGCGACTTTTCCCAGATCTCCAGCATTATTTACGACCCGGCGACGATCGACGCCGCCGGGCAGCGGCAGCCGTTCGCGGGCAATCTCATTCCGGCGTCGCGGCACAACGCCGTCGGAAAGAAACTCATGTCCTATTACCCCGCGCCGACGCGGCCCGGAGTGATCAACAATTACTTCACGCAGCGAGGCAGCCGGAACGAGCGGAACGTGATCTCGACGAGAATCGATCACCGCTTCAGCGACAACCACAACATCTT
>CAYWST010000263.1:0-8254 GCA_964461075.1 uncultured Solibacteraceae bacterium | reverse complement strand
TCAGAGGCAATTTCTAACCAGTTGAATCTGTGGGACTTATAGCCGGACGCTAGTGGCCCTGCAGGAACCAGGCGACGAAAACGACGAGGTCGCCAATGAAGACCAGGGCGGTGATGAGGAGAGCGATGTTGGTCAGCCATCTGCGGACCGGACTGACGGCCTTGTCCGGGCTGCGGGCCATCTCCGCAAGAATCGTGCGGGTGGCGAAGACGAAGGCGGGAAAGGCGACGATGATTGCCGCCATCTCCCAGTTGACGCTGGACCATCGCCAATCCCGGTGCCGGTCTGAGGTGGGGTCGGGAATCCAGGCGCTGATCAGTTCGAACCAAAGTGAGCCCGCGGAGAAGACCCACGTCCCAAGAGTGACGAACGCCAGCAGGTGGAAGAACGCTTCCCGCGCGGCCTCGATCCTGCTGGGCGCCGCCGGAACCGGCACGCCGGTCGCTTCGGCATAGTGGCGCCCGAGCGAGGCGTGGATTTCAGCAGCCGGCCACCCCTGCTCCTTGAGAAGATGGACGAGGAACTCGTCACTCGCGCCTTGCGACTTGGCGGCTTTGAGGAAAGAGTCGAGGTCTGCCATGGAGGGTGGCCCCCATCGCGAGTGTACGCGACGCGCAAGCGCGCTTCAACGTGGCGCGAATTGGAAGCCGACCGTCTCTGTCGATTCGGCTGCGGCGCCGGCGGCCGTCACCGCGGGACGAAAGCGCGCCGCGCGCGCGGCGGAGACTGCCTGCCGCGCCAGGTACCGGTGGAGTCCGTCGGGATAATCGCGCGCGGGCTCCGCCGAAACCACCCGCCCGTCGGGCCCCACTCTGACGCGGACCGCCACTTCGACAGGAGAGTCGATCCGATTGAGGATCGCTTCGGGAACCTCGGCTTCGGGGAGATCTCCAATGATGGAAGCACGGCGAGACACTGGGGCGACGGTGACGGCGGGCGCGGACTCGACATCAGCCCGCCGGCGGACCGCCGCGGGAGGCGCGGCGGCTTGCACCGCGGGAGCGGGGCAAGGGCTGCGCCGGGGCAGGTCCACGACGAACAGGCCGGCCATGGAAAGAACAAACGCCAGCGAGGAGAGCCACGCGGTATCGAAAGCCTTTGCCGGCTTGACGGCCGCCGAGGCCGGGACGGGAGCCGGCGGCGGCGCCTCCGCGGGTTCCGCAGGATCGGGCGCAACGCCTGCTTCTTCGCCGAGTTCAAAACCCGGTCCCTCGGTCTGCAATTCACCTCCTGACCAGAAGTAGAGCGCCGCGGCGCAACGGCGCTTCGACCATGGGCGGATGGCCAGGAACACATGGGAGGGATCGGAGAAGTATGTGCTGATGATTTCCCGGTCGCTTGGATCGAGCGCGGGCTGCGAGCCGGGCGCAGTGTGAGAACGGTAGTAACCCACCACGAAATGCTCGCTGGACCCGCGGGTTTTGGCCAGCGTCTCGCGGAGTCTGATGTGATCCTCCCCGGAGAGGACAAAGCCCGGACCCGGCCGGTACTCAGCCTCAATCGGGTAGATCTGCTCGATATTCACCAGATAAGGGGCGCGTTCGCTGACGCTGCCCAGCAGCAGTCCGCCGATCTCGACGCCGCGGTTCGGCAGCGCGAGCAGACCTTCGATGGCAAGCCGCCGCAGTTCATTCGCCGCCGCGGGAGACCAGATCAGGGCCGGGGGCAGCACCCGAGCGGGTTGTGCGCCTGTCATGGTTAAGGCCTCGTTTGCAGGACTGGAGCGGCTGCCGATGAGCGCGCCAGAGCGGGCTGCCGCACCTTCGGTTCGCTGACGTAACCCTTCACGCGGTCCTTGGTGATCTCCATGACCACGAGTTGGAGCGGCTGCGCGTGCTCCGGCGTCGAGATCAGCAGCGGCTCGTACAGGTTGACATTCTTCTTCTCCATCTCCTGGTCGTCAACGCGGAGCTTCAACTGATAGGAGCGCCGTTTTGTGTCGGCTTTGCGAAGCGACAACCCGAGCGGGCCGGCACGGCTGAAATCCTTGTTCTTGAAGAGATCGAATTCGTAGTAGTTGCGTTCGCCCCGGCGCTGCAGTTCGGCCAGTTCCTCACGTGTCCGCGCGATGGAGCCGGAGAGCTCATCGCGAGCGTTAGCGAGCCGGCCCTCGAGTTCCTGCGTCGAGCGGGCCAATTGCTCGCGGGTGGATGCCAGTTCTTTTTCCTGTCCCGAGAGCCGCGTCTGAAGCTGGTCGAGGCGCGGGTCGCGAGCGGGGGCGGGCGCCGCAGGGGAGATCCGCCGCAGCGCACTTGGCTTTGGCGCCGGCCGGACGGAGATCGTTCTGGGCTCGCCGGCAGGAGCGGCGGCGGGCGCAGGCGCCGCTTGCAACGTTTTGGCCACTTCTTCGAGAGATGAGAGACGGCCGCTCATTGAGTCCAGTTGGACGCGGACTTTCTCGAGCGAACCCATGAGGGCGGCGTTCCTGATGGCCAACTCTTCCGACCTGGCCCTTTCCGCGGACAAGGTCACCCAACCGAGCACGGTGGTAATGGCGAGCAGCAGGGCGGCGGACGGAAGGGCCCACTTCAATGGAGATGGTGCGTTTGCCGGTGTCATCGCCCGGGAGTACGGCAATCCGGAAGCCACCGTTGAGTGGCGCGAAGTTCTTGAAAACAGGCGATGCGCTGAGGCTCCTGAAGAGGAAAATTCCTCCGGGGCGGTAAGAAGTACTGCATCGCCGCAGTGAAAAGGGCTTGACTCCGGCGATCCGCTCGGCTAACGGTCTATTTGGAAGGATGTAGGAGGCGGCCATGGTTTCCGCGAGGCTGGTGACGCAGATTGAAACGCATTGGGAAGCAATCAACGCCCGTTTTCTCCGGCTGATGCGCACCAGCCAGGCGCTGCCGGCCGTTCAGCGGCTGCCGGAGAGCGAGCTTCAGGAGGCCTGCCGGAGGATTCTGCGGAATCTCGGGCATTGGCTGGTGTCAAGTTCCGAGGCCGACATCGCGCGGATGTTCGAGCAAGTGGGCCGGCAGCGGAAACTGGAGAAGATCCCCGCGAGCCAGGCCGTCCGGGCCGTGCAACTCATGCGGCAGGCGACAACGGACTACGTGCGCGATGAGGGTGTCTTCGAATCCAGTGTCGACCTCTACGCCGAGGAAGAACTCGAGCATGAACTGGCCCGGTTCTTCGATCTCGTCGTCTTCTATCTCATTCGCGGCTATGAGACGGCCGCCTGAGCCGCCTGCGCTGTGCTAACCTGAAGTAGCATCGAAACTAATTAAGAACTAGGAGTGTGTTCATTTAGCATGGCACTGGCTACCGAAGCCAAGACGGGAACCATAACGAAATACAGGGTTCACAAGACCGACACCGGTTCCCCGGAAGTGCAGGTCGCGCTGTTGAGCCAGCGCATCCTTCTTCTGACCGAGCACTTCAAGGCGCACAAGAAAGACCATCACAGCCGGCGCGGGCTCATCAGTCTGGTTGCCCGCCGCCGCCGGTTGCTCGATTACCTGAAGAGCCGCAGCCCGGAGCGCTACAAGGCGCTGATTGCCAGCCTTGGTATCCGCCGGTAGGAATTGACGAAACGACGCGAGCGGCCTGGCGCGGATTCACTTGCCTGAATCCGCTCGGATTGAAGGGCCGCGAGCGCGGTTCGTGATGTGATCTTGAGGCCTTCCGGCAGCGCCGGAGGGCCTTGGTCTATCGCGGATTGCCGCACCGGCTCTCGCCCGAAAATCATCCCGCCAACCCTCCCTCGCGCCGCGAACGAAGCGAGATCTGGAAAGAAAGCCCGGCGCCGGCCTTTACGCCTGCTTCCGGGCCTTGGAGAAAGACAAATGGTAAAGACAGTTGAAATCGACCTTGGAGGTCGAAACCTCGTTCTGGAAACGGGGAAGTTGGCCAAACAGGCTCATGGCGCCGTGAAAGTGACATGCGGCGACACCGTGGTGCTCAGCACCGTCTGCTCGAACCGGAAACCGAAGGTGGGGGCGAGCTTCTTCCCCCTCACCGTGGATTACCGCGAATACACATACGCCGCGGGTAGAATCCCCGGCGGCTATCTGAAGCGCGAGGGCCGCCCGAGCGATCGGGAAATCCTCTGCGCTCGCATGGTGGACCGGCCCATCCGCCCGCTGTTCCCCGCGGGTTATCAGCACGAAACGCAGATTGTCGGTATGGTGCTCTCCGCCTCGCAGGACACCGATCCCGCCACCATGGCCATCAACGGCGCATCCGCCGCGCTCGCGGTCAGCGATGTCCCGTTCCACTACATTCTCGGGGCCGTGCGCGTCGGCCTGGCGGACGGCGAGTATTTCGCCGAGCCGAGCTACGAACAGCAAAAGACTTCAAAACTGAACATTGTCGTCGCCGCCACCGAACAGGGCATCGTGATGGTTGAAGCCGGCGCCAACGAGGCCACCGAGGACGAGGTCCTCGGCGCGCTCGAGTTTGGCTTCAACGAGGCCCAGAAGATCATCGCCGGAATCCGCGAACTTCAGGCTGCCGCCGGCAAGCCCAAGCGCGAGTTCAAACCCGTCGAGCGCAACCAGGAGATTTACAAGAAGGTCGAAGCTCTCGTCCGCGAGCGGCTCACCGACGCGCTCGACACGAAGAAGTACGGCAAGATCGAAAGCTACACCAGGATCGAAGAACTCGAGACCGAAGCCAAGGCTCTCTTCACCGAGGAAGCCGAACAGCTCGAGGCCAAGGAGTGCTTCGAGGCTCTGCGCGAAAACATCTTCCGCTATCAGATGCTCGAGTTGAAGCAGCGCCCCGATCACCGCAAGTTCGACGAGATCCGGCCCATCTCCATCGAAGTCGGCGTCCTGCCCCGCGTTCACGGCTCCGCCCTGTTCACGCGCGGCGAGACGCAGGCTCTCGTCACGACGACGCTCGGCACCAAGGAAGACGAGCAGCGGATCGAGACGCTCGACCTTTCCCAGACCTCCAAGCGGCTCATGATGCACTACAACTTCCCGCCGTTCTCCGTCGGCGAAGTCGGCTTCATGCGCGGCCCCGGCCGCCGTGAAGTCGGCCACGGCGCACTCGCCGAGCGCTCCATCATCCCCGCACTCCCCGCCGAAAGCGATTTCCCCTATACCATGCGGGTGGTCAGCGATATCCTCGAGTCCAACGGTTCATCCTCCATGGCCACCGTCTGCGGCGCGTCGCTCTCCATGCTCGACGCAGGCGTCAAAATGAAAGCTCCGGTTGCGGGGATCGCCATGGGCCTCGTGCTCGAAGGCGACAAATACGCCATTCTGACCGACATCGCCGGCGCCGAGGATCACTACGGCGACATGGACTTCAAGGTCGCCGGCACGCGCGACGGCATCACGGGCCTGCAAATGGACATCAAGATGCCCAACGTCAGCATCGCCCTCATGCGTGAAGCTCTCGCGCAGGCCAAGCAAGGCCGCCTGTTCATCCTCGACAAGATGCGCGAGGCAATCAGCGAGCCCAGGGCCGAGCTCAGCCCGTACGCTCCGCGCATCTATACCGTCACCGTCCCCACCGACAAGATCCGCGAGATCATCGGGCCGGGCGGCAAGGTCATTCGCGGCATCATCGACGCCACCGGCGTCAAGATCGACGTCCACGACGACGGCACCGTCAACATCTTCGCCGTCGATGGCGACAGCGCCAAGCGCGCCATCAAGATGGTCACCGACATCGCCGCCGTGGCGGAAGTCGGCAAAACCTACCTCGGCAAGGTGGTCCGGATCGCGGATTTCGGCGCCTTCGTCGAAATCTTCCCCGGAACCGACGGCCTTCTGCACATCTCCGAGATCAGCGAGAACCGCGTGCGCGAAGTGCGCGACGAGCTGAACGAGGGCGATCAGATCCTGGTCAAGGTGCTCGCCACCGAAGGCAACAAGATCAAGCTCAGCCGCAAGGCTGTGCTTGCGGAACAGCGCCAGAAACTCGGCGTCAAACCGGCCGCCGATTCCGAGGCGCCCGCCGGCGAACAGCGTTCCGAGCAGCGCGCGGAACCCTCCGAGCGCGGTGAGCGGAGCGACCGCGGCGATCGTCCGCCTCGCGGCGACCGCGGAGGCCGCGGCCGGGATCGCGACCGCCGCCGCTAACCCGAACCCAATCCCAATCAACCAAGGCGGAGCCCTCACCGGCTCCGCCTTTCATTGCCAAGGCAGTCTTCCCGGCGAGCCAATTCTCAGCGCAATCGTCGCCCCGCCTTTCCTCTGACCCGGATGTTTTCCGGCGGGGTCAGCAGGCGAACCTTGTTCCCATTCACGGAAACCACGTCCTGCAATCCTCGCTCTTCCATGATGTCGAGCAAATCGACCCGCTCGTTCTTTTGGTCCAGGAAGGCGATGAAACCGCTGAGGGAGTCGTTGTCTCGCAAGTATTCCTCCAGCCGCCTCCATAGCTTGGGCCAAATGGGGTCAATTGCCGCCAGGCTGGCTGAGCCCGTGATTGGCACTCCCTTGATCGTCTTGTCCTTCGGCCAATAGCCGCGCTTTTTCGCTTTCGCCTCTTTCAGCGCCTTGTTGAACTCGTTGCGCAGCGCCGCAAACAACGTGTTGTAGTACAGCGGATAGGCGAAACCGTCTCTAATCTGCTGCCAGTTCGCCGATTTTCGCAGGAGCGCGGGCGAAAGAAAGACCTCCGCGCCGTCCGGATCCGAAGTCTCTCCCGCGAAAGCGAAACAGATCGGCCGTCCTGACAGGTCGTCGGTCATCCGGCTGAGAATGTAACCATCCGGTTCCGGATTGGAGCCAGTGGAACCTAACAGCCGCTTCAAGTTTGCCGCCGCTTGGCCGGCGAGGGGCTGCTGCGCCGCCTTCTCGATCGCATCGATTCCTTCAAGCCGCAGCTGTACGGTCCCGGCTGTCTTTTTTCCCGTCCCCAACTTCACCGGTCGGCCTTTCAGGCTGCTCCATAACGCATTGTCATTCGCCGCAAACCGCAATGAATCGCCATCGGGGGCGCCTGCGGTTGGTTTGAATCTTCCCTTAATTACATAGAACGGCACGGGGGCTCCTTTCTTCCGCTTGCAATTGCCGCGCGCCTTCCGTTCGCTTCGGGCAATGCTAGCACGGTTTTCTCCTGAAGTCGCCCCATGTTTGAGAGCGCGCCGGGCCCGCGAGTCTCTTCGTTGAAAGGAGCCTGCACATCCGCGTGATTCAGTCCAGATCCCTCACTGGCCGGGTATCATAACGGGGGAAGCCGAATGCCCGCCATCAATCATCATTCGCAGTACCAGCGTGCGTGAAGCCACGCGCGCCTGTTCACAGGCAGAAATGGTTATGACCTCCAGACAGCGCGTCCTGGACGCACTCAATCATCGGGAGCCGGACGTTGTTCCCATCGACCTCTCCGGGCACCGCTCCTCCGGCATCTCTGCCATCGCCTATCCTCGACTGCGGCGCGCACTTGGCCTGCCTGCGAGACCGGTGCGCGTCTATGATCCGGTCCAGCAGTTGGCCATCGTCGATGAGGACGTCCTCGATCTGCTCGGGGTCGACACCATCGAACTCGGCCGCGCCTTCTGCGGCGATGAGAAGTGGTGGCGAGAATGGACGCTGCCCGACGGCTCGCCCTGCCTCATGCCTTCCTGGGCGCTCCCGGAACGCGGCGCGGCCAACGATTGGGTTCTGAAATCTCCCTCCGGCCGCATCATCGCCCGCATGCCGGAAGGAGCGCACCACTTCGATCAGGTCTATTGGCCCTTCCTCGAAGGCCCGGAGGACTTCGCTCGCATCGCGGAACTTTACCCCGAGCACATGTGGACCGGCATCGCCTCGCCGCCCGGCCCCTCCGTCTCGTCATCTGAAGAACTCGCCGCCGGCGCGCGCGCGCTTCGGGCATCTTCGAGCCGCGCCATCATCGGCCTGTTCGGCGGGAACCTGCTCGAGATGGGGCAGTTCTACTACCGCATGGACAATTTCCTCATGATGCTCGCCGGCGATGCGGCGCGCGTGCACAGGTTCCTCGACGCCCTCGTCGAAATCCACCTGCGAAACCTGGAACGCTTTCTCGCCGCGGTAGGAGACTCCATTGACATCATTCTCTTCGGCGACGACCTCGGCGCACAGAACGGACCGCAGATTTCCCCCGCCATGTACCGCGAGTTCTTCAAGCCCCGCCACGCCATGATGTGGAAGCGCGCGAAGGAACTCGCTCCCGTGAAGGTGATGCTGCACTGCTGCGGCGGGGTCCGCCAGCTCCTGCCTGATCTCATCGACGCCGGCCTTGACGCCATCAATCCCGTTCAGATCAGTTGCCGCGCCATGGCCGCCGCCGTGTTGAAGAGGGACTTCGGCGCGCAAATCACCTTCTGGGG
>CAYWST010000262.1:0-8257 GCA_964461075.1 uncultured Solibacteraceae bacterium | reverse complement strand
CTCCAGGAGAAGCGCTTCGAGCGGCTCGGTGGTTCTGAAACGCTGTCTTCCGATGTCCGGATCATCGCCGCCACCAACCGCGACCTCCGCCAGGCCGTCGAATCCAAGACCTTTCGCGCCGACCTCTTTTACCGGCTGAACACATTTCCAATCGAGATTCCCCCCCTCCGCGAGCGGCCCGCTGACGTCGACGCACTGGCAGACTTCTTTGTCGAACGCGCCGCCGCCGAACTCGAGAAGCCCACTCTCAGGCTCTCCCAGGAGGCACTGTTCTCCCTCCGCGCGTGGCGATGGCCCGGCAATGTCCGCGAACTCGAAAATACCATCTCCCGCGCGGCCATCCTCGCCGACGACCTCATCCTCCCCGAGCACCTGGCCCTCGGCGGCGGCCAGGCCAACCTGCCGCCTGAGAAATCCTCCGGCCCCTCTACCGTCCGCCAGATGGAGCGCAGTCTCATCGAAGCCGCGCTTGACCGCCACGGCGGGAATCGCACGCACGCCGCCCGCGAACTCGGCATCTCGCTCCGCACCCTTCAATACCGCCTCAAACAATACGGCATCAACCGGTAACCGTACTCAAACGGAACGGAGTGGCTTTCCTCCCGGCATCGTTGTATATTCGATGGGACCGCTCCGATCGGGAGGCTCTCGATGAACAGGTTCTGCATCAAGTGCGGCTCGCCCCTCGACGTAGGCGCGGCATTCTGCGTTCAATGCGGAGCGCCGGCTGCCTCCCAGGGCTCGCCTCCTCCCGCCGCCGCCCCAGCCCCCTCCGGAGGCGGCTCCAAGCTTCTCCTGATCGTCGGCGGCCTCCTGTTGGCCATTGTTCTGATTGGCGTCATCGGCGGGTTTCTGGTCTACCGCAAAGCGAAAGAGGTGGTCTCCGACGCCGCCTCCCGCGCCGGCATTTCCATGCCGGACCAAAGCCAGGGCTCCGGCCCTGCCCGTCAACTGGATCCCTGCTCGCTGCTCACGCGCGAGGAAGCGGAGCAACTGACACAGGTGCGATACCAGAAGGCGGACTCCAGCGGCACGGCCGCCAGCGCCACCTGTGTCTTCACCCCCGTCCCTCTGACCCCTGACGAGCAGCAGGCGCAGGTCAACAAGGCCCTCGAACAGCTCAAGCAGAAAGCAAACGCGGCGAACCCCGCCGCCGACGCAGCCGCTGAAAAAGCCGATGCCAATGCTCTCTCCCGCGAATCCGGCATCGCCGACTTCACCAAGGCGATTACCGGCGCCCTTGGCGCCGCCGGCGGCAGATTATCTATCGCCTGGCACGGCGGAGACGGCGCCACGCAAATCAACGCCGTCCGCATCGCCCTTCGCGCCGTCGCCGGCGACCTCAAGGTGAGCGAGGAATTGCGAGGGATTGGCGACGAAGCTCTCATCGGTCCCATGGATGCGATGATGGTCATTCGAAAAGGCCGGGACGGTGTTGTCATCGAGTACGGCGGCCCCGGCGGCAAACAGGTTCTCGTGGAGCTGGCGCGCCGCGTCGCTTCACGTATGTAGGTAGACTGTCGAAAAGGAGTGAGATCAACCCATGGCCTACTGTTCCAATTGCGGTAGCGAAATGTCGGGGGCGTTCTGCGGTAAGTGCGGTGCGCCCGCCGGCGCCGGCCAGCAGCCTTCCTACCAGGCCCCTCCACCCCAGGCGGCTTCAGCCGCCGGCATGGCCGATAACGCAGCCGGGGCTCTCTGCTACCTGCTCGGTCTCATTACCGGCGTCATCTTCCTGGTGCTCGCCCCCTATAACCAGAAGCCGTCCGTGCGCTTCCACGCCTTCCAGTCGATCCTGTTCAATGTCGCCTGGGTCGTCCTCTGGATCGTCATCTGGACCCTCGTGGCGATGCTCCCCTTCGGCATCGACCTCATGCTCGCCGGCCTCTCCGGACTCGTCTCTCTCGCCGGCCTGGCGCTCTGGCTCTTCCTGATGTACCGCGCCTATAACAACCAGCCCTTCCTGCTGCCCGTCATCGGCCCGATGGCGCAGAACTTCGCGAATAAGCAGTAGCTTCGGCATTCCCGCCCGGGCCCGGCTCCTGCGCTGTCGCTTCGACTTTGTAGATCCAGATCGAATAGCCAGCCATTGCGATCGGTTTCATCTTACGAAATGGCGCGAAATAATCGCGATATTTCGGTGCAAAGTGCTGGCCCGTCAGCAATGATGCGCTGATTGCGTAATAGCCTGCTGACACCGGGCAAACGGTCGATCTCACCAGATCGTCGCTCCACGGCGGCGCGATGCCCTCAATATACCGCTCCGGTATGTGTCTATATGGCGGATCTGTACCGAAATAAGCCAGCCGGATAAGCGGAATCCGCTTTTCCTTCATGACCCTCCAAATCCGCGCCGCGTCCTGCCCCCAGTCCAGGTTGCTGTCGGAAAGGTACTTCAGCCCGTTCTCAGGGCCGCCCACCAGCGCGTTGAACGAGGCGATGTGGTGCGGATGCGTCATCGCCGCCTTCACCACCAGCCACGCAAACATGAGGCCGAGAACCGCTCTTCCCGCTCTCGACGGCAGAAGCCGCTCGATGCTCAGCCCGCCGATCAGAACCAGGAAAGCGACGCCCGGCAGCGCCAGGCGGGCCCCCAACTGCAAACTCGATAGCGACGCAGCGCCGATATAGAGAAACGGCGGAGCCGTCCAGAACAGCCACTCCCACGATGCGGTCCTGGCGAGGATCCGCCTCACGCACTCTCCGAGCCCGGCGAGAATCATGAGGATGAGCGGCACGTGCAGTTTCACCGCTAACGCGACGAGAAAATACGCCGGGTGACCGCCTTCGTAAATCCGGCCCAGAAGGTACACCGCGTTCTTGTCGCCGTTGGAAGACACCAGGCTCATCGCTCCACAGATCATGCGCGGCGGGAGCCGCAGGAAATCCATCACCGCCGCGGCCTTGGCGCTCCAGGCGGGGAAGTCCGGATTGTGCGACCACCCGCTCAGTTGTGCAGGGGGAAGCCGATCCCAACCCGACGACTGCCACGCCAAATGAACACCCGCATACGGAATCGAAACTAGCAGCGCGGCGATCGCCAGTGTCCGAATCGGAGCGATCCGCAGCGTGATAATCCTAAACGCCACAATCAGGGGCGCCAGGGGCAGGAATGCGTACAGCGAGAACTTCGCCGTCATCGAAATCAAAACCGCCAGCCCAAGCCATGCCGCCGAAGCCGGGTTTGGCCTGCGCCAGAAGACCCAAATCCGGTACCAGAAGAAAAGAAACGCAAACGTCGCCGCCAGGTCGTTCTTGTACAGACACCCGTGCCCCAGCACGAGCGAAGAGAGGCCGAACGCCAATGCGGCCGCCATCGCCGCGTTCGGAGAATACAACTGCCGTCCCCACCACCAGATCAGCAACACGCAGCCAAGGGTCATTGGGATCATGGTGAGCCGCGTGAATCCGAAAATCCTCCGGATTTCCGGACCTTGGAGCCCCTCCATCATCGCCAGCGAGACATTCCATTCGTGGTCCGTTTTCCAGGACTCGTGGCTGCGTGGGGGCAGTCTTAATCCGGTAACGTGCGGAACCCACCCGCCCAGGATCTTCATCATGGGCGGCATGTCCCCAGCCTGCAACGTGTCCTGGCCCTGCCAGTAAAGATAGGCGGACAACAGGTGGCTCGGTTCGTCTACCGTGACGCCCGTGTCGAATGCGAGACCCGCCAGGACCGCCCCCAACACCAGAAGTGCCAGTGCGACCGCGGTGACTTCGTTCCTCCGGGGCCTATTCAGAGTGTTTGACATCCGATAGCACCCGAAGATGCTATCACAGGATGGGTGGTTCTGCGATCTCGCCCTCGTTCAGGAAAACCAGCTCCCAATCCGATTCCCCTTGGATAAACAACCTGACTCGCTGCCCCGCCTCGCGGTCCGTTTCCCCAGGCCCGAGTCCGATGATCTGCGGATACCAATTGCCCGATCCGATCAACTGCACCGGCGGTTGCCATGACGCCGGGTCGGAGAGGTCCAGGGCAATGCTGATGAACACGGCTTCTTGGGGCCAACCGGGCTGGCAGCATGCCCGGTTCAGGAGCATGACCCACTTTTGCAGATGAGTGTTCCAATGGACCGAGGGCCCCCAGAACGAATCCGTGTCAGGCCTCTCCCATCCGACCGTCGCGCTGAAGATCGGCGTCACACGCCCTCCCAAGGCGGGTTCGTCCCACCTGCCCTCGAAATACTTTTTGACCGCTCCAATCGGATACTCGCGATCGGCGAACGCCATCCGCGCGGCCGCGACTCCTTGATTCGCGGTCTCGCCGGCGTACGCGCCAAAGAAGAAGTAGAAGTACTGCCGCTCTCTGTCCAACACAACAGTGAAATCGCCGTGGCCGTTCGCGAAATATCCGTTTTCCGCCGCACAGTTCACCGGCTCTCCGGAGTCGATCACAATCCCCAGATCCCGAAAACTCATCCCGCCGTCATATGAAACGAGCGCGCCGATCTTAGGCGTTGTCAGCTTGCTCCCTGCGCAGACGCCTACTTGTTCATGGTGGTACCACCCGAACACCCGGCCATCCTCGTCTTCCCAAACCGACTCAATCCACATCGGCCGGTGCTCGTCCTGGTCGATCACCACATCATATGTCTCAAAGGGGCCCTCGATCCCCGGCCCAATGCTGACTCTCGGTTTCCCATCGGAGGAGTAGATCTGAATATGGCCATTACGCCACAACACCGGGCTGTTTGAATCAGAGATGCCGGGAAGTTCAAGGGGCGCCGCTTCGTGAAACTCAACACGTTGAGAGTAAAGCGGCGCGGCGGAGATGCAAACCACCGCTGCCGCGGCCAACCAGTTGTTGTGAGTCTTTGCCATCACTTTTAGTGACGCACGTCGAGATCCACCTACAACACAGAGTTGGCTATCTTTAGGCCAACACAGTGTCAAATTACTGCAAAATCTGGAGTTTGGCGAACTGCCCGGCGCCAATGCGGAAGGATCCGTCCGGTTTTTCCTGGGTTTCCTGGCCCGCAATAACGCACTCTTTGCGCGGTTCCTTCCGTAGAACATATGCAAGATTGGCGCATGCAGGGGCTCCGCCGGCTCTACTCTGGCTGGAAGCCGTTTCCCGACGCGCCCGCGGTCAGCGCCAGTTCCGGTGCGTCCAACCGCCGCGGCGTCAAATCGACCGGCTCGACCGCCGGGATCTCCGCGGAACCCGAACCGCTGAGTTCGCGGAACTTCCGCGCCGTCACCAGAACCCGGCCCTCGAGCGATCCCACGGCCTTGTTGTACGCTCCCAGCGAGCGCTCCAGCCCCGCTCGAACTCCGTCGAAATGATCCACGAACGTCGACAGCCGGTCGTACAGTTCCTGCCCCAGCCGGTTGATCTCCTGTGCGTTCCGCGCGATCTTCTCCTGCCGCCATCCGTAGGCCACCGCCTTCAACAGCGCAATCAGCGTCGTCGGCGTCGCCAGGATCACCTTACTTTCCACGCCAAATTCCAGAAGCTGGGGATCCTTCGTGAGCGCTGCAGAGAAGAACGTCTCCCCCGGAAGGAAGGCCACGACGAAGTCCGGCGCTTTTTCGAACTGATCCCAATAGGATTTTCCCGCCAACCGCTGGACATGCTGCCTGACCTGCCGGGCGTGGTCGGCCAGCTTCTCTTCGCGGGCGCCGTCATCGCCCATGTCCAGCGAATCGAGATACGCCGCCAGGCTGACCTTGGCGTCCACCACGATCTCCCGGTCGTTCGGCAGCCGGATGATCATATCCGGACGGAGCTTGCCGCCCTCCGTCTCCACGCTCACCTGCTGCTCGAAGTCGCAGTACTCCACCATCCCCGCCATTTCCACCACGCGCCTCAACTGAACTTCGCCCCACCGCCCGCGCACCGAAGGCGCCCGAAGCGCGTTCACGAGCTTCGACGTCTCCATCTCCATCCGGCTCTGCGCCGTGGTCAGCAGCTTCACCTGCTCCGCGATCGCTGACTGCTGCGCCGCCCTCTCTTTCTCCAGTTCGCCCATCTTCGCGTTGACTTGATCCAGCGATTCCTTAAGCGGCTTCAACGACTCTGCAATCACGTCGTGCCTGGCCGTCAGGTCGCTCTTGGCTGCCTCCTGCGCCTTCTCAAGCACCGCCTTGGCGAGTTGCAGGAAGTTCTGGTTGTTGTGCGCCAGCGCTTCGGCCGCGACGCCTTTGAAGCTGTCCGCAAAACGCTCCTGCGCCTTCTGGGTCTCATCGAGCCGCGTCATCAACGACGCGTGCCGCGCCTGCATCTGAGCCATCTCCGCCCGCAGCGCGTCGATCAGCGCCTGCTTTTCCGCAACCATCGTCTCAAGCTTTGGAATATCGTTCGCCCGTTCCTCGGCCGCCACCCGCGCCACCACCACCTCCGCCAGATCCTTCCGGAGCGTCTCAACAAGTTCGCGCTCCGACTCCAGATCCCGCCGCACGTCCTGCGCTGCGCGCTCCCGCTCCTCCAGCCGCGCCTTCAGATCCGCCAGTTCCGCCTCGCTCTCCACGAGGTTCGGTCCTCTCGCCCCTCTCAGCAGGACGCTTGCGGCCGTGGCCCCGGCAGCCAGCCCCAGCACGAGGATGCCGATCATCGTGAATAGTTCCATAGGGTTCTCCCTGGTATCTATCGGGCGTTCCCGCCGCCCGCTCGCTCAAGCTTTCACCTCAAAACGCGAAGGGGGACCACCCCATCCGGGCGATCCCCCTTCGCGGTGACTCCCACCGTCCGGCTGGAGAAATCACGAACATCCGCTCGTCCCGCCGCAGTTCTCGCACTTGTAGCAGGACCCGTTCCTCGTCATGAGACCGCCGCACTCCGAACAGACCGGCGCGTCTTCCATGCCATCCGCCGAGGTGAACTGCAGCTTTTGCTGCGGCTCCGGTTCCGTCGGCCGCAGCACCGTTGTCACCGAATCGGAGATCTCGTTCTCCACCGCGTTCGGTCCGATGAACTTCACCGCCATCCAGCGGAAGATGTAGTCCATGATCGACTTCGCATAGGGAACCTGCGGATTGCCCGTGTAGCCGCTCGGCTCGAACCGCACGTGGCTGAACTTATCGACGAAGAACTTCAACGGCACTCCGTACTGCAGGCCGTAGCTCACGGCCGTGGCGAAGCTGTCCATCAATCCGGAAATCGTCGAGCCTTCCTTCGCCATCGTGATGAAGATCTCGCCCGGGCTGCCGTCTTCAAACAGGCCCACCGTGATGTAGCCCTCGTGGCCGGCGATCGAGAACTTGTGGGTGATCGCCTGCCGCTCGTCCGGCAGTTTCCGCCGCACAGGACGGTAGACGATCTTCTCTTCCACCCTCGCCGGCGCCACGGCCGCCTTCTTCTCGCCCTTGGCGCTGCCGGAGCTCATCGGTTGCGCCCGCTTCGAGTTGTCGCGATAGATCGCCACCGCCTTCAGCCCGAGCTTCCAGCTCTCGATGTAGGCGTTCATGATGTCGTCCGGGGTCGATTCTTCGGGCATGTTGATCGTCTTCGAGATCGCGCCCGAGATGAACGGCTGCACCGCCGCCATCATCTTCACATGGCCCATGTGATGGATGAACCGCGTTCCGTTCGGCGCCTTGAAGCTGCAGTCGAACACCGGCAGGTGCTCCTCCTTGAGCCCCGGCGCGCCCTCGATCGATCCGGTCTGATCGATGTGGTTCACGATCTTCTCCACCGTCTCCGGCGCGTAGCCCAGCCGGATGAGCGCCGACGGCACCGTGTTGTTCACGATTTTGATCACGCCGCCGCCCACCAGCTTCTTGTACTTCACCAACGCCAGGTCGGGCTCGATTCCCGTCGTGTCGCAGTCCATCATGAACCCGATGGTTCCCGTCGGCGCGATCACCGTTGTCTGCGCGTTTCTGAAGCCGGTCCGCTGCCCCAACTCATAGGCCAGCTTCCAGACGGTTGAGGCGGCTTCGAACAGCGCCGGCGGGACGAGTCTCGAATCGATCCCGTTCACCGCTTCGCCGTGCATCTTGATCACGTCCAGGAAGGGCTCTTCGTTGATCCCGTATCCGGGGCACGGACCCACCACTTCCGCGGCCCGCGCGCTCGTCAGATATGCCTGGCCGCACATTACCGCCGTGATCGCTCCGGCCCACGCGCGCCCCTGGTCGCTGTCGTAAGGCACGCCCATCGACATCAGCAGACTGCCAAGGTTGGCGAACCCGAGCCCCAGCGGCCGGTAGTCGTGGCTGTTCCGCGCGATCTTCTCCGTCGGATAGCTCGCGTTGTCGACAATGATCTCCTGCGCCAGGATCATCGTGTCCACCGCGTGCCGGAACGCCTCCA
>CAYWST010000261.1:0-8262 GCA_964461075.1 uncultured Solibacteraceae bacterium | reverse complement strand
AAGGCTACGCCCTCCAAACCGGCGCGGGTCGTCCGCGCCAGCGCCAGGACGAACGGAAAACCGATGACCTTTGACGAGGCGATGCTCGGCATTGAAGAAGGCAAGGACTACGTCGTCTATCGAGATGCCGGTTCAGACCAGGTCCGCGTATTGATCCGCCGCAGCGACGGCAAAGTGGATCTCGTCGAAGCCTGATGCCGCGGAAGAAAGCGATCCCGCGAATCCAGGCCAATGAACCAGCGGGCCGCCAACTCGTCGTGATCACCGGCATGAGCGGCTCGGGCAAAGCGACCGTCCTGAACACGCTAGAGGACCATGGCTACTACACCGTCGACAACCTGCCGGTCGAGTTGATCGGCAAGTTCGCCGAGCTTGCGCTCGGCCCTTCCTCCACCCATCGGCGCGCCGCCATCATCGTCGACATCCGGGAAGGCGACGCGCTCGCCAAGTTCCCCGGGGTCTTCGCCAAAATGCGGGCGGATCTGAATGTCAGCCTGCTGTTTCTCGACGCCGACGATGAGACTCTGGTGCGCCGTTACAGCGAGACACGCCGGCCCCACCCGGCGCGGTGCGGCGCGAGCGTCCTCGAGAACGTCCGGCATGAGCGCAAGATGCTCCAGCCGATCCGGTCCATCGCCGATCACGTTCTCTCCACCAGCGAGATGAACGTCCACCAGCTTCGACGCCGCATCGTGGAGCTGTACGCCGCGCAGGATGAGGCCCGGCTTCGGATCTCGGTGATGAGTTTCGGGTTCCGTCACGGCGTTCCGCCGGAAGCCGATCTCGTCTTCGACGTCCGCTTCCTCCCAAACCCGAACTACGTTCCGGAGCTGAAGTCGCTCACCGGCCGGAATCCAAGGGTGGCGCGCTACATCCGCCAGTTTCCTCAGTCGGTCGAGTTCCTCACGCGGCTCTCGGCGATGCTGTTTTTCCTGCTGCCCCATTACATCCGTGAGGGCAAGAGCTACCTGACCATCGCTTTCGGATGCACCGGCGGTCATCATCGCTCGGTCATGATGGCCGAGGAAATCGCGAAGCTCATCCAGCAGTCAGGTCATCCAGTTAAGGTGTCGCACCGCGATATCCATAAGTAAGAGCGTTACAATAAAGTAAAGTTCACGCCATGCGGGCCACCCTTTCCATCGCCGACGAGATCCTGGAGCTGAAGCGCGAGCGCAACGCCATCCTGCTCGCCCATCATTACCAGGAATCCGAAATCCAGGAGTTGGCCGATTCGATCGGCGACAGCCTGGAACTGGCCCGGCGGGCGCAGTCGTTCGAGGGCGAGGTCATCGCCTTCTGCGGCGTCTGGTTCATGGCGGAAACCGCCAAGATTCTGAACCCTTCGCGGACGGTGATCGTGCCGGACGCGGAAGCGGGTTGCAGTCTGGTGGACGCCTGCCCGGCGTCGCAGCTTCGGGCCTGGAAGGCGGCCAACCCCGGCCATGCGGTGGTCGCCTACATCAACACGAGCGCTGAGGTGAAAGCCGAAAGCGACATCATCTGCACGTCCAGGAACGCTGTGGACGTGGTCAACTCGATTCCGGCGGACCAGCCCATCCTGTGGGTGCCGGACGTCAACCTGGGCAATTACGTCAAACGGATGAGCGGCCGGACCAACATGAAGATCTGGCAGGGGGCGTGCATCGTCCATGCCACGTTCCCGGCGCGGAGGCTGGTGGGCGCAAAGGCCGAGTACCCGGATTCGCTCGTCGCCGCTCATCCCGAATGCCCGCCCGAAGTGCTACGGATGGCCGATTTCGTCGGCTCTACGTCGGCCATCATCGACTGGTGCGTCAAGCATAGCCACGACGAGTTCATCGTGCTGACCGAGAGCGGCGTGTTTCATTCGCTCCACAAGCTGGCGCCGGCGAAGCGGTTCCACTTCATCGCAAATGAGAACTGCAACTGCAGCGAGTGTCCCTACATGAAGCGGAACACGCTCGAGAAGCTCCGCGACGCGCTCCTCAACCTCGCGCCGAGAGTAGAGCTTTCCCCCGACCTGATGGAACGCGCCCGGCTGCCCGTCGAGCGCATGCTGGCGCTCAAATGAGTTCGCTCGTCGACACCTTCGGCCGGCATCACGACAATCTCCGTCTGAGCGTGACGGACCGCTGCAACATCCGCTGCTTCTACTGCATGCCGGAACACGACGTGAGGTACGTGCCGCACGGCGAGGTGTTGCGGTTCGAGGAGATCGAGCGCTTCGCCAGGATCGCCGTTGGACTGGGGGTGAGGAAGCTGCGGATCACGGGCGGAGAGCCGCTGGTACGCCGGGATCTCCATGTCCTGGTGGCGAAACTCGCCGGGATCGCCGGGGTGGAGGATATCGCTCTGACGACCAACGGCGTTCTGTTGGCCGACCAGGCCCGCGACCTCTATGCCGCGGGGCTGCGGCGGCTCAACATCCACCTCGACACGCTCGACCGGGAGCGCTTCATTCAGATCACGCGGCGCGACGAACTGGCCAAAGTTCTTCGGGGCATTGACAAGGCTCTGGAATTGGGGTTCGGGCCGATCAAGCTGAACGCGGTGGCGGTGAAGGGACTTGTGGAGCCGGACATCGCGCCGCTGGCGCGGTTTGCCCGGGAGCGCGGAATTGAAGTGCGCTACATCGAGTTCATGCCGCTGGACGCTCAGGGCTTGTGGGACAGGAGCAGGGTGCTGCTGGCGGACGAGATTCTCGAGATCCTCGGCCGGGAGATCGGGCCGCTGGAAGCGGCGCCGGATCCGGACCCGCGGGCGCCGGCGCTGGAATACCGCTTCGCCGACGGCGCGGGACGCATCGGCTTCATCGCCAGCGTGAGCCGGCCGTTCTGTTTGAACTGCAACCGCATCCGGCTGACCGCGGACGGAATGTTGCGCTACTGCCTGTTCGCCATCGAGGAAACGGACATCAAGGGTCCGATGAGAGCCGGGGCGGCGGACGAGGAGATCGCGGAGATCGTGGCGCGGACCGTCAGGGCCAAGTGGATCGGGCACGAGATCAACCAGGCCCGATTTGTGCCGCCGCCGCGGCCGATGCACGCTATCGGCGGGTAGACAGGTCCGCTACTCTGGAAGTTCATGCACAGGGCACTGCCTTGGCTCGCAGCGGCGGGCGTCTCGTTGTTGTTCCTCCTGATCGGCGCCGCCTTCATCCCCTACGCCGGAGCGCAGTACGACGAGGTGCTGTTCACGGACTCGATCTACGCGCCGGGTTCGGTCGAATACGCGACAAGGTTTCTCGGCATCGGTAAGCCGGCGCCCATCATGCTGATGACCTACATCGGTTCACTGAAGGCGGCGTTGTGGGCTCCGGTGTTCAAGCTGCTGGGCAACAACCATGTTTCGCTCCGCGGCCCGGCGGCGCTGGCCGGCGCGCTCTCGGTGTTTCTGTTCTTCCTGATCGCGCGGCGTCTTGGAGGGACGAGGGTGGCGCTGGCGGCGTCGCTGCTGCTGGCCACAGACGCGGTGTATCTTCTGACGACGGTGTTCGACTGGGGGCCGGTAGCGCTGCAGCACGTGCTGTTCACCGGAGCGATCTTCGCGGGTTTCAGGTACGCCGAGACGCGGCGGGCGCGCTGGCTGCTGGCAGGCGGCTTGGCCTCGGGGCTCGCGCTCTGGGACAAGGCGATCTCCATCTGGCTGCTGGCGGGCTTCGGCGTAGCGCTGTTGGCCTGTTTCCGGAAGGAGGCGTTCGCGATCTTGCGGTCGCCGCGGCTCGCCGCCGCGGCGCTGGGAGGCTTTCTCGTCGGCGCCGCTCCGTTCATCTATTACAACTTCCGGAAGCCCCTCATGACGTTCAAGGCCAACACGGAAGTCGACGGGACAGTGCCGATGACTTTCAAGCTGCAGATGATCGACAGGACGATGGATGGCAGCGGGCTGTTCGGCTACATCGTTCGCGAGTCCCCGGAGGGACGCCCCGAGAACCTGAAGTTCGTGGAGAAGATCCCGTTGTGGCTGAGCGGAAAGCTGGGAGCTCCGCGCTCGAGCTGGCAACACTTGCTGCTGGTGGCGGCGCTGTTGCTGGCGCCCTTGACCTGGTTCGGCGCGAGGCGGCGCGTTGCGGTTTTTCTGCTGGCGGGGCTGGTGGTTTCGGCGCTGCTGATGATGAGCACGAGGAACGCAGGGGCAAGCCAGCATCACACGATTCTCTTGTGGCCGGTTCCACAGTTGCTGCTGGCGCTGGTCCTGGCGGAAGTGGCCGAGCGCTGGCCAGGCAAGCCCGAGCTGGCCGCTCTCGGGGTGACGGTTCTGTGCGCGGCGTCAAACGGGCTGATCCTCAATCAATACATGGCGCAGTTCATCTCTTCCGGGCCGGGAGTGCACTGGACCAACGCGATCCGGCCGCTGGTGAACGAACTGGGCCGGCATCAGGGACGGCTGGTGTTCGCGGCGGATTGGGGCATCAGCGAGCAGATTCAGTTCTACGGAGCGGGCAGGATCGGCTTTCACCGGCCGGCCGACGGGGTTGTGATCACGCTGGACGAACCTCTGAGCCAGGCGTTCGTCGAGAAGCAACTCGCCGATCCGAAGAACCTGTTCGTCACCCATACCGAAGGCCGGGAGGCGTTCACCGGCGTTCGGAAGAGGCTGATCGAGTTCGCTGCGTCGAAGGGCTACCGGGACGAGCTTCTCCAGGTGATCAAGGACCGGCACGGCGTCCCGATCTTCGAGATCCATGAGTTCAAGCGGTGAGTTCGACTCCGGCGAGCCAGTGGAGTATCCGATCACGGATGTGATCGACCTTCACACGTTCGCGCCGCGGGATGTGCGGGCGGCGGTGGAAGCCTATCTCGAGGCGGCGGCGGAGAAGGGCTTGGCGGCGGTGCGGATCATCCACGGCAAGGGGATTGGGGTCCAGCGGGAAATGGTCCGGAAGGTTTTGGAGCGGTCGGAATTGGTGGAGGAGTTCCGGACGGCTCCGGAGGAGGCGGGGGGATGGGGCGCGACGCTGGTCACTCTTCGACCTCACCGAAGACGGTCCGAATGACACGGCCGTACTCTGGGGTGTGTTCGAGGGGGCGCATGAGGGGATCCTGGCGGAGGTAGACGAGCCAGGGTTCATGTTCGGTAAGGGCGTGCATGAGGGCTCCGGCGGCGGCGGGGAGATCCCCCAGGGCGGCGGCGACGATGGCCAAATCGTAGGAGGAGACGTAGCCGGATTCGGCGGCGAGATGGAGCGATGAAGCGATGTCGCGGGCCTCGGAGGTTTGGCCGAGGCGGGCGCGCATGACGGCGACGAGGGCGAGGTTGCGGGGATCGGAGCCGACGCGGGGGCGGGCCTCTTCGAGAATGGCGAGGGCCTCCGAATGCCGGTCATGGGCGGCGAGGATACGCGCTTCGAGGTGGTGTGCTCCGTAGAAGATCAAGCTAAGCCCGCGGGCGGCGTCGAAGGTGGAGAGTGCGGCGGAGAGGTTACCGTCGAAAGCGTCGAAGAGGCCCGCGACTGAGAGGACGGCGGGGTTGGCAGCGTCGAGCTGGCGGGCGAGTTCGAGGTGGCGGCGCGCTTCTTCGTACCGGCGGAGGGGGGCGTAGACGGCGGCGGCCAGCCAGAGATGGGCGTGGAGGAGGCTGGGGTTGCCGCGGATGGCTTGAAGGAGGTCTTCCTCGGCGGCATCCCAATTCCACTGAAAGGTAGCGCGGTAAAAGCCGCGCCAGGCATGGGCGTTGGGCAGTTCGGGATTGAGCGAAAGAGCGCGCTGGATGCAATTGGAGGCGTCGGCGGAGATCATGGCCGGGGAAGTGTCGCCGAAGACGCTCATGAGAAGGAGGCTGCCGGCGTGCCCGGCCCAGGCGGGGGCGAGGGAGGGGTCGGCGAAAGTGGCGCGGCGAAAGGCCTCGGCGGCGCGGCGGAGGGATCGCGGCGTCATTTGAAGCATGAGGTGGCGGCCTTCGAGCAGGTGCCTGAAGGCGGAGGTATTGCTCCCGGCGGGAGGAGCGGGGGGAGAAGAGACGCCGAGGCGTGCCGCGATTTCGGGCGCGATGCGGTTGTGCAGTGTTTGGAGTTCGACCGAGGAAGCGTCGTAGGATTCGCTCCAGCGGGCAAAGCCGGTGGCGCACTCGGCGACGAGGATATTGAGTCGCCAGCCTTCGCCGGAGCGGCGGAGCGAGCCCTCGACGATCCACTCGACTCCGAGCTCGGCGGCAATGGCCTTCAGGTCGCGCTCAGGCTGATGAAAGCGGACGGTTGCGGAACGGGTGACAACGGAGAGCCCGGGGATGCGGGCGAGAGCGGCGAGGAAGTCGTCGGTGATGGCGCCGGCGAGCATCACGGCGTCCGGAGAGGGGGGACTGGCCTGGAGAGGGAGGACCGCGATGCGCGGTCCGGGAGGAATGGATGGAGCCGGCGAAATGGGCGGAGTGGGCAAACCGGCGAACTGGGGAACATATGAACCTTCCGGGAGCGAAATGACGATGGAGTTCTTCGCTCCTGGACCGGCGTAATACTCGCGGAGCTTGCGGCGGAGGCGGCGGGCCTCAACGCGGACGATGGAGTCGATACGGGGGTCGTAGTCGGCGGGGCGGTCGAAGACCTCGACGCCGATGGTGTACTCCTTGAGGTCCGCGGCCTGGCCCGCGAGGGTCCGCTCGACGACGAAGGAGAGGAACCGCTGCATTCGCGCAGATTGAGCGAACTGCGGCGAGGCGAGGATGCCGCTCAGAAGGGCGCGGGCCTGATCTTGTTGTTCCACAAGGGGTAATTCAGTTTATCTCACGGTTAGCTCACTGAGTCTCACTCCGATGTTAAAGCCCCTGGCGGCGATTCTGGACTCGGAAGGGACAACCGATGAGCACAATCAAGGGACTTCAACTCAACGATGAACAGCAATTGATCATGCGGGCGCAAGGCGGCGACCGCGGGGCGTTTGACGAGTTGGCGATTCGCTATTACGGCCGGATGATGCGGACGGCGCTGCGGATTACCGGCAACGAGAGCGAGGCGGAGGACGCGGTGCAGCAAGCGTTCCTGAGCGCCTACAAGCACCTCGGCCGGTTCCGGATGGATTCGGCGTTCTCGACCTGGCTGACGCGGATCACGATGAACGAGGCGGTGGGCCAGGTGCGGCGGCGGCGAAAGGACCATCTGGAGATCAGCGAGACGGTGAGCGATGAGCAGGAAGGGGTGGTGCGGAGCCTTCCTTCGAATACGGAGGATCCGGAGAAGCTGGCGCTGACGCGAGAGCGGGCGCGGTTGGTTCGGGAGAGCCTGAGCGTGGTGCGGCCCTCGTACCTGAAGGTGATGAAGCTGAGGCTGGTTGAGGACCTCAGCATCGAGGAGATCGGGACGCGACTTGGTTTGCCGGTGAACACGGTCAAGGTCCACCTTTACCGGGGCCGGCAGGCGATGAAGCAGTACCTGGAGCCGCGGATGGCGCGGATCGCCGCGTGAGCGTCCAGGGATTCTCCGTCAGGGACAGGATGTATTGATGACCCTCGGGAGTTTCACCCGGGCGTTTGCGGCGGCTGACCTGGACGGCGCCGTCGCGGTAGTGAAGCCGGAAGAGCATGGTGAGGAACCAGTCGTCCTCCGGGAAAGGATCGGTATCGAAGAAGACGCGGCTGCCTTTGGGCAAGGAAGGAAGCTGGCTCGATAGGGCCGCTTCGATCGATCGAACTTTGGGTCCGTCGGTGGCGATCCACGTGGTCGCCACCTTTTTGTATTTGAGGTGGAGTGGAATCAGGAGCGCGGCGAGGATGATGGCCGCGGGCAGGGCGCGCCAGCGGTTTTGAGAGCGTTCAGGGATCAGGAGAGCGAGGAGGCCGCCGGCGAGGAGAGTGAAGCCGAGCATGGGGAGGTACATGACGTAGAGGCTTCGCTGGGAGATGAGCAGGACGGGGATTGGCGTGACGAGGGAGAAGACGGCGGCGAAGCGGATGTGTGGGCGGGGGACAAAGAGGGCGGAGACGATGAGGAGGATGAAGGCAAAGACGGCAAGGGGTGTTGCGGCAGGAATCTGGTAGAGAAGTTGGCCGGTGTAGACGGAGAGGGCATGGCCTGCTTCAGAGATGGACGGCCTGTAAGCGGCGTTGGCGAGCATCGGATCAGCGCCAAAGAATCGCGCCCCCATCACGGCTGCGGCGAGCAGGAAGGTCAGGAGCGGGGCGCGGAAGTCACGATGTGAGCGGGCCTGGTATAGCAGCTCGTATGAGGCAAGCGCGACCGGCAGGGCGGCGGCAATTTCCTTGGAGTTGAGGGCGAGGATCTGGAGGATTGCGATCGCTGTGAGTTGAAGGGGGGTGAGCCGCGCGCTGGCGCGCCATGCGGAGTAGAGA
>CAYWST010000260.1:0-8280 GCA_964461075.1 uncultured Solibacteraceae bacterium | reverse complement strand
ACCCCGACGTTCCGCAGGGCCGGCCCTATGCCGCTCCCGTTCCACCCGCCCGCCCCGGCGAACTCGCCTCCGACATGCTCGAGCAGATCAGGCCCCTCATGCCTCCCCCCGAGATGCGTCCGCGCATCCTCCTCCGCTTCGCCCAGCAGCAGAACCTGCTCATCTCCGGTATGCTGGCCGGAGCCGGAGAACTCGCCGGCCGGCCGGCCATCGTCGACGTCCCCTCCGGCAGGGGCCACTATCTGCTGTTCGCCATCAACCCCATGTGGCGTGAAGCCACCCAGGGCAGTTTCATGTTTGTCCTCAACGCCGCGCTTCACTACTCCAATCTCAACACCCCGCGCGAACCGGAAATCCGATGACTTTCCTGTTCTCTTTCCTGCTCATGGCCGACGTCGCCGTGCTCACCACCGGCGCCCGCCTCCCCGCCGACCGCGTCGAGCGCGACGGAGCCAAGGTGATTCTCCATTCCGGAGCCGGACGCATCGAAATCGACTCCGCCATGCTCGCCGATGTCGAACACATCCCCGAACCCGCCGCTGCGCCCGCGCCGCCCCCTCCTCCGCCTGAGCCTGCCTCAAAGTCAATCAAGGATCTCATCACCGAAGCCGCCGATCGCCACGGTCTACCTCCCGAAATCGTCCACGCCATTGTCATGACCGAGTCCGCCTACAACGCAAAAGCCATTTCCCCCAAGGGCGCCATCGGCCTGATGCAACTGATGCCCGGAACCGCCCGCGCGCTCCAGGCCGACCCCCACAACGTCGTCGAAAACATCGACGCCGGCACGCGCCTCCTCCGCGACCTCCTGATTAAGTACCAGCACGACGATCGCCCCGTTTCCAAAGCCCTCGCCGCCTACAACGCCGGCCCCGGCGCCGTCGCCAAATACAAAGGCGTCCCCCCCTACCGCGAAACCGTCAACTACGTCGACAAAGTTCTGGCTCGCTACTGGCGGCTCGTCAAATAAGAACCCAAATGAAACGGGGACTGAAAGAGAGGACAGTCCCCCTTTAGTCCAATCTCCCCAAGGGACTACTCCCCCGCCCGATGGACTAAAGGGGGACTGTCCCCTCCTTCCTCTCCTGGCGTAAGCCGCTTTCCTTGCTTCGTATGTTTCCGAATCAACTCGTCTGCTTTCGCGTCTCCCTCCCCAATAAAAGACGTCCAGTCCCGCGGCCAATCCCTCCATTCCAGCCAGTCCATACTCAATAGTCCAAATTCGTCCTGCCTCCTCAGGCAGTGCGCCTTCGCACTCGACCACCGCCACTCCCACGCATACCCCACCAAATCCGCCGCCACTGGGTTCCGATCCACATACCGCAACGCATTCAGCGCATGGTAACCCTCCAGCACGCATGAAAAGTACCGGCTATGCCACAAATGACCCACCCGCCCATGCCGTCGGTTGAAGATCACCGCATACTCGGACTGCAACTGCCGCATCAGCCCAGCCATACTCAAATCTCCCGCCGGCCGCAATACCAAATGGATATGGTTCGGCATCAGGCAGTATCCCGCCAACGACACCCCGGAAACCGGCGCCAGCGCCTGCAGCAGACGCATGTACTCCAACCTGTCCTCTTCGCAAAGAAAGACCTCTCTCCGATTGTTCCCCCGCTGCGTGACATGATGCAGGAGTCCAGCGATCACCAACCGCGGCTGTCTCGCCATATCTCTCAAGTGCCCGAAACCGGACCTTTCTCTCAACCGGAACTCCGGACCCGAACATCAACTCGCCTTCCCTCGCACAATCACCCGATCATGACAAGGCCCCTGGGAAGCCTCTGTCTGGCTTTGCTCCAGCACTCCTCGCCGCGACGCTGCCGAAACCCGCTTCAGCCCCTTGAAGGCCATCGACGCCGCAAGCCGCAAACTCGTCTGGCGCTTTTACACCGGGACCGGCAACGGCTCCCCCTGGATTTTCGAGCTTCGCAGCTCCCAAGGCGGCGACAATCTCTGCCTCTGCTCCATCCTCGCCGATCTCGAAATCGGAGGCCGCACGCGGCAGGTCCTCATGCAGGCCCCCAAGAACGGCTTCTTCTATGTCCTCGGCCGCCGCACCGGAGAACTTCCACCCGCAGACCCCTTCTCCAAAGTCACCTGCGTCAGCCACGTCGACCTCAAAACCTGCCGCCCGGTTGAAAACCCCAAACGCACGCTTCGAAACCGGCGCTCAAATCATTACCCCAGGCCCATTCGGCGCCCACAACTGGCACTCGATGTCATTCCATCCGGGGACGGGCCTGGTCCACATCCCCGCCCAGGAAGCGCCTTCTCCCTACACCCCGAGCCCGGACTTCAAGTATCGCCGGGCTGGCGGAACGAAGGCGTCGAGCAGCATCCATCCGGCGAGCCTTTCTCACCCACCCCCGGCTATCTCCTCGCCTGGGACCCGCGCGCCCGCGAGGAGCGATGGCGCGTCGATCACAAGTCCAACGCCAACGGCGGCACGCTTGCCACCGCAGGCGATCTCGTCTTCCAAGGCAATGCGGCCGGCTACTTCGCCCCATATCGTGCGGCTAACGGCGAAAAGCTCTGGGAGGTCTTCCTCGGCAATGGCATCGTCGCCGCCCCGATCACTTACTGACTCGACGGCCGGCAATACGTCTCCATCCTCATCGGGCGGGGTGGAGCCGACGGCGTCATCCTCGGCCTGAACGCCTCCGGCGTATACAAAGCGCCCGGCCGCCTCAATCCCGCGGAAGTCGACGCCATCCGCGCCTTCATCCTCTCCCAACGCGCCAGGTTGGCCGCCGGGACCGCGCGCGAATAGCCCGCGATCGCATGCGGAGCGTTCCCGCTTCCGCCCAAGCCCCTGGCACCCCCCCGCATTGCACAGCGGCGAAAGACATCTCCGGGAATCCTGTCCTATTCCCGTCCATCCCGCTCTCCACGAGAACCGGAGAATCTATCGCTTGAACTTCTTCTTCACCGTGGGCCAGAACTCAGAAAACGCATAACTGGCCATGCGGCCAGTCAGCCCAAACACGCAGCGGACCGCGGCGTCCTTGCCGGAGCTTTCGCTTTCCACACGCCACATATTGGAGAGGAAGTTATTGCCTACGTTTCCCGCCACGCGAGAAAACGAGAACCGCCTCGACCCGTCGGGCCGGTGCGCCATGAACGACTCCACCACCACATAGCCAACGCGTCTGCCGAACGAGCTGCCCGCCGGCGCGGGGACGTAACGGGGATCTTCCCCAATCGCCGCGCCCGTCAGCGCCTCAATGGCATTGCCGGTCGAGACTCCTGTCAGCCTCATGCCGTAGCGTTTGCCGAAACCCTCCCACGTGGGGCCGTACTCCGCCGGTTTGTTCAATAAGACTCCCCATCCCGCGCTGATCGGTCCCGCTGCAAGTAAGCTGGTCGGGCCGATGGTTGATATCACGAACCACTTGAACCGCTCTTCGCCCGTGATGTAGCTGTATGGCTTTCCAGTGGCGGCAGGCGTCGCGGGTTGCGCGGCCGCCGGTTGGCCGGGTTGTTGTTGCGCCATCGCGCTCATCCCGCCCATGGCAGCGGACAAAAAGACTCCCAGGGCGAGATTTGTGGTTTTCATTCTGATGTCCTGACTGCAAACTCCGTATCATCAGTATCGTACCGTAGGCGCAAAACCGGGAGCCGGAAAGAAGCGGATTGTCCAGTCATTCTCTGTCATGGATCCACCCTCAGCATGATGGCAAGTCCCTGACCCCGGTCGAGCTGTACGACGACATGGCGCTGTCCACCAGGACGACCCTGCACGCTCCGAATCTACGTTGAATTCCGGCCCGGAACGAAGACGGTGCTGGAGCATTGCCATAAGTATCGCCGCCGCCGGATTCCACGAGGCCTGGTATCTGCGGAAGGACGGCGAGGCGGGGTTCAAGCGCCTCTCATCCCGCTGCTATCCCTGTTACAACGTCTTCCGGCCGGATGAGCAACCGCAGGGGCGGCTTCGGTCGATGAGGCCGGGTAGCTGATTGGCCAGCGGATGAAGCTTCCCGGCGATTGGACCGGCGCGGGCAACCGGCTCGAAGATCGCCTGGTGGCTGTCGAGCCGCATCATCACGATCTCAAGATCGTGAAGCATGATCTCCAGACGGCCTTTGTCATCGCGGCATTGCCGGACTCCATGGCCGCGCAACTCGACTGCTCAAAGATCCGCCGCGGAGAATCGCCGCCAGTGGAGGATGCTGCCGGCGCGAGGCTATTTTTTCGCCGGGGCCGTCCCTTCAAGTTTGCTTTTCGCCGCCACCAGGTAGCGCTCGATCGCGTCCCGGCTTCTGCTCATGATGGGGCCGCGCAGCAGTTTGCCCTTCATCCCCGTCAGACCATCCACGTAAGAGCGCTGCAGCACCACAATGTAGGTAGCCGGCTTCTTGTCCGAGCCCTCGGCCGGGATCAAAAACCGCAACTCCAGAGCGCTGCGAAAGTAGTGGCTCGCGTAGAGCATCTTGTTGGCGATCAGATACCCTTCGCCGTACTGCCCCTTCTTCTTCTGCATGATCACGTGCGTCACGCGGTGGACTGGCTTCAGGCCGAATTCGGCGAGTTGCCAGTAGTAAAACTCCTCGGAATCGGGCGGCTTGCCCTGCGGAAACTGCACCAGGTAATTCGCCATCTCCGGAACATACTGCTGAAGCACGGGCGTGTTCTTCACCATCTTCGTGAGGCCGTCGGCGACGCGGCTGAGCTTTTCCGAGTCGTGATAGACAGCGAGCGCGGCATTGCCCTTGGACTGGTAGTTGCTCAAGTATTCAAGCCACATCGAGCGGATGAGCTTGTTGAACTCGGCCACGTAGCCCGGCGATTTCCAATTGACGCTCGTCCGGATTCGCTGCAGCCCCGGATCGCCGATCTTGAACGTACAGTCGCCGGGCTTGCAATCCTTGATATCGTCCACTTCGTCCTTGATGAAGTTCAGGCCCGTCAAATCGTTGACGGTGGGAGGCACGCTGAACTTTCCCCCCGCGGGAACGCCGGGGCCGGATTCGAACTCCGTCACGTTCCGGTACCTGGCGGCGAACTGGCCGGGCGTCGCGCCCATCCGGATCGCCCCAACGATGAAGACGTCTTCCGGATCGCCCGTGTCGATGACGTGCGCTGCCGCGCGGCCCGCTTCCACCGCGGTGATTTCAGCCGGCGTGAACTTGAGCTGCGACCCCATTGCCGTCTTCAATTGCGGCGGCAGCGCCTGTCCAGCCAGTTGCATCGCGGCCAATACGCTAATGCCCGCCGCGCCGGACCTCTTGCAGGCCGGCTTGCAAGCGATCGAAAACTTCATCGGAAACTCCTTCAAACACGGTTCGCGGCTTCAGCGGACCCGCGGCACTTCTCGATCATACTGCGAATTCGCCGCGACACCCCGCACGAGAGTTCCTTCCTGATCCGTCCGGATCGAATCGGACAATGGATTCCTCCATGCCCATCGCCTCATGCCGTCCCAGGGACAGGTCTGATGCTGGCAGACCGTTCCGCGTCGGTCCGATCGTGATCGTCCGGCCTTCGTAGGGCTTTGCTCCGGCCTGCGTTGCGTTCACCCGGCGCGGCCAGTTGGCGATGGTAATCTTACGTGTCGCGCGTTCGAATCTCACGATGCCGCATCCAAGGGCGCGGTGATGGATCGCAGTCGGGTCGATGTCATTTGCGATGGGGTTGAAGACGGAATGGACGGTCGCCTTGCTCCCGAAGCCGTCTTTTCAAGTCCGGGTATCAGCGGCGCCGCCAGACATTGGCGACCGACTGCATGCAAAGCGCCTCCCCGGCGTCATTGTCTCCGTCGATGCCGTATTGGATGGTGCTGCCCAGGTGCTGCCCGCCGGCGATGAGGAAGGCGATGCCCTTCCTCATCGCACGCAGCGCGCGATTGCGCGGCGTCTGCGGTCCCCGTTGGAGTCGTGGTCGGCTACGGGAATCTCGCCCTGCGCGCCCTGCCCTGGCTCCATGACGCGCAGCTTCGGCGTGCCCGCCCCCGCATTGGAACCGCGAGGCAATGTGGTCACGTTCGCGAAGATCGTCTGGCTCACCACGGTCTTCATCCATCCGCTGGCGGCGCCTCTGATAAGGCCAACCGTCACGCCAGGCTGGAGGTCCTCATCGAGGGACGCAGCATCAGGGCCGACACAAAAACGGCATGTCCTGTTCCACGCCGCCTGCGCCCTGCGGACGCCGGTGTTGATGACGCTCTACCCCATCTTTCAGAATCAGCGCGGTCAGAATAACGCGAGTTTGAACGAGGTGAGTCCTGTCGAATTGCTCACATTGAGAGTTCTTTGTCCGATAGTATTCCTTGGACTAGCGATGAGGCTCTCCACGAAGATCTATTCCGCGCTGGGCGGCCTGGTAGGCGCCGCCCTCGCGATGACCGCGTTGTCGGCTTATAACCAATCCGCCTTGACCCGGGAACTGAATCTGGCGGTGAACGAAACCGCCACCAAGATCGACCTGGTCAACTCCATGCGCAGCACTGCCTGGGAGGCTGAAACCTATAAGCGCGGTTCGTATCTCGCGGCAGCGCTGGGCAACCAGAGCATGGCGGCCGATTTCCGATCCAAGTGCGCGCAGGCGATGGGCAGGTTGCGTGAGCAGGTTGCGGAGGTCGCGCCACTGATGCGAACCGCGGCCGAACGCGCCCTGTTGAGCGAGATGAGGTCCACCGTCGATCAGTATGAGCCGCTTGTGCGGCAGTTTCTCGAGTTGGTCGCCGCTGGAAAACAATCTGAGGTCGGGCCGCTGGTCGGGCGGATCGTTCCCTTGGTGGATGCGCTTGACCGGACCGGCCAGAAGCTGACAGCAGAACAGCGCCGCCTTCTTGCCCTGTCGAAGGAAGAAGCAGGCGCGATGGGAACGCGGGCAACCGTTCTGCTGTTGATCCTGCTGGCCGGTCTCCTCGCCGCCACCGTCTTTGCCGGGATCGTCACACGCGGAGCCGTGCGCTCGGTTGAGCTTGCCGTCCAGGAACTCTCACAGGGCGCCCGTCAGGTCGCCTCCGCCGCGGGTCAAATCTCCGCTTCGAGCCAGTCTCTGTCCCAGGCTTCCAACGAACAGGCGGCATCGCTCGAAGAGACGTCGGCTTCCATTCAGGAGATCAGCGGCATGACGGCGAGAAACGCGGAGAACTCCCAGACCGCCGCGGATCGCGCCATGGCCGCATCGGGCCGTGTGGATGCGGCTCGCGGCAGCGTCGGAGAGATGGAGCAGTCAATGGCAGCGATTGTGCAATCGTCGTCGGAGATCTCCAAGATCATTCGGGTGATCGACGAGATCGCCTTCCAGACCAACATCCTCGCCCTCAACGCCGCCGTGGAAGCCGCTCGAGCGGGAGAATCCGGCATGGGTTTCGCTGTCGTCGCTGACGAGGTGAGGACGCTTGCGCAACGTTCGGCGCAGGCGGCCAAGGATACCGCCGGGCTCATTGAAGGCGCCGTGCACCGCACGGAGGAGGGCCGCGCGCGTCTCACGCACGTCATTCAGGCCATCTCGGGCGTCACCGAGGACGCCGCCCAGGTCCGCGGACTCGCTGAACAAGTCCACAGCGGCAGCGCCGAACAGCAGCGAGGCATCTCCCAGATCGCGCTCGCCATCCAGCAGATGGAACGCGTAACCCAGCAGGTCGCCGCCAACGCCGAAGAGACCGCCTCGGCGGGCGAAGAACTCTCCTCCCAGGCCAACCACGTCAATGAAACCGTGGCCCGGCTTTCCGCAATCGTCTACGGCGATCGCGTCGCCCCGTAGCTCGATCAAACGCGAAACCGGCTGACCTTCCGGCCAGCCGGTTCGCTGTGTTCGGTTCGATGAGCGGCGGTTAGTCGCCCAGCGCGCCCGTCGTCTCTTTCTCTTCGACCTTGGCGGCGGGCGTTCCCAGGCCCTTGATCTGGACCAGGTTCAACTCGGGCTCCTTGAGAACGTGCTTCTTATAAAGCTCCATCATCTTGCGGTTCTCGGCTTCCTGCTGCGCTTTGAGCCGCGCGTCGCGCGCCCGGATCTTCTCCTCGCGAGCCGTCTTGGCGATGCCGAGATTGTCGAGATCCTTCTGCGTTTCGAGCGTCACGATCTCCTCGCGCAGCGTCAACCGGTGCTCGGTCGACTTCAGGTTCACGTTCTTGTTGCCGGCGAAGATCTCATGCCGTCCGTGCTCCTCGTACCACTTGGTGAGCGTGGCCGTCATGTGCATCTTCTCGACGATGTTCCGCCAGCCCACACCGGTGTTGTAAGCGCAGAAGCTGATCTCACCTTCCTGGGTCGCGTACGGAATGATGCACTGCTCGGTCCGGCGGAAGTCGTAGTTGAACAGAT
>CAYWST010000259.1:0-8295 GCA_964461075.1 uncultured Solibacteraceae bacterium | reverse complement strand
CGCACGCCCACTTGACCCTTGATCTACAGGCTCAGATTTGCGAAGGTCGGGCTAGCAGGGGACAGTCCCCCTTTAGGCCATCACTCCTGGCGGACTATTCCTCACCATCGAAAGGACTAAAGGGGGACTGTCCCCCTTTAGTCCTTTCGGAGAAGGGGGGTAGGGATGCCCGAATCCTCGCGCTCATCCGCTCCATCCCCAAAGGCAAAGTCTCGAGCTACTCCGCCATCGCCGCCGCGGCCGGCTATCCAGGCCGTCACCGCCTTGTCGCCCAACTCCTCCGCAAGGCCGGGTCCAGCCTCCCCTGGCAGCGCGTCCTCGGCGCATCCGGCGAGATCCGCCTTCGCGGCCCCGCCGCCCTCGAACAGCGCACCCGCCTCGAATTCGAAGGCGTCGCCTTCAAAGGCGCGCGCGTCGACCTGGAACGCCACGCCCACGCCCTGCGGAGTGCGAGGCCGCCGCGCGGCAGTAAACTAGAGGTTTGAAGTTCTTCCTCTCGGGCCACATCCCGCCCTTCGATCGCGTCCTGCTCGTCGAGAGCGGCTCCCGCTACCTGCTGGAGAGTCTGATCCCGGGCATTTACGCGAACCATCCGGAGCTCACGAGCCTCGACATCGTCACCTGTTTTCCCGGGCAGCCATCGACATTCAACCCGCAGCGCGGCCGGATCTGGCGCGTCACCGACTATCCGGGCGGCGCGGGCCGAGCCCGGCTCTACGCCGAACTCGATCAGGCCGGCCACTCCATCATCGGCATCATCTGTTCCGGCGAAGACATCATGACAAAGTGGAAGGCGGTTCTGGCCTGGAAGTCGCGAGGCAAGCTTTTCATCGTGAATGAGAACGGCGACTACTTCTGGTTCGACCGCGAGAACTGGCCCACCGTCCGCCACTTCATGCTCTACCGGATGGGTCTCTCCGGCGCCGGCGCCGTCACCACCATCCTGCAACTGCTCGTCTTCCCCTTCACGCTCACTTATCTGCTGCTGTACGCTGCTTACGTTCACCTGAGGAGGTCTCTTCGCACATGAAAGCCGTCTTTGTCACCGAGTTCGGCGGTCCTGAGAAACTGCGCTGTGAGCCGATCCCCGATCCCGTCCCCGCCGCCGGCCAGGCGCTGGTTCGCATCCATGCTTCGGGCGTGAACTTCATCGACATCTACTTCCGGACGGGGCTCTACAAGGCCGAACCGCCGGTGGTGCTTGGCATGGAAGGCGCCGGCGTCGTCGAGGCCGTGGGCGAAGGCGTCACCGAAGTCGCGCCGGGCGACCGCGTCGCTTACGCCATGGCCCGCGGATCCTACGCAGAACTGGCCGTTGTCCCCGCATGGCAACTGGTGAAGATCCCCGAGGGGCTCGATGCCGACATCGCGGCCGCATCGATGCTGCAGGGCATGACGGCGCACTACCTTACGCATTCCACTTATCCGCTCAAGGAGAACGATGTCGCCCTGGTTCACGCCGCCGCGGGCGGCGCCGGGCAGTGGATCGCCGGGGCCGCCAAGCTGCGCGGCGCCCGCGTCATCGGCACCGTCTCGACGGAAGAGAAAGCCGCCGTCGCCCGCGCCGCCGGCTGCGACGACGTCATCAACTATGCGGAGAAGGACTTCGCCGCCGAAGTGAAGGAGCTGACCGGCGGCCGCGGCGTCGACGTCGTCTACGACAGCGTCGGCAAGGCCACCTGGGAGAAGAGTCTCGATTCGCTCAAGCCGCGCGGCATGATGGTGAGCTTCGGCAACGCCAGCGGACCGGTCGATCCCATCGCGCCGCTCGTCCTCAGCCAGAAGGGCTCCATCTTCCTCACGCGGCCCACGCTGGCTCACTACGCCGCCAGGCGGGAGGAGTTGCTCTGGCGCGCCGGCGACGTTCTCCGCTGGGCGCAGGAGGGCGCGATCACGCCCTCCATTCACAACGTCTATCCGCTCGAAGCCGCCGCCCAGGCCCATGAAGATCTCGCCGGGCGCAAGACCACGGGCAAACTCCTGCTGCGGCCATGACGCCCGGCGAGGAGGCCGCCAACAGCATCACACATGGCGTTGGGGCGCTGCTGAGCGTGGCCGCGCTGGCGGCGCTTGTGACCGCGGCGTCCCTCCGCGGCACGGCGTGGCACATCGTCTCCGCCGCGATCTTCGGCGCGAGTCTCGTGCTCCTCTACACGAGTTCGGCCCTCTATCATGCGCTGCCCGAAGGCCGCGCCAAGCACGTCTTCCTGGTGCTCGACCATGCGCTGATCTACGTGCTCATTGCGGGCACCTACACGCCTTTTACGCTGGTGACGATCCGCGGCGGGTGGGGCTGGTCGATGTTCGGAGTGGTCTGGGGCGTGGCGCTGGCCGGCATCGTCTTCAAGAGCCTGTTCGTGAAGCAGCTTCGGAGATTGTCCACCGCGGCCTACGTGGTGATGGGATGGAGCATCGTCATCGCGCTGCGTCCTTTGGTGGCAGGGCTGCCCGCCGCCGGCTTCGCCTGGGTGGTGGCGGGCGGACTCGCCTACTCGGCGGGAGTCGTCTTCTACCTCTCGCCGCGCAGGTACGCGCACGCCGTCTGGCACGTTTTCGTCATGCTGGGCAGCGCCTGCCACTTCTGGGCCGTTTACCGTTACGTGATCCCGGCTTGAACCCGGGCCAAGACCTCAGAGCATGATCTCCAGCAGGTTCTCGAACGACTCGAGGTGGTTGAGCGAGCCCGCCAGCAGATTTGTATAGACGGCCTTGATGTCGCTCCTGTCCGTCTTGGCAAGAGCCGCCTCGAGATCGGCGATGTCATGCTTCTCGATGAGCACACCCACCTCGAGCGCGTCCTTGAGCGAGAGCAGACCCTTCTGAAGAAGCTCAGTGTGAAGGGTGGTGAGTTCGGAGTTCGAGTAGACACCGGGTCCAAGGCCATCAGCCGGATCGGCGACATTGTAGCGGTCCAGAAGAACGCCGACGGCGGCGAAGTGACGGCTCTCGCTGCGGGAGATGTTGTCGAACACGCGGATGCTCCACTTCCCGTAGAACGCCCGATAGACGTCCCGCGCGAGCTTCTCTTCCTCGCGCATGAACCTGAGCCAGGAGATCTCATCCGCGCTGAGAGGCAGAGTGGCTTGGGCCGAAGCCGGCAGCGATGCCGCCGGCCCCAGACTCATCACCAGCCATGATGCGAATTGCCTGCGATTGAGGGGATTCATGGCGGGGTCTCCGGATGGCTACTTTCTGCCCCGGCGATTGCCGGCTCCGGAACCGCCGCCGGTGCCGGGCTGATGGATGGGTCCGCTGCCATCCTGCGGTCCGGACTTCTTGCCTTTGTTCATGCCCTGGCGTTCCTGCCGGGGCGAACCGTTGCCGGGGGCGGGGTTGGGGGTTGTCTGAGCGGGCGCGGCAACTGCGAGCGCCGCCATCAATGCGAATGCGGAAAGAATCGCTTTCGTTGTCTTCATGTTGTTCGGTCTCCTTTCGACCGTCGCCAAATGTCGTGCACACGCTTCTCCAAATAGGCCATTCAAGTGGATTCATGAGGATACGCGCCTTCAAAGTTTTGGACGCGCAATCGTTGCGCGCATTCATCGGTGCAGCCGCGCAGGATGTAAAGTAATGGATCGCATGGGACTCCCGAGCAGACGCGAATTCGCCGCCATGGCCGCCGGCGCGGCGGCGCCCCCAATCCAGCGGCCGAACGTTTTATTCCTGATGTCGGACGAGCATTCGCCGCACGCCGCACGGTGGATGGGCGACCGCATCATAGAGACGCCGGCTCTGGACGGGCTCGCCGCCGAGGGCGTCGCGTTCACGTCGGCCTACTGCCAGAATCCGATCTGCGTGCCGTCACGGGCTTCGTTCATTACCGGAAGAATGTCTTCCAACGTAGGCGTCTTCGGCAACGATGGGGGCCTGAACCCGGAGGCGCCGACGCTTGCGGACGTATTCAGGCAGGCGGGATACAAAACGGCGTGGTTCGGCAAGACGCACTGGGGCGGCAATCCGAGATTCGAGATTCAGCCGGGGCGCGACGCGGGAGCGAGGGAAGGACATGAGACCGGGCGTTCGCGGCTGCCTCAGGACGCGAAGATCACGAGCGCTCCTGTGGCCGATGAGGTCGACGCGCTCGCGCAACGGCAGGCGATCGAATTCCTGCGAGGGCGCAGGGACGAGCCTTTCTTCGCGGGGGTCTCCTTCATCAAGCCGCATTTCCCGTTTGTCGTGCAGGAGGAGTACTACCGCCGGTACAAGGACGTGATCGACACGCCGCGGGCGACCCCGGAGATGATCGCGGATCTACCGCAAATGTCCAAAGCGGAGCGGGAGAAGTACGGCTTCGCGTCGCTCTCGCCGGAGCAGATCAGGAAGGCGCGCGCCGTCTACTTCGGAATGGTCAGCTTCATCGACGATCTGGTGGCCGGGATCCTGAAAGAAGTGGACAGGCTCGGGCTCAGGAAGAACACCATCATCCTCTACACCTCAGATCACGGCGAACTGGCCGGCGAGCACGGGCTTTGGTACAAGAACTCCTTCTATGAGGCCTCAGCGCGGATCCCGCACATCTGGTCGTTCCCGGGGCGGCTTCCGCGCGGGAAGAAAGTGACTGCGCCGACGATGAACATGGACATCTTTCCGACTCTGTGCGACCTGTGCAGCCTCGGGAAGCCGTCCACACTGGAAGGCGCGAGTCTGCTGCCGCTGCTGGATGGAAGAGAGGGCGGCGCGGCCCGCTACGCTCTTTCCGAGAACTTCAGAGGCGGATGGGCGGGGCGCATGATCCGCGTGGGCAAGTGGAAGTACTGCTACCACCACGACGACATCGAGCAGTTATTCGATCTCGAGGCGGACCCAGGTGAAACGGCGAATCTCGCCGCCCGGCCGGAACACTCCGCTCTGAAGGCGGATCTGAAGAAGCGCGCACTGGAGGGGTGGAAGCTGCAAGCGTTCCTCGACCGAAGGCGCAACCGCAAGCGGTAGCCGGCGTCAGACCAGAATGGCGAAGGTATTCTCCTGGCGCTCGACGCGATTGTAGGCGGTATCGCGCTCAACGGGCTCGCGGCCGGCTTCGCGGATGAGGCGAAGCAGTTCGGCGCGGCGCAGGCCCTGACTCGTTTCCGCCCCGGCGTCGTGGTAAATGCGCTCTTCGACGACGGTCCCGTCGATGTCGTCGGCGCCGAAGCGCTGGGCGATCTGGGCGATCTTGGGCGTCATCATGACCCAATAGGCCTTGATGTGCGGAACATTGTCGAGCATGAGGCGGGCGATGGCGATGTTCTTGAGGTCGGCGAAGCCGGTGGTCTTGGAGATGTGCTCGAGAGGGGTGTTATCGGGATGGAACGCCAGGGGGATATAGGTGACGAAGCCGCCGGTGTCGTCCTGCAGGGCGCGCAGGCGGAGGAGATGATCGACACGGTCCTCTTCGTTTTCCACGTGGCCGTAGAGCATGGTGCAATTGGACTTGAAGCCCATCTTGTGGGCCACGCGGGCGACTTCAATCCACTCGTTGCCGTCGATCTTGTGATCGCAGATGATGCGGCGGACGCGCTCGTTGAAAATCTCGGCGCCGCCGCCTGGCATGGAGTCCATGCCCGCGGCTTTGAACTTTTCGAGCACGGCTGCGACGGGCATCTTGAAGCGTTTGGAGAAGTAGGCGATCTCGACCATCGTGAAAGCCTTCAGATGGACCTTGGGATAGCGCTGCTTCAAGCCTGCAAGCATCTCGGTGTACCACTCGACCGTCAGCTCCGGGTGGAGCCCGCCGACGATGTGGAACTCGGTGACGGCCTCGGTCAGGCCGAGCCCGGCGCGATGCCAGACCTCTTCAAGCGACATTGTGTAGGCCTTCGGATCGCGCACTTTCTTCCCGAAGGCGCAGAGTTTGCAGCTTGCCACGCAGACGTCGGTGGGGTTGATGTGGCGGTTGACGTTGAAGAAAGTCACGTTGCCGTGCATGCGTTCGCGAACGAGATTGGCCATATAGCCGACGGCGAGCAGATCGGGCGAACGATAGAGCGCGAGCCCGTCGGCTTCCGACAGCCTCTCGTTGTTCCGGACCTTATCGAGGACCGGCAGCAGCCGGCTGTCTTCAAACTGATAGTTCATGCAAGCACTCCCGAGAGGTCAACAACCCAGCAGAGAAAGTAGAGGACGCCCACCCAGCCGTTGACGGTGAAGAACGCGGCGTCGACGCGCGAGAGGTCATCGTGGCGGACGAGGGAATGTTCCCATGCGAGCAGCACGGCGGTGATGGCGACCCCGGCCCACGCCGCCGGGCCGCCGGAGAACGACCACGCCAGCGCCGAGAGGCAGCCGATCATCAGCACATGGAGGAGACGAGAGACAATCAACGCCCCTCGGACGCCAAGCTTCGCCGGAATCGAGTGCAGACCTTCGCGCAAATCGAAATCGGTGTCCTGGCAACTGTAGATAATGTCGAAACCGGCGGTCCAGAAGGTGACCGCGGCGGTGAGCCAAAGCATGCGAAGGTCGTAACCGCCGGTCATGGCGATCCAGGCGGCGGAGGGAGCGATGCCGAGGGCGAAGCCGAGCACGAGGTGCGAGAAGGATGTGAAGCGCTTGGTCCAGGAGTAAACGAGAACCACGGCGAGTGCGAGGGGCGCGAGGCGGAGGCAGAGCGGGTTGAGCATGGCCGCAGCGGCGATGAACAGACACGACGCGGCGGCGAAGAAGCCCCAGGCGAAGCTTTTCGAGAGCAGACCTGCAGGAAGATGGCGCATCTTCGTGCGCGGGTTGCGGGCGTCGATTGAAGCGTCGACGAGGCGGTTGAAGGCCATGGCGGAAGATCGAGCGGCGGCCATCGCCACGAGAATCCAGGCGAGCTTTGACCATACGGGTCCGGCCACGGCGCCGTGGCGCCATGCCAGCCCCGCTCCGGTCAGCGCGAAAGGCATCGCGAAGACGGAGTGCTCGAACTTGATCATTTCGAGCGTCAGGACGAAGCGCCGCCACGTTCCCAGGATGGGCGATTGAGCCTCTGTCGCTTGGTGCATCCGGCCTCGGGTTCCAGCTACCATTTTACTGGATGCGCGATTTCTTCCTTGGATTGGCCGTTTTGTCCGCCGCCCTGCTGCCCGGTTGCTCGAACCGGGGCCCGACTGTCGACCCCTCAAATCTGAACACGGTCGAAATCCGGCTGCCGGACGGATTCAAGATCCGGGCCGAGATGATGGTGCGCGCGGAGGAACTTCTGAAGGGGATGAAGTTCCGGCCATCGCTGGCCGCGGACCGCGGCATGCTCTTCATGCACTCGAGAGAGGGAAGATACCCGCACTGGATGTACGAAGTCCTGGTGCCGCTCGACATGATCTGGATGGACAAGGAACGGCGGATCGTTCAGCTCGTTCACAACACGCCGCCCTGTCCCGGGCCGAAGGAGAAGTGCCTGAGTTACGGCGGGCAGTACATCTCGATTTACATTCTCGAGGTTCCGGCCGGCACCGCCGCGCGTCATGGGCTCAAGCCCGGGATGCAATTGGACTTTTAGCATGGACAGAGATCAACTGAAGAACCTCCTGACGGACGTGCGCGCAGGCGCGGTGGACGTGGATGCGGCGATCGAGCGGCTGCGCCACATGCCGTTCGAAAACCTCGGTTTCGCGACGCTGGACCATCATCGAGCGATCCGCGTGGGGTTGCCGGAGGTGATTTTCGGCAAGGGGAAGACTCCGGAGCAGATCGCCACCATCATGGGCAGGCTGCTTGATCGTGCCTCGAATGTCCTGGCCACGCGCGCCACGCCCGAGGCTTTCGAGATTGTGAGGAAGACGCACTCCGACGCCGAGTATTTCCCGCTTTCGGGCGCGCTTCGAGTCATGCGCGACCGCTCCATCCATGGCAAGGGGAAACTGGCCGTGATCAGCGCCGGGACGACGGACGTTCCCGTCGCCGAAGAGGCGCGGGTGACCGCGGAAATCATGGGCAACGAAGTCGTCGAAGTACACGATGTCGGCGTAGCGGGAATCCACCGGCTCTTCGGCAACTTCGACACCATCCGGCAGGCGCGGGTGATCGTGGTCTGCGCCGGGATGGAAGGCGCGCTGCCGAGCGCCGTGGGCGGGCTGGTGAGCGTGCCGGTGATCGCGGTTCCGACGAGCGTGGGATACGGCGCGAGTTTCCATGGGCTGGCTGCGCTGCTGGGGATGCTGAACAGTTGCGCGAGCAATGTGAGCGTCGTCAACATCGACAACGGCTTCGGCGGCGGATATGTCGCGAGCCTGATCAACCGGCTGTAGAAAGCTGGCGGCGGAAGCGGGGAGCGCGGCTCAGGGGGATTCCTACGCGGGGCGGGCGCCGGTGCGGTGGGCGACGGAGATGGCGTGC
>CAYWST010000258.1:3898-8336 GCA_964461075.1 uncultured Solibacteraceae bacterium | reverse complement strand
AGTTCGCCCAGCCCTGCCAGGCGGTTTTCTCGATTTTGACTTGCGCAGACATGATTTGTCCTGTGAGAATCAGTGCGCCCAGAAATTGAGCCCGCATTGCAAGCCTATTCTTTCCTGATCGCGAGGATAGCGTCAAGCGGAGCGCCAGTGCGCCGGACCTCCACGTCCCCAAAGCCCGCCTTCTCGAGCAGCTCGGCGTATTCCGCCGCCGTCCGTTCCCTGCCCTCCGTACAGACCAGCATATTGAGCGACTGCAGCACGGAGTGCAGAGGGCCGAGCCCGTCGTCGTCCAGCACCGTCTCGGCGATCAGCAGCCCGCCGCCCGCCGGAAGCGCCTCATAAATCCGCTTCAGCAGCGCCGCGATCTTCTCTTCGCCCCAATCATGCAGAATCCGCCCCAGTGCGTAAAGGTCGGCCGGCGGCAGCGTATCGCGAAAGAAGTCTCCAGCAACCGCCTCGAGCCGGGCTCTGGCCGGAGATGAAGCCAGATGCGGCCGAGCCAGTTCCACCACTTCCGGCAGGTCGAAAACAACCCCTGTCATCATTCCGTACCGCTCGCAGGCCGCGATCGCCAGATGCCCCGTCGCCCCTCCCAGGTCCGCGATGCGCCGGAACCTGCTGAGATTGAACACCCGCACGACCTCCGGGCTCGACAACCGCCCAAAGCCGTGCATCCCGCGAATGAACTCCTCCCGCGCTTCATCGGTGCGGAAGAAGTGCGAAAACAGAGGGCCCGCCGTGCCAAACGCCTGCTCCCATCGCGGCGTCCCTTCCCGAACCGCGTCGTCCAGGTGCGCCCAAAGCTTCCACAATGCGCTGCTGGAGTAGAGAATGTAGCCCACAAGGCTGTCCGGTGAATCTCGCCGCAGATAACGCTCAGCCACCGGCGTGTTCCGGAACTTTTCGCCTTCGCGCTCGACAAGCCCCAACGCGCAGCAGCCCGCCAGGAGCCGGCCGAGCGGCGGTGCTTGAACCGCTATCGACGCGGCCAACTCGCTGCAACTCATCGCCTTGTCCGCCGCCAGATGGTCGAAAACACCTAGGCTCACTGCGGAAAACATCGCCCGCGAAGCCCGGAAAGCGTGAATCAGATCGAGCACCACACTAGGGTCGGCGTCACTCATCTCTCTTCCCCCCAATCAGTTATACCGCTTCAGCGCGGCCCGCTGTTTCCTTCAACGCTTAGGTGTTTCACCCTATCACCAAATGCGTGAACCGGGCCGATAAGTCCATGAGGAGTGAGTGCGGCCTCGTGCCAAAAAGCGGCAACATCCGGTCCATCGCCACCAAGTTCTCCATGTTCACGGCCATGCTCGTGTCGTGGATCATTGTGGTGATCGTCGCTTTCGATTTAGGGAACAATCACCGCGTCGAATGGGCGAAGCTGACCGGCCTGCTGTTCGCGCTCCTGCTCGTCTCCGCCGCCATCTCCCGGTTCACCATCCGGCTCCTCGTCCGCCCGCTCGCCCTATTGCAGGAGGGCATCCACGAAGCGCGCGCCGGCCGGCTCAAGAAGATCCAGATCAGCCGGACGGGCGACGAAATCGAGTACCTCGGCGAGAGCTTCAACCAGATGGTCGCCGCCATCGAAGCCAGCCGCGCTCAGGTCAAGGAATATCAGGACCTGCTGGAGGAGAGGATTCTCGAACGCACCGAGCAACTGGAAACGGCCCTCCGCGCTGCGCTCGCCGCCAGCCAGGCCAAGAGCGAATTCCTCGCCAACGTCTCTCATGAACTCCGCACTCCCATGACCGGCGTCATCGGCATGCTTGATCTCGCGCTCGAAAGCGGACTGCCACCCGAGCAGCGGGATCAGATCGCCACCGCCCAGAACTGCGCTCATTCCCTCCTCGCGCTGTTGAACGATCTGCTGGACTTCTCCAAAGCCGAAGCCGGTCGTATGGTGCTCGAAGAGATCCCCTTCGACGTCCGCCGCCTGGTCAGCGATTCGGTCCGCACCTACGCGCCGAAAGCCCAGGAAAAGAGTGTCGAACTCACCTGGGCGGTGGAGCCCGCCGTCCCCGCCACCCTTGTCGGCGACCCGCTGCGCTTCCGCCAGATCCTCTCCAACCTCCTCAGCAACGCCGTCAAGTTCACTCAGCAGGGCTTCGTTCGCGTCTCCGTCAGCCTGAGCCCTTCCGATGCCAGGAACAAGCCGTTCCTCCTCCATCTCAGGGTCTCCGACAGCGGAACTGGCATCCCCAAGGACAAGCAGCGGCTGATTTTCGAAAAGTTCACCCAGGCCGACGGCAGTATCAGCCGCCGTTTCGGGGGCACCGGCCTCGGCCTCGCCATCGCCAAGAAACTGGCCGAGCTGCAGGGAGGCGCTATCGATCTGGTCAGCGAAGAAGGCAAAGGCAGCGCCTTCACTGTCGCGATTCCCTTCGCGGCGGCCCCTGCTGACCGGCCCGGCGCGCCTGCGGAGCAAGAGGCCGCCCAACTCCCCCGCTCAGAAACGCGCCGCGGCAGGATTCTTCTGGTCGAGGACAACCTGATCAATCAAAAAGTAGTGCTCTCCCTCCTCACCAAACGCGGCTACCAGATTGACGTCGCCGGCAATGGTCTTGAAGCGCTCGATCGCCTCCAATCCTCACCCTATGAACTCGTTCTCATGGACATTCAAATGCCGCTGCTCGACGGGCTGGAGACGACACGCCGCATTCGCGCCAACCGGCGCTTCGACAGCATGCCCGTCATCGCCATGACTGCGCACGCCATGAACGGCGACAAGGAACGCTGCCTTGAAGCCGGAATGAATGGCTATCTCGCCAAGCCGGTCGACCACAAACACCTGCTCCACACCATCGAGCATTACCTCTCCGCCGCCGAAACGCACCCCGTCATTCCCGCAGTCGCGCCTTCAACCGGCGGCAATCCGGCGATCGTCGGCCAGATGCTCGCCCTCTTCCTTCAGTTAGCCCCCGAACGGCTCAAGCGCATGGGCGCGGCCGCCGAATCAGGGGACGTTGAAGCCTTGCTGCAGGACGCCGAAAAACTCCATAACGCCGCCCAGTCCATCGAAGCCCCAAGCCTCGCCTTGGAAGCCAAGGCCATCGCCGAAGCTGCGGCCGGCAATGATCTCGCTCAGATTGAATCCAGAATCGCCCGCCTGGAAGCCGAATTGAACCACCTCTCCGCCCAGGAGCGTCAGAGCTTGCCCCAGAGACTCTCGTCTTCCTCCGCCATCTGAAGCAGCTTCGCTTCGCACCAGTTCCCGCCGCCCTCCGGTCCTACCTCGATAATCTCCCCGCGGCTCTCGTCCCACCCCAGCACTTTGCCCGACTCGATCATATAGTGCCAACCATACACTTCGATCTCCCGCTTCTCGATCAACCGCCGAATGAACGGATAGGCCACCAGGTGCTTCAACTGCTGAACGACGTTGAATTGCGCCAGGCGGTCCAGAGCCTCCTTCCCTTCCGGCTTCGTCTCGAGAGCCTCAAACCGCCGCCGCGCCATCTCTCCATGCTTCACCCATCCGGCCACCTCCGGCAGCGCGGTCACCTTCTCCGGATGGAGCACGGCCTTCATCGCGCCGCAGTCTGAGTGGCCGCACAGGACGATGTCTCTGATTCCAAGAACCTCCACCGCGTACTCAATGCTCGCCGAAACGCCTCCCGGCTGGCGCCCATACGGAGGGACCATGTTGCCCTCCGTCCTGATGATGAACAGGTCGCCCGGGTCCGCCTGCAGAATCAGGTTCGGCGCCACCCGCGAATCCGAGCATGTGATAAACAGCACGCTCGGATTCTGGTTGTCCTTCAACCGGTCGAACAGCTCCCGGTGCTCCGGATAGACATGCCTCTGGAACTCCGCCAGGCCTTCGAGGATCTTCTTCATCGCGCAGCCTTCCTTACGGCGTTCCAGACCCGCCACACATCCTCCCGGCTCGTCCCCAGATTGCCGATCGCAATCCGCAGCCCGAACGAGCCCGCCAACTGGTGCCCTGCGATGAACGCCACGCCATCTTCGTTCACCTTCCGGACGATGGACCGGTTCACCTCGTCGCCGCCCCGGTGCCGGAAGCACACGAGCGACATCGTCACCGGCGCGCTCAGCTCGAAATCGGGATCGCGGCCGATTTCCTCTCCCAGCTCACGCGCCCAGCGGATGTGCTCCCGGACGATCCCGAAAACCTTCCGGCGCCCGAAAGCGCGCATGATGAACCACAGCTTGAGCGACCTGAACCGGCGGCCCAGCGGGATTCCGTAATCCATCAGGTTCACCGCCCGCGGGTCGGCCTCCGTCCTCAAATATGAAGGAATCAGCGAAAACGTGTCTTTCAATATCTCAGGACGCCGGCAATAAAATGCGCTGAAATCGATCGGGGTAAATAGCCATTTATGGGGATTGACGACCAGCGAATCGGCTTCACCGGCGCCGTCCAGCATCCACCGGTTCTCTTCGAGCATCGCCGCCACGCCGCCGTAGGCGGCGT
>CAYWST010000258.1:0-3888 GCA_964461075.1 uncultured Solibacteraceae bacterium | reverse complement strand
CTGCTCACGACGGCCACGCCGCGTTCGGCGGCGTCGATATGATGCCATATGCCGTGCCGCGCGGCGATCTCCTGAACCCGCCGCACCGGATCGACGCTCGTCACCGACGTCGTTCCCACCGTCGAGACCACGCAGACCGGCTTCTTTCCCGCCGCCGCGTCTTCCCGGATCATCGCTTCGAGCGCTTCGGGGTCCATCCGGAACCCGCCGTCGGCCGGAACCTTCCGGAAGCTCTTGCGCCCCATTCCCAGGCTCATCACCGCCTTTTCCACCGATGAATGCGCGTACTCGCTCGCATACACGACACGCCCCGGCAACGCTCCCTCCTCCCGCGTCTCCGGGTCGGCCGCCTGGCGCGCCGCCGCCACCGCATGCAGCGTGGAGATCGAAGCCGTGTCGAAGATCTGGCCGAAAAAGCCCTCCGGCAACCCCATCCACTGGCGCAGCCAGCCGAGCGCCACCACTTCCAGTTCGACGCTCGCCGGACACGAGAGCCACAGCATCCCGTTCGTGTTGACCGCCGAGGCCAGCATCTCCCCCAAAATCCCGGGCGCCGAAGCGCTCACCGAGAAATAAGCGTGAAAGCGAGGATGATTCCAGTGATTAATCGCAGGAACAATCAGCCTTTCAAAGTCCTCCATCACGGCGCTCATCGGCTCGGGATCTTCCGGCGCCGAGGCGGGCAGCGCGTCCACGAGATCTCCGGGCTTCATGCGCGCCGGGCTCACCGGAAAGTCACCCGTTCTTTCAAGGTAACGGCCGATCCAGTCAACCACGCGATGTCCGTACTCCGCAAATTGATCGGGAGGCAGGTCGAATTCTCTCATCGCTTCACAACACCTTCCAGCGCCGGGGCGGAGGGCAGATCCTCCCAATATCCCAGCGCCTGTAATCCAACAAGATTTCCGGAAAACACAAACCAATCCGGCATCGCGCAGAGAACCCTGTGCTGCGCCGCTCCAAAGGGAAGCCCGCCGATATTGGAATCCTCTCCGCCCGTCCAGAAAGCCAGCCCTTCATTGACGAGGACCCATTGTCCCGGCCGCCCGCCGTCAATCATGTAGACAAGCCCGGTGGTCTCCTCCGCGCCGGGCTTCAAATGCAGTGGAGCCTTCGCAGCAAGCTTCGCGATGACCGAGTTCGAGCGTGGCGTGCCGAACAGGACAAGATTCGACTTCTCCACGTCCGCCGCCTGCAGGTCGCGATCCTGTACGATGCGCGGGGAGTAGAGCAGGGTCCCGCCAAAGCCGGTCCATGCCGCCGCCGCCCACGCCATGCTGCGGAGGTCCGCGGTCCGCGACGGGTCCTGCGAACCGTAGACGTACACATGCGGCCGCAAAAGGACATCGGCCATTCTCGCCGGGCGCACTGGCGGCATCGCGCCGCTCTCCGGCCTCTTGCCGGCTTCGAACCGCAGCGTCCTGCCGCCCTCGATCACCTCCACCGGCTTCGCCTCGTCGTAGTTCGGATGCCCCTCGAGATGCAATCGCCACGCCGCGACGTTTTCCAGTTCGATCTCGATCCGGTTGACCGCCGTGAACCGCGCGTCGATCGATGGATACTTCGTCCGGTCCCGCGCTTCAATCTCCACCCAGTACGCCCGGCGGGTACGCGGTTCCGCGGCCGTGAAGCGGACGCGGTCCGGAAAGCGATTCCGTTTGTGCCGGGCGAACCAGGCGAAGATCGCCGCGCCGGCGTAAGCGTGATCCCACGCGTTGTGTTGAACGACGGAGTATTCGGTGTACTCGGCCGCGACGCCGAGTTCCTTGAACCGCGACGCCCACCCCCGGCTGATCGAGACCGGCACAATCGGATCGCCGTCGCCGTGGAAAAGATGCACGCCCACATTGGAAGCGTTGCCCGCAAGCGCGGCTCCGAACCAGGGCTCCACCGGGCAGACCGCCGCGATCGCCGCCCAAAGATCGGGTCTCGAAAGACCGATCTCCAGCGTTCCCCCGCCGCCCATCGAGAGCCCGGTCAGATACACGCGGTCCTCGTCTATCGGAAAGCGGCGCTTCATTTCATCGAGCACGCTCAACACGTCGTGCTCGGCAACGCCCCGATAACCCATCGTGCCGCGCGCCAGCGGACTCGCCACAAAGAACTCCACCGGTTTCAAAGCCGGAAAGACTCGCGTCGCCTCGGCGTCGCTCTCCCCCGCCCGGTTGCCCTCTCCAAATACCCGCCTCAGATTCAACCTGTGGTTGGAGAGGGCCCCGTGCAGGCTGATAACCAGCGGAAACTTCTTTTCGCTGCCCGGATTTGCGGTGTACGCCGCCGGGACGTACAACGCGTACGGCTGATCCGTGTTATCCACGCTTGAAAGAAATGTGGCCACTTGCGGCCCAGGGGCTGGCGTCCCGCCGCCGGCCGCCATGGCGCCGAGCAAGGCGGCCACGGGCCCGGCGCTCGCTGTCATGGCCTCAGGATATACAATGGTCAGCGTCAAAGGCAGCAACAACATGAAAAGTGATCCATCCCGATCCCGCCGGTCTTTCATCTCCGGCTCCACCGCCGCGGCTACGGCTTTCACGATCGTTCGCCCCGAACTCGTCCGGGGCTGGGCCCCGTCGACGCTCAAGATCGGTCTCGTCGGATGCGGCGGACGAGGCACGCAGGCCGTCATGGACGCAATGGAAGGCGACCCCGCCGTCGAGCTTCACGCCATGGGCGATATCTTCGAAGACAAACTCGAAGGTAACCTCAAGCGGCTTCGTTCCAGCAAGTATGCAAGCCGCATCAAGGTGGATCCCGACAAGCGGTTCATGGGCTTCGACGCTTACAAGAAAGTGCTCGCCTCCGAGGTCGACGTTGTCTTTCTCGCCACCCCTCCCGGCTGGCGTCCGGTGCACTTCGCAGCCGCCATCGAAGCCGGCAAACACGTCTTTTGCGAGAAACCGTTCGGCGTCGACGCCACCGGAGTCCGCATGATGATGGAAGCCGGCAGAAAGTCGGTGGAGAAGAAACTCACCGTGGTGAGCGGCGCGCAGCGCCGCAGCGACCCGTTCTACGTCGAGACTGTCGACGCCCTCAAGAACGGCAAGCTCGGCGAGATCGTCGCCCTCTACGCCTACTGGATCGGCACGCCCGTCATCCAGCAGCCTGGCGGCAGAAAACCCGAATGGGGTGAGTTCGAGTGGCAGCACCGCAACTGGTACTCCAACCTCTGGATCTGCGGCGACCAGATCGTCGAACAGCACCTGCACAACATCGACGTGTGCAACTGGGTCATGGGCTCGCACCCGGTGAGCGTCGTCGCTTCCGGCGGCGCCGCCTGGAGGCCGCAGGACGCCGTGCACGGCAACATCTTCGATCACATTTCGGCCGACTACGAGTACTCCAACGGCGTGCGCATGACCTCCTACTGCCGCCAGTACCCGCGGGGCTGTTACGGGCAGGTCAATGAAATCGTCGCCGGCAGCAAGGGCCGAATGACCCTCAACCAGACCAAGGGCGGTCCCGGCTATGTCAACGAACATACCAAGCTCTACAAGTCCATCCGCGGCGACGGGCCCTACATCAACGAAACGCAGGCCGTCGCCGAATCCACGCTGACCTGCATCATGGGCCGCGAGTCGGCCTACTCCGGCTCGAAGATCACCTGGGAGATGATCATGAACTCCAAGCAGGATCTGATGCCCAAGCCGCCATACGACTACCGCGGGTCAAATCCTGTGCCGCCGTTCCCCAAGCCAGGCCAGTACAAATTCATCTGACCGGCGTCGGCCGCCAATGTCCTGTAAACTGATGGCATGAAGCCGTTTGTGGAGATGCTGGCGGAGTCCGTGGAGCGCCTCACGCTCGCCGCCTGCGTGGACATTCTCCTGACGGCCTTTCTGATTTATCAGGCGATTGCGCTCATTCGCGGCCGCCGCGCGGCCAATATTC
>CAYWST010000257.1:0-8343 GCA_964461075.1 uncultured Solibacteraceae bacterium | reverse complement strand
AAGGGATCGTCCGCTGGCGGTTCTCGGGCAAGTTCGACGAAAACGCCTATCGCGAATTGTCCGGCGCCGTGAACTCCCTGCTTTCAAATAGAAAGCGTTAATGCTGTGGAAGGATCCTTCGCCTCTCTCCGAGGCCGGTTACATTGCCTGACCTTGCCCCATCGCCGCCAGTCCTTCCGCTCTTGAACCTGATGCGCCGGACGAAAGAGCCAAGTCACCCCACGCTGCATCTCCGCTCGGGGCCTTGAAGCCAAAACTCAGAGGGTGCTATCTTCTCGTCAATAGCCTCTGAGTGGGGTGAGCCTTGGGCATCATTAAGGGGGCGCTCGGCATCTTGTTGGTAATGCCAGCCGCTCCGTCTGCCGCCTCCGAACCGGTCCGCCTTCTTGGCCGTGTCGAATCCGCACGGATGACGCCTCTGGCGGGTGTCCGTGTTCAATTGCGCGCGGCTGATGGGGAAGTTCTCCTGGGATTCACTGACGCTCAAGGGAAATTCAACATCCAGTTGCCTCGGGCGGGAGAATACTCGCTGACAGCCGAACATGACGGATACTACGCCTTCACCGCCCGGTCCATGGAAGTCTCTCCGCAGCCCGAAGACTTCGTGATCAGGCTGGATCCTATCCGCGAGCAGATCGAGTCGATCGAGGTGACCGCGCCTCCCCCAGCCATCGACATGGACACCACTTCATCCCGGCGCCTGGTGACAAGCCAGGAAATCCTCAACATCCCGTATCCGAATACCAATGATCTGAAGTCCGCGATGCGCTCCATGCCCGGAGTTCTGCGAGACAACCGCGGCGGACTCCATATCAACGGCGCGGCCGAGGACCAGGTGCTGTACACCCTCAACGGTTTCAACCTCAACGACCCGCTGACCGGCCGGTTCGAGACCAGGCTCAGCGTCGAGTCCGTGCAAAACGTCGAAGTGGCCACCGGAAATCTGCCGGCTGAATTCGGCAAGGGTTCTGCAGGCGTGATGGCCGTCCGCACACAGACCGGTGGCGACAACCTACGGTTTACGGCCACGAATTTCGTTCCCGGCGTGGAGAATCGGAAGGGATGGACCATCGGCGACTGGACCCCGCGCCTCGGCGTTTCCGGCCCGGTCCGTCGTGGCCGGACGTGGTTCTCCAACAGCACCGACATCGGCTACAACAAGCTCTTTGTCCGTGAATTGCCGAAAGGAGAGGACCGGAATTCCAGTCTGCGTCTGGGAAACCTCCTCCACGTGCAGCACAACCTGACTCCCTCTCACATTCTGTCTGCCGGCTTCCTCATCAATGCATTCAATTCCCCGAGATCCGGACTCACGGCGATCGATCCCCGGGAGACTAGCATCGACCGGCGCAACCGTCAATGGTTCACTTACGTGCGCGATCAGATCTACCTGGCCAGAAGAATCCTGCTCGAGTTCGGGTATGCGGCGAACCGTACTTTCGGCCGGGAGATCCCTCAGGGCGTTGGAATGCTGATTTATACGCCATTCGGCAAGAAAGGCTACCACTTCGTCGATGGCGTCCGCAAAGCGGGCAGAGATCAGGTGATGGCGAATATCAGCGCGCCGTCCTTGACCTTCTATGGGACTCATCAGCTTCGTGGAGGGCTGGATCTCAATCACCTGTCTTATTGGCAGGATGTGCGCAGAACCGGATTCGAGAATTACGGCGTATCCGGCAGGCCGGTCTCCAGCACGGTCTTCGGAGGCAACGGCATGCTGGAGCGGACCAACCAGGAGGCGGCAGTCTTTCTGCAGGACTCTTGGCGCCTGAAGCCGGGCCTGCTGCTGGAGTTCGGGATCCGGGCCGACTGGGACAGAATTCTCTCGGTTTGGAGCGCTTCCCCGCGTGCCGGCGTCAGCTGGTCGCCGGCTGGCTGGAACGAGACGAAGTTCTACGCCTCCTTCGCCCAGATCGCCGATGCAACGAACCTGCGCGTCTTCACGCGCCATTTGGACCAATACTCGATCACCACATACTTCGCCCCCGATGCAACCGTCGGGCGAGGCCCCGCGCTGAGTATGTTCACCATCCGGAATCGGGATCTCCACCGGCCCGAGTTCCAGGTCATTAGCGCCGGCGGAGCGCACCGCTGGTCCAAGGGGCTCCTGCTTCGCGTGGACTTCTTGCACCGGAGAGGCGCGAACGGATTCGTCTACCGCTCCATCGTCGACGATCCCCAGGCGCCGGCGCCGCCTTGGGCGGAGCCTTTTCAGGTTCGCGTCCTCGACGCTGTCTACGACCTGTTTAACCACCGCACCGACAGGTACGATTCGGCGGCGGTAACCATCCGCCATCGGATCCGCGGAGAGTACGAGTGGCTGGCGAGCTACACGCGGTCCAGAGCGTTGTCCAACACGGCCGTCGACGTCAGTGTGGAGGACCCGATCTCGCTCACTGACGCCGCCGGGCCGATGCCGTGGGACGCTCCGCACCGTTTCGTCGGGTGGGCTTACCTGCCGTTGCCGCGAACCAAATGGGCGCTGGCGTCCCTCGCCGACGCGCGCACCGGTTTTCCTTTCAGCGTCCGGACCGAGAACCGGGCTTTCGCCCGCGGCGTTAACACGGAACGGTACCCGGTGTACTTCGAGCTGAACATCCACTTCGAGCGCCGGTTCAGGTTCAAGGCCAACATGTGGGCCTTCCGCTTCGGTTCAAACAACGTCACTAATCGAATCAATCCCGACATGGTCAACGGAAATCTCGATTCCCCCGACTTCGGCCGCTTTTACGGAGGCACGGGGCGCTCCTACAATTTCAGGATCCGATGGCTGGGACGGATCAAGTAGAGCGCGGCGGCTATTATTCTTCAGCGCTTAGCCTTCTCCTCGTCGAAAAGGCGCTCGTAATCCTCCCAATGCTTCACCATGATTTTCACTTTGCGGCGGAGCTGGCTCGAGAGGTCCGGGCCGAGGATGCGGATGTTCTCTTCCTCGCTGGTCTTCGTCGTGGCGATGAGAATCTCTTGGGTCGAGTCGATCAGATCCGCCAGGACAATGCTCACATCCATCTCCCGCCGGGCGATCTCCTTAATCTGACGCCACTCGGTGATGTCGGTGAGGTGTTCCTGGAACTCGATGGGCCGCAGCAGCCTCCCCTTTTTCATGAAGTCGAGCAGATACTGGTATTCAAGGCCGTCGCGGCAGTTGTCGACGAGAACCCCGAACGCCTGGATCCGTTTGTCGAGCAGATCCATCTCCGGCTTTGCGCCGAGGGATCGAAGAGCGGCGCGCGCCCGGTTGAGGTCGGCCTGCATCCGCGCGAGAAGCTGATTGGAAACGGCCATGCCCCCCAGCCCCTCATACTGCCGCGTTCCCTGGATGTCGCCCAAATCGCGCGCGCGCTCCTCTGAGCGCGCCTGGAACTGAAACTTCCGGTAGTAGCTGGTTTCCTCCTCGGTGAGCTCATCGGGAAACGGCACAAAGGGGCGCGTCAGCCACCGCTGGTGCACGCCGCCGATGTAAAAAAGTGTTCCGCCGAAGTTGAGAATATCGGCGTCGCGCTGGACGCGATGCAGCGCCATCCATGCCTCCACCAGCGCCCCCGCGCCCCCTTCCCCCACGCGCGAGGAGGCGATCGTGCGAAGCAGTTGCATGCGCGACGCGTCATCGGTCGTCGGCTTCTTCTGGAATGCGTCGTAGATCTGCAGATACAGGTCGGTGTCGAAGCGGTCGCCAATCAGATAGAACAGGCGGGGCGCGGAACTTCGCGAGGCCTGCTCAAGCTCCTCGAGATAACGGACCGCAAGCGGCAGGCCCTGCGCTGGATAGAAGGGATAGAAATAGTCGAGCAGGAAGCCGGCGACGGCTTTGTAAGGCGTCGCGTTCGGGCCTTCGATGTTTTGGATCGCCATGCCGGACGCGAGCTTGGTGGCGACGAGTTCCGGAGCCGGCTCCCGGGCCCATTCGGCGTCGATCTCGAGAGGGCCGGGCCGGGCGTCCCCCGCCCCGGCCTGCAGCGCGCCGAAGAAATCCCGATACCGCTGATACATCCTTCGGTCGCGCGTGAGAGCGCTCCCATTGGGTCCCTGGTAAACCCCTCCGCTCCAGCTCATCCCGGAGCCCGAGTCGTTGGTGTGCAGTGAAAGCACCTCGATTTCGGGACAAATCCTGAGGAGATTCCCAATCGACTCGCGATAGAGCGCAAGCACTTCGGGATGGTCGACGTTGGGGGCGAACCGCGGCACACGGGAGCGCAGCGGATGATCCACCTGCGGCCCCCGCCACAGCGGGTGCGCTTCGTAGACCCGCTCCGGGAGGATCTGCGGCTCAAACGTTGTGAACGCCGCTTTGAGGCCGAGCTTGCGAAGAACTTCACACCGCGAGCGCAGAATCGCAATGACGGTGTCGGAGTACTCCTTTGGAAGAAATGGCTCCAGCGCCGCCGGAATGGACACCTTCAGCAGGCCGACGTTGGAAACCGCCCAGGCCGGGTACGGATCGCCCGGTGTATCCATCTGCCACATCGCCCAGGGCAGGTCCTCGGCCGTGATCACCACGTGGGTCGCGCCCGACTGCTTCGCTTTGCGCGCAAACTCCTCAAACGAAGTCAGCGAGTCGGAATAGCGGCCGAAGACCACCGTCTTGAAACGCCCGGCGGCGAAGGAATTCACCGCGAGCGCCGCGGCCAGAAGCAGCAGATTGATTCGCATGGTCGGAATTCGCTCCAAAGGGTGATTCTACAATTCGGCCGAACCAAAGCAACAAGCAAAGGCGCACCATGGAACCACGCACCCGCGCGTTCAACCGCCGTCCATCCATGACCAACCCGCCCTCCGCTTCCGCAGCGCCGGACCTGCCCAAACAAGCGGCTTCACTCGACCATCCGCCGCCGCTGCGGAGCTATACTTTCTCCCGAGGAGCATCCAACGATGAGACTGGTGTTCACCGGCCATCAGGGAAGCCCTCGAATCACCCACGTGGCGCATGCGCCGAGGAGGCCTTCCTACGGGGATTCGAACGGAACATTTAACCACAACGGCTCTTATGATCAGGAGGGCGAAGTTCTGTCCGTGACCTTCAGCCCTTCCATCGAGATCGTCAGCGGGCTCCACCCGGCAACTGAAACCGCCGTTCGCGCTCACGAAGAGCAGCAGCGGCGGGATCCCGAGATCGATCTGCGGTGGGGGTGGTTCAACTACGATCTGCGGGAGGATGCGAATCCTTTCCACCAGCGCTCCGGCCAGGGAGACATCCGTCCCGCCCTCCAACCGCGAAGGCCGCGCCCCGTGTAGAGTCCTGCGGATCGCAGCCGCCGATGCCCGGTCTCGATGCCCGGTCTCGGCGCCTGGTCTCGTTTGACCTGGACCCACGATGAACGTATACTTGTGAATGGTTGAGCACATTTGCCCAGTCGCAGTTGACCTGACCTAAGTCCGTTCAACTGATCACCACCCTCTTAGGCCGCCCGAAACTCTAGGAGGAGCAAACGTGTTCGACTCTCACCTGAAATCCACTGGCCGCGACTACAGCATGACGATTGCATTGCTGGCCTTTGGTCTTGTTTTCATCCCGGCTGTTTTGGTTACATCCCACTCGTTTGGCCGGGCCGGCTTCACCGTCGCCCTCGTTGGCGGCGCCTTCTGCCTCATTCTTGGATGGCTGAACTGGAAAGCCAACTCGAAGCTCACGATCCCGACACTGGAAGACGAACGCAAATCCGAGGAGTGATAACTCCACGAAAGAGAACCCCATGCCATTCGAGCAAATGCTTCCCAGATCGCTCAACCCGAACGCAGTCTGCAGATTCGCTCCGCCTCAGTCAGGCGTGTATGGGATCTCCAACGGACGGGAATGGATCTACATCGGGGAAACGGACAACCTTCAGCAGGCGCTTCTCAACCACCTTCAGGACGGCGCCACGGCGATGATGCAGCGAAGACCCACGGGCTTTGTCTTCGAAGTCTGCGTTCAGGAGCGGCGAGAGGGAAGAATGGCCCGGCTCATCCACGAGTACGGTCCCGTATGCAACCGGCGTCCGTCGGGAGTTCTCTGATGCGCGCGAAATCGAGGCGGGCCCGCCCGCCGGTCGGCAGGAGTTGAACCATGCAATTCATCCTCACGGGCTTCAGACAGGACGCCCGATACCGCGTCTTCGAGTTTGAAGGAATTGCCGCGGACAGGTCGCGCTCTGCCTTCGCCGTGCGAGCCGATCTGGGCTTGATCCGGCAGTTCGGCATCCGGGTGCAGGAGCTGCCTTTGATTTGCCGTTCCCTGCTCGACCAGATGGGCGATGCGCCAGGCAGGCATGCGATTACCTTCACCGCGGAAAGGATGCAGCAGCACGCGCAACGCTGCGCCGGCGCAATCGCTGACGCCCAAGCCAGAAGGTCCAGGCGGGCGCCGCGCTGATCACGTTCTCCAACGGAGGATGCGAGTCCGGGATCACCGGCTCGATCCCGCTTCAGGCTGCGAAGGGTGGCGGCGAATCCAGCGGTAAGCCCGGTGGGAGTTGCGCCAGAAAATCTTCTCCCGGACGGCGAGGGGTTTCGAGGCGAAATACTCGCGGACGACCGCGAAAACCTGATCGTAGTCGCCCCAGTTGTCGCTGTTGGGCCAGTCGCTGCCATACATGAGCTTGTCTTCGCCGAAAATCCCGTAGATCTGGTCCAGCCGCGGCTTGTAGAACGCCGGATCGGTGGGAACCTGCCCGTCCACGCGCCGGAGGACGGCCGAAACTTTCAGAATCACCTTGGGCCGCTTGGCGAGCTCGCGCAGCGTGTTCTCGTATTCTTTGAACGCGGCCGGCTCGGAAGGGGGATTGAGTTGGGGCAGATGATCGACGACGATGCCCAGTTCGGGAATCCGGTCATTGAGCCGCACAAGATCGGCCATCACCCTCGGGCTCGATCCCACCGTATCCATTGACAGCCCGGCCGAGGCCATGAACTTGAGATCGTCGAGCACCGCCTGACGCCGCGTCGAGTCTGGAAAGTCTCTTCCCCAGAGCGCGCCGTATCGAATGCCGCGAAAGAGCTTGTTCTTCGCGAACCGCTCCAGGTTCGCGCGGAACTCCGGCTTTCCCGGTTCAATGTTGCCGACGACCCCGACAATGATCGTGTCTTTCTCCGCGACGTCAAGCACCCATTGGTTGTCCTCGAGCCACGGGCTGGCCTCCACCTTGATGGCGCCCACCACGCCGTGCGGTTCCGCCAGATTCCGATAGCGCGCGGGCAGCGCGGGCTGGTAGAGCTTCGCGTTGTTCTTGGGCGGCCAGGGAATCCCTTGAGGCCGGGTTGGGTCGAACAGGTGGATGTGAGTGTCAATGACGGGCAGAGCCGGAGCAGGCGCGAGCGCTGCCAGAAAATCGCGGCGGGGGATCGGATCTCCAGGCATCGGTCGATCTTTAGCTCGGGATTGGCATCCGCCAGTCCGATTCTAATTTCCCCTTTCCATCCGTGCTCGCGGGTTTCCCGCACACGGCTTAACGATGATCTTACTCGTTTGGCCTGGGCCCGGTCTGTGGATCACCCTCAAGATCGCCCTCATGCGGTTGTTCCTCGGATTGCTCTCCACTTCCGCAAGACCGAGTTCCCTGAGGACCATCGGAACGTACATCCCGAACCGTCCGCGATAACCCTTCCTCAACCCGTACCACCCGCCCACCGGATTGCTGGCGGACCGGCCCCACGCTTCGACGGCGCCCTCGGCCGCGGGCTTTTGTTCGCCGGCGTTGCCCAGCGGCATCCAATCGCCGTGGACCTTCAACATGGCGTGCAGATCCTCGACGCACCCACAGCCGTCAGGCCAGGATCAGGCGGCGCCCTTGGGGTTCCGGAATCGGATCGCCAAACTCCTTCGCCGTGTCGATCCAGAGACGAATCGCATCCTGCGCGTTGCCTAAGGCGATTTCCTGTGTGTCACCGTGCGCGGCGCATCCTGGAAGTTCCGGCGCCTCGGCGACAAACGCTTCGTCTTCCTCGCTCCAGTCGATGATGACTTCGTATTTGATCATGGCTTGAAACCAGGCTTCGCCTTCACAATCGCCGCCCGGACTTGTTGAACCTCGTACGGCTTCGCGTTCGAGCCTGCCCGCTGCAAGTTGAGTTTTTCTTTCACACCGGACTTCCGGAACAAGTGATGGCTGCCCCTCACGCGCTTGTCGAAACCTGGACTCTCCAGCAGGCGGCAGAGATCATCGAAACGAATCGCCGCGTCTGCGGTGCCGCTGAGAACTCGCCCCAGCGTTTTCTCAGCGCCCATGATGAACATCTACACCGTGTCATCCATGCGGCTCCTGGATCTTCCGGCGGTTGCCTTGCCGCGCCGCCCTTGTCACCGCCAACCCCCGCCTCCATCTCCCCCCGTTTCAACGTCTTGCCCCAACCCAGCCCCAAATCCTCACT
>CAYWST010000256.1:0-8356 GCA_964461075.1 uncultured Solibacteraceae bacterium | reverse complement strand
CGGGCGGCGGCGCCGGTGGCAGCTCGGTCGAGCGCTGGCGCTGCATCGCGCCGGGCCGGCCGCGCCGAGAGCGCCCTAGAGGCCGATCGTTCACAAGATCACCAGCGAACTCACCGGGCAAGTTTTCGAGTTCACTCAGCCGCGCGATCCCGCGCCCTATGAGCACAACCTGCACGCTTCAGAGGTGAGCGCGGAAACGCGCGCGCTGGCAGACATCGCGCTCGTGCTCATGAATTCCAACGAATTTGTGTATCTCTACTGAGGTGCGGCCATGATGAAGCGAACCGAAATCCAGGCGGCTCTCACACGGAGGCGGCTCCTCTCGCGGACGTCGATGGGGCTGGGCTCGATTGCGCTGAACGCGCTCATGCAACAGGAAGCGCGAGGCGTTTCGCAGGTTCTCGCCCCCAAGCCGGGCCATCATCCCGCAAAGGCCAAACGGTGCATCTTCCTCCTGATGGAAGGCGGGCCGAGCCACATCGACACCTTCGATCCCAAGCCGAAACTCGATCAGCTCCACATGACGCGGTTCCAGAAGGAGCGCTCGAAGTTCGAAGCGAACATGAACACCGGCGAGCGCTACTACGTCAAGAGCCCGTTCGAGTTCAGGAGCGCCGGCAAGATGGGAATCGAGATCAACTCCCTGATGCCAGGGTTCGCGGAGGTGGTCGACGACGTCTGCTTCTATCGAGGATTGAAGGTGGAGAGCGTGAATCACCCGACCGCGCTCTATCACCTCAACACCGGGAATCAGTTCGGCGGCGATCCTGCGATCGGCGCGTGGGTGTCCTACGGGCTCGGGACGCTGAATCAGAACCTGCCGGCGTTTGTGGTGTTGCCGGACGTGGCGTACCCGCAGGGCGGAGCGGCGAACTGGTCGAGCGGGTTTCTGCCGGCTCATTATCAGGGGACGACGCTGCGGCCCGAAGGCGCGCCGATTCTCGACATGACCCCGCCTCCCACGGTGAGCCGGCAACAGCAGTCGGCCAATCTCGCGTTCCTAAAGGAACTGGACCGCTTTCACCAGGCGCGTCATCCGGAACACGCCGAGTTGGCCGACCGCATCGAGAGCTACGAACTCGCCTTCCGGATGCAGAGCGAAATGCCGGGCGTCGTGGACCTGAGCAAGGAACCGAAGGCGACGCTCGAAATGTACGGCATCGGCGGCGCCGACCGCGACGCCGACGCGCTCGGCCGCCGCATGCTGCTCGCCCGTCGAATGCTCCAGTGCGGCGTCCGCTTTGTCCAGGTGATTGCCATGGGGTGGGATTCCCACGACTACATTGAGAAAGCGCATGGCGCGCGCATCCGCGCGATGGACAAGCCGGTCAGCGCGTTGCTCAAGGACCTGAAGCGAACAGGCTTGCTCGAGGAGACGCTTGTAGTCTGGGCGGGCGAGTTCGGGCGCACGCCGGATAATGGCATCCGCCGCGGCAGCACATCATGGGGCCGCGACCACAATCCGAACGCGATGACGGTGTGGCTCGCCGGCGGCGGAGTCAAGGCGGGCTCGATCGTCGGCGAGACCGACGATGTCGGCGGCGCGGCGGTGGAGGTGGTGCGTCCTCTGAAGGACTTCCACGTGACGATGCTCCATCTGCTGGGGCTTGACGACGCGAAGCTGCGCTACTTCCACGCGGGAAGGGACAAACAGCTCAGCCAGACGGGCGGCGAACTGATCAGAGAGCTGCTTGCGTAAGAAGCCGGCCAGCAGGCCGGCTTCAATCCTTGCTCTCGAACATCGGATAAACGATGCCCGCAAGGATGGCTCCAACAATCGGCGCAACCCAAAACAGCCACAGTTGCTGCACGGCCCATCCGCCGACGAACACCGCCGGTCCGGTGGAGCGGGCCGGGTTCACCGAGAGGTTCGTTACCGGAATGCCGATGAGGTGGATGAGCGTCAACCCAAGGCCGATGGCAATGGGCGCGAAGCCCGCGGGCGCGCGCTTGTCGGTGGCGCCGAGGATGATCATCAGGAACATGAACGTGAGGACGATCTCAGCCGTTAATCCGGCCATCATCGAATAGCCGCCGGGCGAGTGCTCGGCGAAGCCGTTGGAAGCGAGACCGCCGCTCAGATCGAATCCCGCCTTGCCGCTCGCGATGGAGTAGAGCACGCCCGCGCCCGCGATTCCGCCAAGAACCTGCGCCACGATGTACTGCGCGACCTCTCCGCCGGGGAAACGCTTGCCCACGCAAAGACCGACCGTCACGGCCGGGTTGAGATGGCAGCCGGAGATATGCCCGATGGCGTATGCCATGGTGAGGACGGTGAGGCCGAAGGCGAACGAAACTCCCAGCAGCCCGATGCCAACTTCAGGGAACGCTGCGGCGAGCACGGCGCTGCCGCAACCTCCAAACACAAGCCAGAATGTGCCGATGAACTCCGCAACGGCACGTTTGCCAAGCGACATGAAACCCTCCTAGCCGAACTCGGTTCGTTTAGGCTAACATGCTTTGATTCAAGAGGGAAGCTCTCTCTTTCTCCAGTAACGCACGAGGCCGCGGCCGCAGTGCGCGAGGCTGGTAACGGCCTCGAAGCCGTGCTCTCGCGGCAGGGGCGAGCGGCGCGCGAATTCCTCTCCGGCGCGATCGAGGTCCAGGTCCATGGCTGCGATTTCCCGGGCGAGTTCACTCGATTGGCCGAGCGCCTCTTCAAAGCGAGCCAAATGGCCGTGCGCATCCGGGAAGACTCCGTAGTGCGTGAGGAAAAGGGCCTCGGGCCGCGCCGCGTGCATGCGGGCAAGAGACTCGCGCCACTTCTCCAGGTCGATGTCGGGCGGCGGCGTGTAAGGGATAACGGCCTCTGAATCCGGGGCGCGCAGGCCGGCGGCGTCGCCGGCGAACAGCGTCCGGGTCTCCAAATCGACGTAGGCCAGGTGGTGGGACGCGTGGCCGGGCGTGGCAATCGCCTCCAGGCGGCGGCCATCGAGTTCGAGGCTCTCGCTGCCTGCCAGGGGCGTGACGCGGGATGGGTCAATGGGCTCCATCGGGCCGAACCACGGTTCGAGACGGTCGCCGTAAAGCTTGCGAGCGGAGTTGAGGAGTCTCTCCGGATTGACCAGGTGCGGCGCTCCGTTTACGCCGTGGACGTAAATCGCCGATTGCGGAGCGAGCCGCGCCAGCGTTCCCGCCCCGCCCGCATGATCGAGATGGATGTGCGTCAACAGGATGGCGCGCAGGCCGGTCAGCGCCAATCCGAGATCCGCCAAACCCTCTTGCAATCGGTCCAGTGTCACCCCTGGACCGCAGTCGACAAGCACGAATCCGCTCCGCGTCGGAACGACACCCGCGCAGATCTGCCGCGGGAGCCCGAGGTAGTTCAGATCCAGAACGCCGATGTCGCTTTCAAACATCGTCGACATTCTCCCGATCCCAGCCTGGGGAGATGTCATGATTATGCAACGAATCAGCACGGCGCGCGCCTATGAACAATTTTTTCTCCGCCGGGCCGTCCTTCCGCATTCTCAGGTAGAGGAAGAATCCGGTGACCAAATCGCCGGGCGCGAAAGAGGGGGATGCGATGAGCGTCAAGCAACTGAAAAACAAACTGATTGCACTTTGTCTCCTGATTTGTGGAGACGCCGCTTCCGGGCAGACAACCATCATCCGGACGGTCGCTGGAGGGGGGCCGGATGGAGTCCCAGCCGCGCAAGCGAGCATCGGCCAGCCGGGGGTCGTTGTCGTGGGGCAGAACGGAGCAGTGTATTTCACCTCACGAGCGAGTCACCGCGTCTTCGTCCTTGAGTCCAACGGCGATGTGCGAGTCGTTGCAGGCAGCGGAGTGAAGGGCTTCAGCGGCGATGGCGGGCCCGCGGTGCTGGCGAGTCTCAACGACCCTTTCGGTCTGGCTGTCGACGCTGCGGGGAATGTCTACATCTCAGACTCCGAAAACAGCCGCATCCGCCGGGTTGACGCGGCGACTGGTGACATCACCACCTTTGCCGGTACGGGCTCGTTCGGCTACTCGGGTGACGGGGGCGCGGCGACCTCGGCGCGCCTGGCGCGCCCGTATGGGCTGGCGCTCGACGTGAACGGGAACCTGTTCGTCGCGGACTCGAGCAACAATGTCATCCGCAGGATCGCCACTGATGGAGTGATCACCACAGTCGCGGGAAACAACCGCGGCACATTCGCCGGCGACGGCGGCCCGGCGACCTCCGCGAGCCTGAGCAGTCCGTATGCCGTCACCTTCGACGCCTCCGGCGCGATGTACATCGCTGACCGCGGGAACCAGCGAATCCGGAGAGTCGCCCCCGACGGAACGATCTCGACCTGGATGGGCACCGGGCAGAGTTCTTACGCCGGTGACGGCGGACCCGCGGCGCGTGCGGTGATTTCAGATCCATATGCGATCGTGTTCGACACGGCCGGGAACGCCTACATTGCGGAGAACGGAAACCGGCGCGTCCGCAAAGTCGCGCCCAACGGCGGCAACGTCAGCACCATCGCCGGCAACGGCGTGCTTTCGCCCATCGCCGACGGCGGGCCGGCGACAACACCCATGGCCGTCAACGGCGTGGCGGTGGACGCGGTCGGCAACGTCTTCATCACCGATAACCAGAACCACCGCGTTCGCAGAATCGACGCCACCAACCAGCGAATCTCCACGGTCGCCGGAAACGGTCAGCCTGCTTACAGCGGCGACGGCGGCGAGGCCACCCGCGCGGTGCTCAACGGTCCCACCGGCCTGGCCACCGACGGCAAGAGCCTCTTCATCGCCGATACGGAAAACCACCGGATCCGGCGCCTCGATCTGGAGACCGGCCGCATCTCGCTGTATGCGGGCAACGGCAACGCCAACATCGGCGGCGACAACGGGCCCGCTCTTGCAGCGGCCATGAATCGCCCCATCGGCCTTGCGCTCGACCCGCAGGGCAACCTGCTCTTCGCCGATTATAGAAATCACCGGATTCGCCGGGTGACCCCCGCCGGCGTGATGTCTACCGTCGCCGGCACCGGCGGGACGGGGACCGGGCCGGACTCGGGCGTGGCCACGCAGATCCCCCTCTACGATCCCATCAGCGTCGCTTCAGACCCATCCGGCAACTTCTACATCGCCGATCGCTACAACTACAAGATCCGCAAGGTCACCCCCGACGGCCGCATGGAGACCATCGCCGGGACCGGCTCGGGCAGCACCACGCCGGCAGACGGCTCCTCCGCCAAGGAGTCGCGAATCGGTTATCCCGTCAGCGTGCTCGCCGATGGCGCGGGCAACGTCTACTTCTCCGATAGCAGCAACCGCCGCGTCATGCGGATTACCGACGGCAAGCTTTACGCCGCGGCCGGCGGCGGCGGTTCGCAGACCAACATCGGCGACGGCGGGCCGGCGACCGCCGCCTATCTCGGCGCGCCCCAATTGCTTGCCTTCGGGGCGGGAGAGAGCCTGCTCATCTCGGACAGCTTCGGCCATCGGATTCGTGAGCGCCACGCCGACGGCACCATCACTTCAGTAGCCGGCACGGGGACGGCGGGCTTCACCGGCGACGGCGCCACGGCTACGGCGAAGCAGCTCAATGCGCCATCGGGCGTGGCCTTCGTCGCGCCGTGCTCCGTCTATGTCGCCGATACCGCCAATAATCGAGTGCGCCGCGTGCGTCCGCTGTTGACCTACTCGATCAACACCTTCCCCGCCGGGCTCCAGTTGACCGTGGACGGAGAACCCGGCGTCGCCTCCATCTCCAGACAGTGGGAAGCGCTCACCGTTCACCGGATCGAGATCCCGTCGCCGCAGGAAGGCGAAGACGGCGTCCGCTATCTCGGACCCGAGACACAGACTGTCGAGGTTCCCTGCGCCCCGGAACAGCAGGAAATCAACCTCGGCTTCCAGACTCAGTACCGTTTGACGGTCGAGGCGGGGGAAGGCGGCAAGACGAATGTGGAGACCGGCTGGCACAACGCCGACATCGAGGTGAAGGTCACCCCGGCGCCGGCGGAAGGCTTCGTCTTCAAGGGATGGGAAGGGGCCTGCGCCGAGAAGACCGCCGACGAGTGCGTCATCAAAATGGACGCGCCCAAATCGGTGAAAGCCCTCTTCGCGCCCGCCGGGTAATGAGACGGGCCTCCCTTCAGAGGCCCGCCTTCTGAATCCGGTTTGGGCTTCGCGGCCTCCATCCCCAGCGGCGTCCGGTGGGCTTCCAGTCGTCAGCGCAACGCCGCGAGAGTCTGGTTCAGCTTCACGAGCTTCTCCTGACGCGCGTCCGCTATCGCCACTCCTTGAAGGAAACCGCCTTCGTGATGTCTTCCGCGTCCATCGCGTGACCGCAGAGCGACAACGCAGAGCGGTGATGCGAAACGGTGAATGGTGGACACATACGGCGGTCTTCGATCTGCCGGCCCGGCTGAGCGAGCTCGGCGCGCGGCTGCTCAATCGCGATGAATGGACGCGGCGCCGGCGATTGCTGATGAATCGGATCGAGGCTCAGACGCGTTCGGGAACAACGTAGGGCGCGCGATACGGCCGCGTCAGAAGCGTATTGGCTTCGGCGTCGCCGATGAATTGCATCGCCGCCGGGTTGAAGCGCAGGTCGCGCCCTGTGCGATGAGCGATGTTACCCAGATGGCAGTAAGCGGTGGATAACGCCGTTTCCTCGATCTCGGAATGCAGCAGCCCCGGATCCCGTGCGCGGACCGCGTCCGCGAAGCCCTTGAAGTGATCCAGGTTCGGCGGTGATTCGACTTCCGGTTCCGGCCGCTTTTTCCGGCCGAGCGTCACCGTGAACCGGCCGTCAGCGGCGATATGCATGTGGCCCTTTGCGCCAAACAGATCCCAACTCATCGGCTCCGCCGTGTACAGGCCTCGAAGCTGGCCCACGATCATCGAACCGTCTTCGTGAATCCAGGTCACGCACTGCGTGTTCGGAGTCTCGGCCTGATCCTTGTATCCGAAGCGCCCGCCAGCGGACTGGACCCGGACGGGCAGCGTCTTCTTCATCGCCCAGCGCAGCACGTCGATCAGGTGGATGCCGTTGTTGCCCAGTTCCCCGTTGCCGAAATCCCAGAACCAGTGCCAGTTGTAGTGAACGAGATTCTCGTGATATCCCTGCATCGGCGCCGGGCCGACCCAGAGATCCCAGTTGAGCCACGCCGGCGGCTCCTTCACCTCCTTGAAACCGATCGAGTCGCGATTGCCCGGGAAGAAGAAGTTGCCCTGGTAGACGTCGCCGATCAGTCCCGAATGCACCAGTTCCACGGCCTTGCGAAACCGGCCCCACCATCGCCGCTGCGTTCCGCCCGCGGCGACCCGCTTGTATTTCCGCGCCGCCTCGACGAGCTTGATCCCCTCATGCACGTTGTGCGAAACGGGTTTTTCGACGTAAACGTCCTTACCCGCCTGCATGGCCCAGATGGCCGTGAGAGCGTGCCAGTGGTTGGTGGTGGCGATGGCTACCGCGTCGATCTCTTTGTCCTCGAAGACGCGGCGCATGTCGGATTCGAGCTTCGGCGCCTTGCCCGCCGCTTTCATGACGATGGCCCCCGCGGCCTCCGTGCGCCTGCCATCGGGATCGACCACCGCCGCAATCTCCACGTTGCCCGCCGGCAGAATCTCGCGAATGTGCGCCGTGCCGCGCGAACCCACGCCAATGATCGCGAACCGGACCCGATCGTTCGCCCCGGCCCACGACTGTTTCGCCGCCGCCGCGCCCAGTAGAAAGTGTCTGCGTTTCATAGCGCCTTCACATATCATGCAATGAGCAGAGTAGGAGGTCTAACGATGTTTTCGATCCGCCGGCTCGCCTTGGGCGGCCTCTTGGTTTGTTTCAACTCGACAGCCTGGGCGCAGGAGCCCGGCTTCAGCGGCCTCACTTCCAGCCTGGAGAACATCTACCGCGTCTCCAAGGCGAAGACCTTTTCCATCAGCCCGGAGAACTTCACCGGCGAGAAAGGCAAGGCGGCCATGGCCGTCACGGGCTCGGCTTCACGCGCGGCGGCGGAACTCGGCCAGGGCTGGAAGGTCAACCCCTATGTCGTCGTTCAGCCCGGAACCACCTTCACGCTCGCCGACATCAAGGGCGAAGGCGCCATTCAGCACATCTGGATGACTCCCACCGGCAACTGGCGGTTTTCCATCCTCCGCATGTATTGGGATGGGGAAGCGAATCCTTCCGTCGAAGTGCCCGTGGGCGATTTCTTCGCCATGGGCTGGGGGAAGTACGCGCCCATCACGTCCGACGCCATCTGCGTCAATCCCGGTAGCGCCTTCAACTCCTACTGGCCGATGCCGTTCCGGAAAGGAGCGAAGCTGACCCTCCAGAACCTCGACACGAACCCGATGACGATCTACTACCAGATCGACGGCGCTTACGCGCCCGTCCCCGCCGACGCCGCCTACCTCCACGCCCAGTTCCGC
>CAYWST010000255.1:5493-8400 GCA_964461075.1 uncultured Solibacteraceae bacterium | reverse complement strand
CTCCCATGCCGGGCGAGGAGGCCTGGCCGACGCAGCCCATCCCGCGGCTGCCGAAGCCGTTCGCGCGCCAGTCGATGAAGGCGGAGGAACTCACAACGGTCAGCGAAGAGTCCCGCGCGCATTGCGCGAAGCTGATGGAGGGGGCCACGCTCGGCGCGCTCTACACGCCACTGGGACCGAACACCACCATCCTGTTTCCGGGCACCAACGGGGGCGCCAACTGGCCCGGCCCCGCGGTAGATCCCGAAACCCGAACTCTCTATGTCAACTCGATGGACGTCGGCATGATCTTCCGCATGGAGCAGCGCCCGGAAGGGTCCGTGATTCCCTATCGAGCGCGTTCGCTGGGCCCCGGGGGCGACCGCTTCTGGGATCTCAAGATGAACCCGTGCCAGCAGCCGCCCTGGGCGCACCTGACCGCGATCGATCTCGATACCGGCGAGTTCCGCTGGCGCTCCGTGCTCGGCGTTGTCGACGAGCTGTTGGAGAAAGGTCTGCCTCCAACCGGGACGTCCAACCTCGGGGGACCGCTGGTCACCGCGGGAGGACTCGTCTTCATCGGGGCCACCAACGACGCCCGGTTCCGCGCGTTCGACAAGAAGACCGGCAAGGAGCTTTGGGCCGCGAAGCTCGCCGCGAGCGCCCACGCCGCGCCCATGACGTACTCCGGGCCCAAAACAAAAAAGCAGTTTGTCGTGATCGCGGTGGGAGGAGGCAACAAATACAACTCGACTTACTCGGACGAGCTGGTTGCTTTTGCATTGCCCTGAGCCTGGCCTGTCTGGCCGCCGGCCCCGTTTCTTTCAGCCACAGGAAGCATGGCGCGCTGCGCCGGCCATGCCTGGAGTGCCATCCCGGGGCCGATACGCGCGAGCGCGCCGGCTGGCCCGGCGCCGCCGCCTGTCAGAAGTGCCACACCGCCGAAACCGCGGTGACACCGCTGATGAAGCAGGTCGCCGCATGGCCCGCTTCCGCCAAGCCCTTCCCGCAGAATCGTCTCTACCAGACCCGAGACTTTGTGATTTTCTCCCACCAGGCCCACCGCGCTGCGAAGACCGAATGCGCCGCCTGCCACGGGAACGTTTACGCCATGGAGCCGTTGAAGCGGCATCGCGACGTCTCCATGCAGGCCTGCGTCGATTGCCACAAGGAGACGAAGGCCTCGCTCGCGTGCAACATCTGCCACGACCTTGGGCAGTAGTTTCGAGCGATAATCGGAGTCATGAGGCTCTTTGTCACAATTCTGTCTGCCGCGGCGCTGCTTTCCGCCGCCGTCAAGCTTGGCGCGCCCCTGACCTTGAAGGAACAGGTGGCCATCGCCGATCTCTCGTCCAAACCCGCCGAATTCGTGGGCAAGACCGTCCAGGTGAAGGGCAAGGTCACCGAGGTCTGCGAAAAGATGGGCTGCTGGATGATGCTCGTCGACCCGGCTACGCAGGCCAAGGTCCGTATTAAGGTCAAGGACGGCGAGATCGTCTTCCCGAAGGACTCCATCGGCAAGATCGCTGTCGCCGAAGGCAAGTTCGTCAAGATCGAGATGACCAAGGAACAGGCTATCGCCCAAGCCAAACACGAGGCCGAAGAGAACAACAAGAAGTTCGACCCGGCTTCCATCACCGGGCCGAAGACGATCTACCAGATCGCCGGCGCCGGGGCCGTGATCGAGTAGCGCCCGATTCCGAGGATCTCTCTCAGACGGTCCGTGTTCGCGGACCGTCTGTTGTTTTTTGATAGCATCTTGACGCTATGCTTCTCCCCGCAGTCTGTCTCGGAATTCTCGTCTACGGCATGATCGCCGCCATGCTGGGCACCATTCTGCCCGAGTTATCCAAGAAGTTCGGACTGAGTCCGAAGCAGAACGGCGCGATCGGCATGACGCAGGCCATCGGCCTGATGGCCGGCTCTTTCTTTATCGGCCCGCTGATGGATCTGCAGGGCAAGAAACTCGGCATCCTGCTTGCGCTCGCGCTGATCACGCTGGCGCTGTTCGGCCTTCGGGGCGCGAAGGGCTACGGCTCGATCGCGGGCTTCATGCTGATGCTGGGCACCGGCGGCGGCGCGCTGGTGACCTCCGCCTTTGCGCTGGCCGGTGAGATCCAGGTCTCCTGGCTTCAAGGGGCCGCGGTCTTTAACGCCGTCAATCTCTTTTTCGGTCTCGGCGGGCTCATCACGCCGCTGGTCGCGGCGCGGCTTTTCCAAAACAACGCCAACCGGCTTCTGTTCTTCGCGATGCTGATCGCCGTTCTGGCCTTCGCCGCAAACTCCTTTGTCGATGTCGCTCCGCCTTCCGGCAAGATCGCCTTCCAGGCCTCTTCCGTCTCGACGCTGCTCGGCAGTCCGGTTCTGCTCATCCTGGCGGCCGCGCTTTTCCTCTATGTGGCGTGTGAAGTCGGCGTGTGGAACTGGCTGGCGCGCCACCTGATCGCGCAAGGAGTGCCCGAAGCCAAGGCGCTCACGATCCTGTCGCTGGGCTTCGCGCTCGGCATCCTGCTTGGCCGCGTCGCCGTGGTCCCGGTGCTCGGCAGCGTGACGCCCAAGAACGTCCTGCTGGCCGCCGCCATCGGCATGGCCGCCACAACCTATCTGATGCTTCAGACCCGCAGCGGCAGCGCGGCGCAGGGACTCGTCTTTCTGGCCGGCATCGCCATGGCTCCGGTCTTCCCAACGGCGCTGGGCCTTGTGGGAGGAGCGTTCAAGGCCGAAGGGCTCGACGCCACCGCCACGGGGATCGCCTCCACCGCGGGCTGGCTCGGCCTCGTCGTCAGCTCCCCGATCATCGGCGGGATCGCCGGCGCCGACCCGACCCGCCTGAAGAAGGCGCTCCTGCTTCTGCCCGCGGGCTCCATTCTGATGGGCCTTGTGATCGATGCCCATCTGCTTGTAGCGGAAGATCTCCTGCATGATGAT
>CAYWST010000255.1:0-5483 GCA_964461075.1 uncultured Solibacteraceae bacterium | reverse complement strand
CCCCCCCCCCCCCCCCCGTCACTACGGAACGAATCGGGCTACAGCCCGGCGCACTGGTCTTCTTTGTCGCCGGCCCGATTCCCGCCTCCTACAGGCGCGGGAACGTTTTCCTTGCACTGCAGGTTCTGGCGGATCGTGTTTCTAGTCAGGGTGGCGCCTCCCGTGTTGCTGAACAACTGGAAGTCGCTGCCGATGAACGCGCCCGTTGCGAACAGCGGGCCGGAGTTCTCCACGTACTGAAAACTGCCGTGGATCAACGTGCCGGGCTGTAGCGAGCTCGCCTGGTAGTTGTACTTGATCTGAACGTTCCCGCCGACCACGACGCCCGGACCCGCGATCCGGACATAGGCTCCGCCATCCTCGCTGATGACGTTGCCGTTGATGTAGGTCCGGCCCGAGATCGTCAACCCGCCGCCGCGGGACACGTAAACGCTGCCGTTCAGATTCGCGTCCTTCAGGCTGCAAACCGCCGATTCGGGAACGATAACATTGTCGTGCGATCCCGTCAGAACCCCGGCGCACCGGGTATCCTCCGCCAGCAGGGCCGGCGAAAACAAGGCCATGACGAGCGCCATGGCCGCAACAAGTGTTTTCATCACTGTTCTCCTTTTCAGACTGAGGCCCGCCGGAAGCGAAGCCTCAACCACAAGGGACACGCAGCCGCCGCGGAAATATACCTCTGGCGTCTTTTCAAGGGGAACAAGCGGTCAGGCTGGACGCTACCAAACCCCCTGCTTCCCGCCGAACCACCACATCAGTCCCACCAGCGCCGTGTTCTGCTCCTTCTTGAGAGCGCCCGGCGAGGCTGTTTCGAAGTAGGCGCTGTTGGAGAAGTCGCGGCGGTACTCCCACTTCATCCGGAAGCCCGGCGCGAGATCGAAGGCCGCCGTGACCGTAGCGTCCTTGAGGGTCTGCCTTTGTCCGGAGAAAAGACCGGCGCGATCGTTCAATACGGCGAAGCGGGCGCCCAGCGAGAACCGCGGGTTGAACCTGTATCGCGCCCAAGCCGCGCCGCCGGCCGCCCGCTGCGCCGGGCTGTCGCCTGCGACACGAGCGATGACGCTATCGGCTTCGAACATGAACGTCCAGCGGTCATCCGGCTGGAGCGTCGCGTTCACGTCAATGATGTGGGTCCGGCCGCCGGGGGTGACGCCGTTGACGGGAGTCCCCTCCCGCCCTGCGTAGTAGTTGAAGTTCCAGGACACCTTGCTGGAAGGCGCATAGGAAAGCACAGCCGCCTGCGACGACTCCGAATTGAAGTTCTCCGTCTGGTTCGCGCCATTCACGAGCCAGTACTGGGCCGACCACCCCTTGCCCAGCGGATAGGCTGCACGAACGCCCTCATGGTAGAAGGGCAGGAAGATGAACCAGTAGCTTCGCGAGTAGTTGATCTGGTCCTTCGTGTAGTTGCCTTCCGCGCCCAGGGTCGACGCCCACTTGCCGGCGTCCACCGTCAGTCCTTTGCCTAACGGCGCCGCGTACGTGCCGTAGGCCTGCCAGATGTTCCGGAACGCGCTGGGGCGCGGCTCGCTCAACGGGCTCCCTTGCAGCAGTTCGGTCGCCTGCCCGAACATCAGGTCCAGCCGTCCGCCGAAGCGCCGCCCATTGGCGGGATCGACGGCTCTTTCGAACACGAGCCCCGCCTGATTCAGGCTGAATCCCGAGGAGGTGACATCGAACGCGCGCAGTTGGTTTGTCAGCGTCCACGGACGATTGAAGTTCCGCGCGTAGTAGACGTCCAGCGAGACAGAGGCCGTGAACTCGGGCGGGTCCTGTTTCGGCGTCTCGATCCTGGGGGCTGAGACTTGAACCGCTCTGGGGGCCGGCGGCGAGCCGACTCGCGCCTCCAAGGCCTCCAGCCGCTTTTCCAGAGCCTCGATCCGCGCCAGCAGCGCCTGTTCCCGCGGCGTCACGGTTTGCGCTCCCGCCGCGACGGAGAGACAGAGCATCAGAAAGGTTCGCATCGACTCTGAGTCTGATCGATTCAGAGCAAAAAAGCGATATCATCGGGTCCGGTTGACCCATATGGAACGCAGGACTTTTCTCGCCACCGTGACCGCCGCACGCGCCCACGGCGCCAGTGGCCGCATCCGGGTTGGTCTCATCGGCTCCGGCCCCCGCGGCCAGTACCTGCTCAGAGAACTCCTGAAAACGGGCCTTGCTGAATGCCCGGCCGTCTGCGACGTCTATGACGTCCGCCGCGCTCAGGCGCGCCAGATCGCGGGGCCGCCCGCTGAGGAGTACCTCGACTACAAGCAGGTGATCGAACGGAAAGACATCGACGCCGTCATTGTCGCCACTCCCGACCACTGGCACGCCGCCATCGCCGTCGACGCCATGAACGCGGGCAAGGACGTCTACGTCGAAAAGCCGATGGTGCATTTCCCCAAGGACGGCCAGGCCATCGTTCGCGCAGTCCGCGCGAACAAGCGAATTCTTCAGGTGGGAACACAGGGCCGCGGCATGCGCCAGTTCGTCGAGGCCAAAGAGAAGTACATCGACTCAGGCGCCATCGGCAAGGTGGGCATGGCCCGGACCTGGTACACCTCCAACCAGGGCTATATCCAGAGGGCTCCGCCCGGCATGGAGCGGAAGCCCGACGGCCTCGACTGGGAGCGCTGGCTGGGGCCCGCCCCGAGAGCAGCCTGGGATCCGGATATCTACTTCAGCCCCTATAAGTGGCTCCATTACGACGGCGGCATGATCATGGGCATCGGCATCCATGTCATCGACTCCGCCCATCACTGGCTCAACCTCAGGGCGCCTTCCGCCGCCGCCGCGATGGGCGGCATCTACCACTTCAAGGACCGCGACACACCCGACGTGATCCACTTCATGCTCGAGTACCCGCAAGGCCTCGTCGTCACCTTCGCCGCCGAGTGCCTCTCCGCGCCGTATGTCAGAACCTCGGCCGGCGTCGAGGCCCGCGGGACCGGGGGAGTGCTCTTCACCGAACGGTACTCTCAGGGGCCGGACGCCTACCGCTTCCAGCCCAACGTGAAGAGCCCGCCGGCCGAGCCCATGCAGGGTCCGGGAGGTCCGGCTTCAGCCGCCTTCATCCTCACCGATTGGGCCGAGTGCATCAAGAGCCGGAAACGCACGATCTGCAACGAAGAGGCGGCCTATTACTCCACCATGGCCTGCTTCATGGCCGCCGAGGCGTACAGGACCAAGGAGCGCGTTGAGTGGAAGCGGGAGTGGGATCTGCCAGCTTGATGCCTCGGCATCAACTAAGGCGATTGATATGATGTCTTTATGCGCACCACTCTGACGCTCGACCCTGATGTTGCGGCCAAGATCCAGATGAAGGTCAAATTGGAGAACAAGACATTGAAGCAGGTGGTCAACGAGGCGCTGCGGGTGGGCCTTAAATTAACTGCCGGTCAGCCATCAGCCCGGAAGCCCTACAAAGTCAGGACTTGGCCGGGAGGCATGGCGCCCGGTATCGACTATGACAAGCTCAACCAGTACCTGGATGACTTAGACGCTCAGGAATTCAAGGAGAAGTTCCTGAAGTGATTCTTCCGGATGTGAATCTTCTTCTCTACGCCCACAATACCGGCAGCGCGCGGCACGCTCAGGCGAAGGCATGGTGGCTGGAGGCGACGGCAGGGCCACGCCAGGTTGGCTTGTGCCTGACGACACTGATGGGATTCCTCCGCCTATCTACCAATGCACGGGTCTTCACGCGACCTCTTTCCGTTCAAGCGGCCGTCGAGATCCTACGTGAACTCCTCCAGCAGCCACATATCGTCTATGTCGAACCCGGTCCGCAGCATCTGCAGATTCTATTTGAGTTGCTTGAGCATGCCGGCGTCGGCGGCAATCTGACAACCGACGCCCATCTTGCCGCCCTCGCCATCGAATGGAAGGCCGAAATCGCCTCCACCGATGTCGACTTCGCCCGATTCCCTCGTCTCCGCTGGTTTAACCCCCTGAAAAAGGCCTAAGGCCCTCTTCTCCGTGATATGGTGGCGCCATGGACCGCCGCCGCGACTTTCTGAAAACCTCCGCCGCTCTTGCAGCCGCCCCGCTCATTCACGCCGCTCCCGCGAGCAGACCGAACGTCCTCGTCATCCTCACCGACGACCAGGGCTACGGCGACTTTTCGTGTCACGGCAATCCCGTTCTCAAGACTCCGGAGATGGATAGGATCCACTCCGAGAGCGTGCGTTTCACCGACTTCCATTGCGCCCCGATGTGCACGCCCACGCGCGGCCAGCTTCTGAGCGGCCAGGACGCACTGCGCAATGGCGCCACCAGCGTCACCGCCGGCCGCGCCGTCCTGCGCCGCGGCATCCCGACCATGGCCGACATTCTCCGCTCCAGCGGGTACCGCACCGGCATCTTCGGCAAGTGGCACCTCGGCGACAATTACCCCTATCGCCCCATGGAGCGCGGTTTCGAGCGCGCCGTCTACCATCTCGGATGGGGGCTCTCTTCCGCGCCCGAGTTCGACAACGACTATTTCAACGGCCGCTATCGCGATCAGGGCGCGCTCCGGAACTTCAAAGGCTACTGCACCGATTTCTGGTTCGACCAGGCTATGGGCTGGATGCGCGAACGCGGGGAGAAGAAGGAGCCTTTCTTTTGCTACCTGCCCACCAATGCGCCGCACGGCCCTCTCTGGGTCGACCCGAAATACGCGGCGCCCTACAAGAAGCCGGGCCTCCCCGCCGAGTTCTTCGGCATGATCGCCAACCTCGACGAGAACCTCGGCCGCCTCGACGCCTTCCTCAAAGAGACCGGACTCCGCGACAACACGCTGCTCATTTTCATGACCGACAACGGCGCCACCGCCGGCTTCAATGTCTTCAACGCCGGGATGCGCGCCCGCAAGACCCAGATTTACGACGGGGGACACCGCGTCCCCTGCTTCGTTCGCTGGCCCGCCGCCGGCATGAAAACCGGCCGCGACATCTCCACGCCGACGCAGATGCAGGACATCCTGCCGACGGTTATCGACCTCTGCGGCGCGAAGACGCCGGCCAATGCGAAATTCGACGGAACCAGCCTCGCGCCGCTTCTCAGGGACCCTTCGGCCAAACTGCCTGAGCGCATGCTCGTCGTTCAATACGGCCAGGTGCCAAAGAAGGATGACGCCTGCGTGATCTGGAACCAGTGGCGGCTTGTCAACGGCAAGGAGCTCTATGACATCAAGGCCGACCCCGGCCAGAAGGCCGATATCGCCGGTAAGCACCCCGATGTCGCCGCGCGGATGAAAGCGCACTATGACAAGTGGTGGGCGGGCGTCGAGGCGCGCATCACCGACTTCTCCCCCATTTCCATCGGTTCGCCCCATGAGAACCCCACCGAACTCTCCAGTTCCGACTGGCAGGATCTCTACGTCGACAACCAGCGCACCGTCTCCAACGCCGAGGGCGGGCCGCGCGGCGGCCCCTGGACCATTCAGGTGGAGCGCGACGGAGTGTACGAAATCGCGCTCTCGCGCTGGCCTCCGCACTTGAAGCTCGCCCTGACCG
>CAYWST010000254.1:0-8416 GCA_964461075.1 uncultured Solibacteraceae bacterium | reverse complement strand
CCATGGATCGACTTCCACATGTCTCAGTCCTCGCACGGCGCCCGCGACCACGACAACGGCGTCTATGCCGAACGCGATCGCATGCTCAAGCCGCCCAAACCAACGCTCGACGGCGAACCGCGTTACGAGGGCATCAACGTGGGTTTCTATTTCGCGGGCGCGAACCCGGCGGTCCGCTTTGACGACGCCGATGTGCGCCAGGCCGCTTGGTGGTCCGTGCTCGCCGGCGCCTGCGGCCACACCTACGGCCACGCCTCGGTCTGGCAGATGTGGCAGCCTGGCCGCAAGCCGATTCTCGGAGCGAACGTACCCTGGAAGGAGGCGCTCGACCACCCGGGCGCATTTCAGATGGGCCACCTGCGCCGCCTCATGGAGGCGCGCAGTTTCGCCTTGCTGGAGCCCTAAAACGGCCGGATTGTTGTTGACGCGCCCCGCCACGGCGGGGCGAAGGTTCGTGCCGCAGTTTCCCGCGACCGCCGCTTCGCCGTCGTCTACTCCCCGCGGGGCGAGCCTTTCACGCTCGACCGCACAGTCATCGGAAGCAGCCGGATTCGCGAGGTCTGGTTCGACCCGCGCATCGGCGTCGCCTATCAGGCCCACAACGGCTCCAATGGCGCAATTCAGACCTACACGCCGCCCACGTCCGGCCGGGGCCAGGACTGGGCGCTTATCATCGAAGACCCCATGGCCAACTTGCCGGCTCTCCCGGGCGAGTTCCAGTAAACTGAAGCCGGAGTATTTCCGATGCCCGCCTCCTCATTCTCGCGCCGCTCCTTTCTCGCCGTAGCCCCGGCCGCGGCCACGCTCGCCGAAGACAAGTGGATTCCCCTGTTTGACGGCCGATCCCTCGCCGGCTGGTCGCCCAGCGAACACAAGGACTCATGGAAGATCAAGGACGGCTGCCTTTTTGCCGACGGCCCCCGCAGCCACCTGTTCTATTCCGGCCCTGTGGCCAACCACCGCTTCCGTAACTTCGAACTCGAAGTCGAGGCGATGGCCCGCGCCCGCGCCAACTCCGGCATCTACTTTCACACCGAGTACCAAGAGAAAGGCTGGCCGCTCAAAGGCTTTGAAATTCAGGTCAATGGCAGCGCGCTCGGCGAGGGAACCTATATCGAGCGCAAAAAGACCGGCTCGATCTATGGCGTCCGCAACGTCTATAAGCAGCTGATCGAGGACGACAGGTGGTTCACGGTCCACATCGCCGTTCGCGGCAAGAACATCCAGGTGCGGCTGAACGGAACCCTGGTGAGCGAATACACCGAGCCCGCGGCTCCGCTGCTGGCCGAGAACGCGGCCGAGCGCGGCCGGTTGATAAGCGCCGGGACCATCGCCTTGCAGTGTCATGATGCCGGATCCAAGGCGATGTATCGCAGCGTCCGCATCCGTCCGCTGCCCGATGATGCCGCGCCGCCCGCCGATTCGGCCCTGCCTGCCCCGGCGGACGACATCGCCAGGGCGATCCTGCGGCTCTCGGCCGCCAACGTTCCGATGGTGGACTACCACGGGCATCTGAAGGCCGGACTGACGTTGCCTCAGTTGCTCGCGCATGGCCGCTATCACGGCATCTTCTACGGTGTCGCCATCAACTGCGGCAAGGGCTTCACCGTGCAGGATAACGAGAGCGCGCGCAAGTTCGTCGACTCAATGAAAGGCCAGCCGTGCTTTGTCGCCATGCAGGCCGAGGGACGCGAATGGACGCAGATTTTCTCTGCGCAGGCTGCCGGTCTGTTCGACTACATCTTCACGGACTCGATGACATGGACCGACAATCGCGGCCGCCGGATGAGAACCTGGATCCCCGCCGAAGTCGGCCAGATCAATGACCCGCAGGAGTTCATGGATACTCTGGTCGACCGCGCCGTCGGGATCCTCGATCACGAGCCCGTCGATATTTATGTCAATCCGACGTTTCTCCCCGACCAAATCGCCGGAAAATATGACTATCTTTGGACAGATGAGCGGATTTTGAAGGTCGTTCGCGCCGCGAAGCGTAACCAGGTCGCCATCGAGATCAACAACCGCTACAAATTGCCCGGCAGACGGGTCCTGGAGGCCGCAAAGGCCGAAGGGTGCAAGTTCGCTTTCGGCACGAACAATAATGGAATCAGTGACTTGGGTCGCTGCGAGTATGGATTGCTGATGGCCGAGGCCCTGAAACTGCGCTGGCAGGACTTCTTCGTTCCCGGCGAGAAAGGCAACCGGGCTATTGATCGGAAACCCGCTGCGCTTCACAGGGAATAACCTTAGAACTCCCCTAGAACTTAGGCACTAACACCCTCCTCAGGGGGGATAGTACCGCTGGTTCTTACGTGCTAAGTTCATTGCGAGGCCAAACTTGAGGGTCCGGTCAAATAAGGCGCCATGAGTTTCGGTCGAAGGAGGAGGAGAACTCGAGTGACTCGACGATTACTGGTCCTTTGCGCGCTGACTTTTCTGGTTGCTCTGAGCGTGCAACCTGCACCGCTAACCATCGATAATTTTCAAACTGCCCACCCGTTTTTGTTCGCAGGGCCTGGCGGTGGAAACCCGTTGTCGGCCGATTCGGGCGTTTCTGGGTTACCAACCGACATCATTGGCGGCGCGCGAAACCTCGCGGTTACCAGGACCAGCGGCGTGAATATCGGCCTTGCCTCGATCAGCGGCGGGGAGCTCACCTTCGGGATGGTGACCGACCTCGGGTACAGCCGGATCATCTGGGATGGAGATCTGAACTCCAGTCTGAACTACGCTCTGGCGGCGGTAGACCTCACAGGCGGCGGTCTCAGAACCCGGTTCCACGTTCGGGCGCGATCGGACCTGGCCGGTTCGGTGCACCTGACCGTCTTCAGTTCGGCGACGGATTATTCGAGCATCACCTTCGCCCTGCCCGCGGCCGGAATCGGGGCTTCATACACGAATCTCTTCCCGAACTTCAGTTCTCTCGTGCTAGGCGCTCCCGCCCTTGTGACGAGTGACCTTGGTTTGGGAGCCGCGACAGCGATGGCAGATCTGACCAACATCACAGCGATCACGCTCCACGTCGACGGCACGGCAATCGCCGGGTTGGACGCCCAATTCCAACTGGTTGAAGTCGCGGACAACGTTCCCGAGCCCGCCACTTTCGGGCTCGTTGGCGGAATGCTATTCGCGCTTGCGTTGCTCCACCGGAGGCGCTAACGCCGGCTCGGGCAGGGAGGGGTGTGGAGCCGAATCAGGGCTTCTGCTGAGGGATTCCCCCCATTCGGGTGAGAATAATCCCGCCTCTGCCCCACAAATACCTTAGCGGGCGCCCCGATAGGCGAACTGCGGGCCCAACAGATTCAAAGGATTCGCCAGTTCGGGTGAAACGCCGGCGCGACGGATCAAATGGCATCCGGCGTGCCGTTCAACTGGAGCGGGAGCGAGAAGTGCTAGCCAGAGTCCGAACCGCCCTTCAACCGTGGAAAGGCGCCCCGGCAAGTGAGGCCGCCGTCACCAGCCAAGCAGAGTATTGGGCTTTTCGTCAACGCGCTTCCCGTGAGCGGCCTGTCGGCCTGAGACAATGGGAGCCCCTGCTCGAGGAGGAGAGTGTGAGGGAGGCCGCTCGGGCAGCGGCGGCACAACTGGCCGGTTTTGACCCGGAGACCCTTTGGCATCAATGCCGGACGGCGGAGTTGTGCGGCGGCATCGGCGCCCGGCTTGGTTTCCAACGTGGCGCGCTTCAGGTTTTAACGACGGCTGCCACGCTGCATGACGTGGGAAAGCTGTTCTTGCCCAGGGGATTGCTGTGCCACCCGGGTCCGTTGACAGCGGAACAGTTCCAACTGGTTCGCGACCATCCGGCGCGCGGGGAATGTTGGTTAAGGCAGCGCAGGATTCCTTGTCCGGTCCCGGAAATCGTCCGGTGGCACCACGAGAGATGGGACGGCAGCGGCTATCCGGACCGAATCGCGGGGGAGGCGATTCCCATTGAGGCTCGCATTCTCGCTCTTGCGGATGCATTGGATGCGATGGTCAGCCAGCGCCCCTACCGTCAAGGACGAACGCTTGAGGAAGTCCGCCGAGTCCTGGTGGAAGAGTCCGGCCGTGCCTTCGATCCACAGGTCGTCGAAGCCGCTTTGAGCTTCTGGGATTAGGGTTCCTGGCGCAGCGAAGAGACCAGGTCTCTGCTGAACCGGTATTTTCTGCCCGACTCGGTCCGGACCAGAACTGAGTCGTCCACCTCGGCGCACGCAGCGCTGGCGAAGAGTTCGCCGCTGGTGAGTTGCAGTGAACAGGTTCGCCATTCGGCATCGCGCGCTGCCGCCGGGGCCGCTGCGACCTCGGTCATGCGGGGCGAGTGCCGCTCGGCCACGTATTCCTTGTTGAAGACGTAACGCGGAGCAGGCTTTTCCGGCTCCGGCGCTTTCTCTATGATCACGCGCGCCGGACCTGGATTGCCCCACCAGCCGCCTCCCCAGCCCCAAACTTGGGGGAAGAGTCTACCGGGATGTCCCGGCCGGATTCCTACCGCAGGCGGACGCGCTGCTTGGCCCGCAGGAGGGAAATACAGCTTGAATCCCTGGCCCCACAAGGCGCCCGGCGCAAGAAACAGGAGCGCGGTCAAAGACAGCCTCATCGCAGCGACACTCGTCAACCAGAATACGCCTCCCCGGCCTGTCCGGTTACCATGATTGAAGAGTGGAAACCCGCCACGCCGTCTGCGCTCTCGATTGTCCGGACGCCTGTTCCATCCTGGTTCAGGTTCAGGATGGGCGCGCCGTCCGGCTGAGGGGCAATCCGGACCACCCCATTACGCGGGGCTTTCTTTGCGGCAAAGTGGCCCGCTATCTCGAGCGCCATTACCATCCAAACCGGCTCGCCAGGCCGCTCCGCCGCACCGGCATGAAGGGCGAGGGACGCTTCGAACCCATCTCCTGGGACGCGGCGCTCGACGAGATCGCGGCCCGGCTGAGCGCCGTGGCATCGCAATTCGGCTCCGAGGCCATCCTGCCTTATTCCTATGCCGGCACGATGGGCTTGCTGCAGGGTTCAGGCATGGACCGCCGCTTCTTTCACCGGCTTGGAGCGTCCCGGCTCGACCGCACAATCTGCGCCTCGGCAGGCGCCGAAGCTCTGAACCGCACCCTCGGCAACCGGCTCGGAATGGCCACCGGAGACTTCGCCGAGTCGAGACTGATTCTGGCCTGGGGCGCGAACATCCATGCCACCAACGTTCACCTCTGGCCGTTTATCGTCGAAGCGCGCAGGAAAGGCGCGAAATTCTACGTCATTGACCCCGTGGCTACGCGCACGGCCGGCCTGGCGGACCGGCACTTCGCCCCATTCCCCGGGTCTGATCTCGCCCTAGCGCTCGGCTTGATGCACGTCATGTTCCGCGACGGCCTGGCGTGCGAGGAGTATCTCGCCGCACACACGGTCAACCAGGATTCGCTACGCGCCCGCGCCGCGGAATATCCGCCTGAGCGCGCCGCTCAGCTCACCGGGATTTCCGCTGAGGAGATCGTCTCCCTCGCCCGCGAATACGCCATGACCGCGCCGGCCGCCATCCGGCTCAACTACGGCGTGCAGCGCAGCGAACGCGGCGGCGCAGCCGTCCGCGCCATCCTCATGCTGCCCGCGGTCGCCGGACATTGGCGCACGCCCGGAGGCGGTGCGCAACTCTCCACTTCGGGCGCTTTCCAGTTGAACCGCCAGGCGCTGGAACGGCCTGACCTGCAGCAGAAGGCTCTCGGCCGCGAAGCCCGCCTCCTCAACATGAGCCAGCTCGGCCGTCTCCTCACCGCGCCGCTGGATCCCCCCGTCAAGGCCCTGGTGGTCTACAACTCCAATCCGGGCGCCATGGCTCCGGACCGCGCGAGCGTCGTCGAGGGCCTCTTGCGCGAGGACCTGTTTACCGTCGTGCTCGACCATTTCCAGACCGATACGGCCGACTATGCCGATTTCGTGCTGCCGGCGACCAACTTCCTCGAACACACCGATCTTTACTTCGCCTACGGACATGATTGGCTGCAATTGGCCCGGCCCGCCGCCGCTCCCTTCGCCGAATGCCGTCCGAATTCTGAGATCTTTCGCGCCCTGGCGCGGCGCATGGGTTTCGACGATTCCTGCTTTGAGGAATCCGATGACGAGATCATCCGGCAGACTCTGGCCAGCGGCCACCCCTATCTCGAAGGGGTCTCGCTCGAGCGGCTCGAAGCCGAACACGCCATTCGCCTGAGCGTCCCCCGGCTTCCGTTCGCCTCCGGTTTCCAGACGCCCACGGGCAAATGCGACCTCGACGCCTCCGATCTCGACTACACACCGCCGGTCGAAAGCCGTCTGGGGGCCTGCGCCTCAGCGGCCTACCCTCTTGAACTCGTCAGCAGCAAGAACCACAACAGCCTGAACTCTTCGTTCGGCTTCGACGACGAAACCGATCGCGAAACAGCTTGCCTGGAAATGCATCCTGAAGACGCAGCGCCAAGGGGCGTCAACGATGGCCAGCCGGTGGAAGTGTTCAACGAACGCGGCCGCGTCCGTCTAACGGCCCGTGTTGGCGCCTTCGTCCGCCCTGGTGTCGTCCGCGCTCCGATGGTCCGCTGGGCGCGCAGCGCAGCCGACAAACAGAACGTGAATATTCTGATTTCGGACCGGTTGACCGACATCGGCGGGGGGCCAACCTTCTATAATTGCCTCGTCGAAGTCCGTCCATGCGAAAGCTGATTCTGTCCGCTGTTTTGCTGGCGCTCGCCGCCGCTCCCGCCTGCAAGCGAAAGCGCCATCCTAATCCGATGGCCACGATCGAGGAGGAAACTCCGCTGTCCAGCACCGTCTCGATGAGCGACGCGGCGGCCTCCAGCCAGTTGCTTAGCGGATTCCACACATTGGAGCAGGGCGCTTGGCGCTGGTCGATGAAGCGGTTTTCGGTGAGTCTGGCCGTGCCAGAGCCGGCCCGAACGCGAGGAGGAAGGCTGGAACTGAAGATCACGCTGCCGGAGGCCATAGCGCCGCCGATGCTCGGCGCGCAAGTCACGGCTTCGATCGGCGGGCGGAAACTTCCCGCCTATCAGGTTGCCAGGACCGGCGAGCAGGTTGCGGCCTTCGATGTGCCGCCGGAACTTCTGAGCGCCATGGCTATTGTCGCGGATTTTGAGTTAGACAGGGCCATGCCCCCCAGGGAAGGCGAATCGCGCGAACTGGGTCTTATCATCACGCAGGTGTCACTTGCATCCAGGTAGGTTCATCGCCGTTGAACTGCTCCCGCGCCTGGCCCCCGTCGCGTTCATGGCCTGGTTCTACCGATTCGCGCTTCGCGCCTGGTTCCAGCAGGACGACTTCGCCTGGCTGCAGATGCGGCAATCGCTGCGCACGCCCTCCGACTGGCTTTACGCTCTGTTCACTCCCTTAGCCCAGGGAACCGTCCGCCCCATCAGCGAGCGGCTGTTTTTCATTTGGGGAACCGAGTTCTTCTTCCTTGATCCCGGGCCGATGCACCTCGTGGTTGCGCTGACCCAGTCGGCCAACTTGCTGCTATTGTTCAGCCTCGTCCTCCGCCTGCTCGGCAGCCGCATGGCCGCCATGCTCTCCTGTTTCGTCTGGCTGTGCGCGGCCGGCATGGCGACGCCGATGTCCTGGCTGTCGACTTACAACCAGATTCTGATCTCGTTTGTCTTCCTTGCGGTTCTGCGGGCATTCATTGCGGCGGCGGATTCGGGGCGCAAACGGTGGCTGGCCGTATGCTGGACAGTTTTTCTGCTGGGTTTCGGTGTCCTCGAGATCAACGTGGTCCTGCCTGGACTCCTGACGGCATGGGTTCTGATCTACCGGCGCGAACTCTGGCGCCGGACGCTGCCTTTCTGGGTGGTGAGCCTCTGTTACGCAGTTGCGCATGCCTTGTGGGCCTCCAAGCCTAGCGAAGGGGTGTACGCGCGCCATTGGGATCTCTCGATCTTCGCCACCTACTTCAAGTACTGGGGTGCGGCGCTGGGAGGCGGCCAGATTCCTCCCGGCTGGCCCTGGTCCGCGGAAGCCTGGATCTGGATCGCGATCGGCTGCGGTCTCGCCATCGCGGCCGTCCTCGGGTGGAATCGTTCGTCGGAGAACGCACGCGCCGGTCTCTTCGGCGCCTTATGGTTTTCTTGCGTCCTGGGACCAGTCCTGCCGCTCCGGGACCATTTTTCTGACTACTACCTCGCCTCCGCCTTCCCTGGAATCGCCCTGCTGATCGCGTCGTTCGCCTTGATCGCCTGGCGGATGGGGCCCGCCGGCCGGGTCGTCCTGTTCCTGGCTCTGGCGGGCCACCTGAGTCTGAACTCTTCTCTCAACGAGGCCGTTACGCGTTGGAGGTACGACCGCGGCCAGCGAATCCGCACGCTCGTTGAAGGGCTGGAAAGAGCGATCCAGCTCCACCCGGGTAAGACGATCTTCGTTTCGGGTCTTGATCGCGACCTGTTCTGGTCCTGCTTCTACAATA
>CAYWST010000253.1:0-8431 GCA_964461075.1 uncultured Solibacteraceae bacterium | reverse complement strand
CGCTGGTGTCGCTCGAAGGGGCACCTAAAACCACCCACCGACTTCCGGTTACCACCCTCACGCCCGAAGTCCACATGCCCAAGCCAGCCAGGTTCGAGCTGCTCGACTGCGCGGGCCAGCGCGTACGTTGGATCTCCGAGCGTGAGGCTCATGACATGGTGGCCGAAGGTTGGGCCCGGTACATCGGCACTAAGCAGCGCGCCCGCAAGGTGAAGCTCACCGCGAAGCGCGACAAGACGGTGGCGAAGCGGCCGATCAGCAATACGAAATACATCCACAAGCGGGAGACGGAGGATAACGTGCATGGCGTGTACGCGTTCCGCCGTCTCCCTAACGCTCGCGAGCTCTTTCAGGCGGTGACCGATTCATGCAAGAAGGCGGCCTGACCGGCAGCTCGCCGACACCCGAGGCGCTCGCCGCGCAAGGCGAGCGCCTCGCTCTGCTGAACCTGGCCGTTTTGGCCTTGCCGTACCGTCAGGCGATTCTGATCCGCTTGCGCTACTCGCACGGGATGACGTTGCGGCAGGTGGGACTCGTCTTTGGCGTATCCGAGGCGGCCGTCTGCCAGATGGAGCGCCGCGCGCTGGTCAACATGCGGGCCGCATTGGGGCGGCTCGGCGTCGGGTATTTCCGGGAGCTATGAGCACAGCAGCCAGAATGGTCCTCTCACCGAACACGCAACGTCCCCCGGAGCCGTCGTTCGACTGGAGCGGCGCAGCCAAATCGCTATCCCATTCGCTCTGTGCGTGCTGCCGCGGACACGGTCTGGTTCTCCGCCGGGGCAAGGAAAAGCCCTGCAAGTGCGTCCTCCGAGGCGTCTTTCGCGTCTGCTGGCGCGAGTTCGTCCGCTTCAACTATGCACCGCCGATGCCACAGGCGAAACTCGAACGGCTTCAGGGTTGCACCGCGGCGCGTTTCTGCTATGCACGGCCGCGGGAAGAGTACTGCGCCGACTTCATGCTGATCGCCAGGCGCACGCTGGACGAGTGGCACTACCGGCTTTTTGAGTTGTGGTTTCTGCACAACGCCGACTGGAAGGTGTGCGCGAATCGGCTCAACACCGATCGCGGCAACCTCTTTCACGCCGTGTACCGGCTGCAGCAGCAACTCGGCGCGGCGTTCGCGCTGACAACGCCATACGCGTTGTATCCGGTGGATGAGTACATCCAGGGGAAGTCCGCCCTGGCGGTCGCGGCGCCCGCTAAACCGCTTCGGCCGGATCTGCCTGCGAGGCTCAGGTATCCCTCTGTTCCGCTCTTGCAAAGGGCCGCTTGATGAGACACCTCCTGACCCTGTTGGCCGCGCTTGCTGCCATGGCCGCGCCGCCCACGTCGCCCATCCGCGATACGGTCTACAAGGCGGATGGAACTCCGCTGGCAGCGGTGGTCGTTATCTCGTGGCCGAGTTTCCTGGCGGCGGACGGGACCAGCGTGCCGATGGGCTCCATCACGCTGCCACTGGTCCAGGGCGTGCTGGCGGCGCGCCTCGTACCAACCACGACCGCGCTCACCGCGGTGCAGTACACGGCCAGGTACGTCGCGGACGGCAAGACGCAACTCCTGGAAACGTGGATGGTGCCACCGAGCGCCGTGCCTCTGCGGATTGCGGACATCAAAATCACAGTGCCAACGGATCCGCTCCCCGCCGTACTGGAGATGACGGACGTCCAGGGGCTCGTTGAAGCTCTTGCCATGAGGGTCCTCAAATCTGGCGCTGGATACAGCGCCGGCAAAGTCGCCGTGATCGATGAGTTTGGAGAGCTCGCCGGCGTCGCGGGGCCCGCCGGGGAATGCGTGCGCGCCGACGGCTCTACGATCGCCTGTCCGCCGGCGGATCTGATGGGCCAGATCGAGGCTCGGCCGGTCAAGGCTGCCGGCTATGTTCCGGGCCGTGTCGTGATGACCGACGCCAACGGAGCGCTGGCGCCGGTGCCTGGCTCCATCACGGACTGCGTGCACCCCGACGGCACGACGGGACCGTGCGGAGTGGATTGGTCCAACGAGATTGCGATGAGGGCGGTGATGGCGGTCGACTACACGCCGAACCGCGCCGCGCGCGTCAACGTCGCCGGAGAAATATCCAGCGTCATTGGAGAGGATACCGATTGCGTCCGGGCCGATGGATCCGCCAGTCCTTGCACGGCGTCCCTGCCGGACACGGATTCGCTGCCGGAAGGCTCCGCGCATCTATACTTCAGCGCCGCCCGGGCCCGGGCGGCGCTATCGGCGACTGGAGGCCTGTGCACGTACAGCCAGGCGACCGGCGTTCTCGACTGTCCCGCCATCGCCACGGGCGTGAGGAGCTGGGTCTCTCCAGACTTCACGGCACAGACCACACTGGTTTTTTCTCACGGGCTGAATTCGACCAACATCGCTACCGTGAGCTGCCGTGATGAAACAGGAGCGCGGGTTGAGACAGACACAGACATCGTGCTGAGCGCCAACCAGGTGCGAGTCACCTTCGCCACGCCACAGTCGGGACGCTGCATCGTTTTGAGAGCGGAATAATGCCCATCGCCGTCAATCGCCCCTGCAGGTACCCGGGATGCCCGCGCCTGGTTGCATCGGGCGGATATTGTGAGGCCCACCGTCCGATCCAGTTCGCGGAGCGGCCCGGCTCAACAGAGCGCGGGTACACGTCGCGATGGCAGCGAGCGTCGAAGGCGTTCCTTCGCGAGCATCCGCTTTGCCGGCTGTGCACTTCAGCCGGCAAGGATGAGCCGTCAGCAGTGACGGATCACATCATCCCTCACCGGGGCGATATGGACTTATTCTGGGACCGGTCGAACTGGCAGCCGTTGTGCAAGAGCTGTCACGACCGGAAGACGGTAACCGAGGACGGAGGCTTCGGGTCGCCATACCGAAGCTGAGCCGTCCTGGGCGAGCACCACTCCCCCATCCTCGCCTCCTCCCATCAATGGGTGGGGGGAGGGTGCGTTTCTGATTGTCGGCGACGATAGACCACACGTGCCCCTTTCCGCGCGTGGCCGCGAAATGAAAGTGAATTTTTGATGGCCCGCCCAGCCAAACCAACCGCCGAGAAGGCCCGCCGCGGCAACCCCGGCAAGCGGCCTCTCGCGGCCGTTGCGATGAACATCCCCGGCCTTCCTGCACCGCCGCGAGCCCTTCCCGCCGAAGCCCTGCCCGAATGGCGTCGCGTCACGAAGCTGCTGCTCGACCGCGGCGACCTCTCGGAGCTTGACCAGGCCGGCCTGGCGGACTATTGTCTGTGCCGGATCCGCCTCGAGCAGTGCGAAGCCGACATCACCAGCCGCGGCTTGCTTGTCGAAGGGCAGCGCGGCCTGGTGAAGAACCCGTCGCTGCAGCTCGCCCGGCAGTACCGTTCGGCGATGGCCAAGTGGGTGGAACTGTTCGGCCTGGCGCCGCTCTCGCGCCAGCGCATCAACGTGCCCCCTCCGGAGGTGAACGACGATCCGGACGGATTCTTCGCCTCGTAGTATGCCGTGCCGTTTGACACCAAGAAGGCCGACCGGGCCGTAGCGTTTTTCGAGCGCTATCTCAAGCACGGCATCGGAAAGTTCGCGGGCGCGCCGTTTCGGCTCGACCCGTGGCAGGCGGAGATCATTAGGACGATCTTCGGCACGCTCAAGGACGATGGGACGCGGCAGATCTCGACGGCCTACCTGGAGATCCCGAAAAAGAACGGGAAGACGGAACTGGCCGCCGGCATCGCTCTCTACCTTCTGGTGGCGGACGGGGAGTCGGCCGCCGAGGTCTACGGCGCCGCGAGCTGCAGGGAGCAGGCTGGAATCGTCTTTCGGGCGGCCCGCCGCATGGTTCAGATGTGCCCGCCTCTCCGGAAGCGGCTGGAAGTCGTTGGGTCCACGAAAACGATCGCCTATGACGCGACGGATAGCTTCTACAGGGCGATCTCGGCCGACGCGGGCAATCAGGACGGCATCAACCCGTCAGGGGTCATCTTCGACGAACTGCACCGGCAGAAGAACTCGGACCTGTGGGACATCCTCACCCTCGGCGGAGACACGCGCGAGCAGATGCTGACGTTCGCGACGACGACGGCCGGCGTGATGGACGAAAGCCCGCTGTGCTGGAGCCAGCATGAGTACGCGGACCAGATCCTCCGCGGCGTGATCAGGAACCCGAGCTACTACCCGGTGATCTACGCCGCCGGCGAAAAGGATGACTGGGAGGACCCAAAGACCTGGGCGAAGGCGAATCCGGCCCTCGGCAGTTTCCTGAAACTGGACAAGGTGCGCGAAGCCGCGATCGAAGCCAAGGGCAATCCGGCGGCGCTAAACAAGTTCTTGCGGTTCCGTTTGAACCGTTGGGTGCAACAGGAGACGCGGTGGATACCGATCGACCAGTGGGACCTCTGTGCGGGGAAGGTGGAGCGGCGGGCGCTGAGGGGCGCCCGCTGCTTCGCCGGGCTCGACCTATCGACCTCGATCGACCTGACAGCCTTTGTGCTGGTCTTTCCTCATGAGGACGGATCCATTTCCGTCCTGCCGATGTTCTGGATGCCGGAGGCGGCGATCAGAGAGCGCACCAAGAAGGACGGCGTCCCGTACGATCGCTGGGTTGAAAGCGGCTTGATCGAGGCGACCAAGGGAAACACGGTGGACTACACGGTGGTGAAGCGCCGCATCCTGGAGGCCTCCGGGGAGTTCGAGATCGTCGAGTGCGGCTTCGACGTCTACAACGCCAACCAGACGGCTACGGAGTTGAACAGCGAAGGCGTCACGATGGTTCCGATCCGCCAGACCACCATGGGGCTCAACGCGGCCTGCAAGGATCTGGAGCGCCGCTGGATGGACAAGTCGATGCGCCACGGCGGCCACGAAGTACTCCGCTGGATGGCCGATTGCGTTTCGGTGAAGGAAGACGGCAACGGACTCATGAAACCGGTGAAGCCGTCCAGGCACTTCAGCAGGAAGCGGATCGACGGCATCGTCGCCCTTCTCAACGCACTGGCGCGACTGATCGTCCACGGCTCCTCTCCGGAGTACTCCAGCCCGTCGGTATACGTCCTCTGAGGCTCACGATGGCCATTGAAACCTTGATCTCACTGATGGGCGAGGAGAACATCCCGCCTGTGCCGGCGCGCCGCTCGCAGGCCTCCGGCCTGGCGAATCCGGAGCCTTGGCTCGTGGACGCGCTGACCTTCGGCCAGAAGACCAGCTCCGGCCAGGCGGTGAGCGAAGATTCCGCGCTCAACTACACGGCTGTGCTGGCCTGCATCCGTGTGTTGTCGGAGACTCTGGCGTCCCTGCCGATGCACGTCTACCGCAGGCTGGAGCCGGAGGGGAAGGAACGCGCCAGAGGCCACTACGCCTACGCCCTGCTGCACGACGAGCCGAATCCGGCCATGTCGGCCTACACGTTCAAGGACGTGATGATGGCCAACGCCGCCAGGTGGGGCAACGCCTACGCCTGGATCGACTGGACCGGGGCGGGACGCCCGCGGGCCTTCTGGCCGCTCCGCCCTGACCGGATGAAGGTCTCCTTCGTCAACCGCAGGCTGGTCTACGAATACGACTGCCCGCGGCGTCAGTTCAGCGGCAAGTACCTGGCCGAGGACATCATCCATATCCGAACGCTCGGCGACGACCTGGTCGGCTACAGCCCCATCCGCCTGGCTCGTGAGGCTATCGGTCTTGGCATGGGCGCGGCGCAGTATGGAGGCAAGCTCTTTGCGAATGGAGCCCGCATCGGCGGCGTTCTACAGGTACCCGGGCGTCTCAAGGACAAGCGCCAGTTCGAGGCGGACTTCAACGCCAAGTTCGCGGCGGCCGAGAATGCGCACAAGACCCTGGTGATCGACGACGGCGCGAAGTTCGTCGCGACGACGTTCCCTCCCGACGACGCGCAGTTTCTGGAGACGCGCAAGTTCAGCCGCGGCGAGGTGGCCTCCATCTACCGCGTGCCGCCGCATCTGATCGGCGACCTGGAGCGGGCCACCAACTCGAACATCGAGCACCAGTCGCTCGAGTTCATCAAGTTCACGATGCTCCCTTGGATCGTGAACTGGGAGCAGGAATTCAACCGCAAAGTGCTCGGCGGCGGCTTCCACTGCGAGTTCCTGCTCGACGCGCTCGAGCGGGCTGACATCCAGTCGCGCTACGCGGCCTACAACACGGGCATCATGAGCGGCATGTTGAACCAGGACGAATGCCGGGCCCGCGAGGGAATGAATCCCATCCCGGGCGGCAACGTGCACCGGATGCAGATGCAGATGGTGCCTCTCACCGCGCCAGCCCCAACGGAGGAGCAGCAATGAAGCGGATTGTCGAAATTCCGGCCATGGTGCGCGCCGCCAGCGTCGCGCCGGCCACCATCAACGCGGATGAGCGCACGGTCGAGCTCGTCTGGTCCACCGGCGCGGCGGTCCGCCGGTTCGACTGGGCCAGTGAGCGGCCCTTCATGGAGGAGCTCTCCATGGAAGCCGGACACGTCCGCCTGGACCGGCTCAACACCGGCGCGCCGTTATTGAACACGCACAACGACTGGAACCTGGGCAGCATGCTCGGAGTCGTCGAAAAGGCATGGATCGCCTCTGGCGAAGGCCGCGCAACCGTGCGCTTCAGCAAGCGCGCCGACGTCGATCCGGTGTGGAAGGACGTACAGGACGGCATCATCCGCAACGTGAGCGTCGGATACAGGGTCTTCAAGTTCAAGGACGTCACCAAGCCGGAGGACCCCATCAAGCGTCTGCTGGCCATCGATTGGGAGCCCACGGAAATCTCTCTCGTAGCGGTCCCAGCCGACAACGGCGGCAAGGTGCGGAGCGACGAACAGCGGTCTCCCTGCGAGATCGAGGAAACACAGGATTCGGGCGGCCACCCCGCGGAGGCCCCGCCCACGGCGCAACATGCGTCGATCGTCCTGGCGCACAAGCGCCTGGACCTGGCTCAGCGGGAAATCTGACAGAAAGGTTGAAAGAGACACGATGCGTACCAAGGAAATGCGTCGTCAACGGGCCGCTCTGATCGAGCAGGCGCGGGCGATTCTGAACAGCGTTAAGCCCGGCGAGCAGCTCTCGTCCGAGGAAAACGAAAAGTACGAGCGGTTGATGGCCGAAGGCGACAAGCTGAAGGAACAGATCGACCGCGAAGAACGGCTGGAAGCCGAGGAGGCCGACCTGGCGCGTTCGCTGCGCAACCCCGCCCCGGAAGGCAACCGCGGAGACGGACAGGATCCCGATCTCTACCGCACAGCCTTTACCCAGTGGGCCCGCGGCGGCTTCGAAGCCTGCAACCCCGAGCAGCGCCAGATCCTGGCCGCCAACCGCGCCCAGTCGGCTGTCACCGGCTCCGCCGGCGGCTACACCGTGCCACAGGGCTTCTACGCCCGGATCACCTCGGCGATGAAGTTCATCGGCAGTCTGATGGAGGCGGGCGCGACCGTCATCAACACCGACAGCGGCAACGATCTGCCGATGCCCACCGCGAACGACACCGCGCAGACCGGCGAACTCCTCGCCGAGAACACGGCCGCCGCCGGTCAGGACGCCACCTTCGCCAACGTCACGCTGAAGGCCTACAAGTACAGCTCAAAGACCATCCTGGTCCCCTTCGAGCTGCTGCAGGACACCGGCGTCGACCTGGAGGCCTGGATCGCCGACGCGCTCGGCCTGCGCCTCGGCCGCATCTTCAACACTCACTGCGTCACTGGGGACAACGCGAGCAAGCCCCAGGGCATCGTCACCGCCGCGACGCTCGGCAAGACCGGCGCCAACGGCCAAACCACGTCGGTCACACTCGACGACATCACCGATCTCGAATTCGCGGTCGACCCCATCCTGCGCTACAGCGGCCGGGCGAAGTACATGATGCATGACTCGACCCTCAAGGCCGTGAAGAAGCTGAAGGACACTACCGGCCGCCCGCTCTGGCAGCCCGGCATCGCCATCCGCGAGCCGGACACCATCAATGGCTACCCGTACGTCGTCAACTCCGCCGTGCCAACCATGGCCGCCTCCGCAAAGTCCATCCTGTTCGGCGATCTCTCCGCCTACATCATCAGAATGGTGAAAGCGATCGAGCTTTACCGGATCACCGACAAGTACATCGAGTCGGGCCAGGTGGGCTTCCTTGCGTTCATGCGGGCCGACGGCCGCCTGCTGAATGCGGGCGACAACCCGGTCGCCTACTACGCCAACTCGGCCACGTAGTCGGCTCCTTCTCCCGTCTGGGGCGCGCTGGTCGCGGGCGCGCCCCGCTCTTCCTGGAGGTCCACCATGCGCAAAGTCCGTGTGCTCATCCCCATCGCCTCGCCCGACTGGGCCTACACCGTCGGCGACATCGTCGAAATGCCGGCCGAGCAGGCCGCCAACTGGATCAGCGGCGGCATCGCCGAAGCCCTCGACGAATCATCCGCGCCCGCTCCGCAGCCGAAGAAGCAGAAGAAATGAACCTGCATCCGGTAGCGCTCGCGGAAGGCGAGATCCTGAC
>CAYWST010000252.1:0-8477 GCA_964461075.1 uncultured Solibacteraceae bacterium | reverse complement strand
ATCCATCCCCGCCACCATCTGGCCCGCGGCCAAAGTCACCTGAAGCGGTCCCCCACCCCACATACACGGGTCCACATACTGCTCTTCCGCCGCCTGCACGCACAGCAAGTACGTCCCCGCCGCCACCCCGCGGATCTGATACTCGCCACCACCGCCCGTCTTTGTGGTACCGCTCCGCCCTACGCCAGCCGACCCGGCGGGGACCGCCATGACATACGCCGCCGGGACCGGTTTCCCCGTCGTTCCATCTGTAACCACCCCCGAAATAGTCCCCCTTCCTCCCTGCCCAAACCCCGAAAGGACGACAAACCCGAACAAGACCGCCGCGCGAAGACACTTCATGCGTTGCTCCAATTGCGAATCGTCCGCATTCCAGCGGACCTCCGCGCCCCATGAGGACTGCACGTGGCGCCTACGGGAGAAGACCGCGGCGACTCGCGGCTCGTCTCCTCGGCTATGGTCAGCTTCAATCAGCCTAAATCGAAAGCGTCAAAAAAGCAAACAAAAACCACCTATTTATTGACGCCAATAGCTTCACATAATTGTGCGCTTTCATCTGGCTTCGTCCTGCTCTTACGGCAAATTATGGAAACCGAAAATACACCGGCCCGCGCACCGCTGAGGGCATCGCCCGCTCGGCTCAAAACGCCCGGAAGCAGGGCTTCCCCTCCATCGCCCTCCAGGCGATCGCCTCTGAGCAGGCCGAGTTCGGTAATTACCAAAGCGAACTCCCCATGGCGAACCCAGCCGTCCGCGATGTCACGCCCAATCTCCGTGAATTCTCTGACCCAATGCAATATCAGGAGGCCGCTCGTCTCCTCGCTGCTGAAGCCGCCATCCAGCGGCCGGATTGGCGCGCCGCCCCCCGCGAGGAATAAGATACCCCATATGCTTCGCCGTATCCTGTTCTCCATTCTTCTCGCCGGCGCCTTCTCCTGCGCCGCCGACGACCTCAAAGCCATCGAAGAGGCCGAACGCGGTTGGGCCGCCGGCATCACAAAGAAGGACTACGCCCTTCTCGACAAAGTGCTCGCCGACGATCTCATCTACCGCCACTCCAACGCCCTCGTCGACACCAAGGCCAGCTACATCGACGCGTCCAAGTCGGGCAAGTCGAACTACATCAGCATCGAGTACAAGGAGCCCATCCAGCCCAAGCTCCTTGGCAAGGACTACGCCATGGCATTCGTTCGCGCCAAAGTCACCACCATGCAGAACGGCAAACCGAACGAAATGGACCTCGCCATGCTTCACATTTTCAAGAAGAAGGGGAACCAGTGGCAGCTCTACGCGCACCAGTCGGCACGGATTCCGGCGCCCTGATTGAACGGCTCCGCCGTCACATCGACTTCTTTCCCGGCGAGGTCAGTCTCTGCGCCCGAAACCTCGCCACCGGCGCGCTAATCGGCATCGGCGAAGACTCACTTGTTCGTACCGCCAGCACCATCAAGCTGCCCATCATGGCCGCTCTGTTCAACGAGGTGGCTCAGGGCCGCGCCCGCTGGGATGAGAAGCTCCGCCTTCGCGACTCCGACAAGGTCTCCGGCTCCGGCGTTCTCCATGAGTTCAGCGACGGCGTCGAACTGCCTCTCCGCGATGTCATGCACCTCATGATCGTGGTCAGCGACAATACCGCCACCAACCTCATCCTCGACCGCATCACAGCCGACGCCGTGAACGCCTTCCTCGACACGCTCGGCCTGACCCGGACCCGAAGCATGCGCAAGGTCCGCGGCGATGGCAGTCAGCTCAAGGACGCTTCCGGGTGGAGCAAGGCCGGGATGCTCGAAGACAACAAACGCTTCGGACTCGGCTCTTCCACGCCTCGCGAGATGGTCATGCTGCTTGAAAAGCTGCACAAGGGCGAAGCCGTCAACGCCGAAGCCTCCAAAGCCATGCTCGCTGTCCTCGGCCGGCAACAGTACAAAGACTGCATCGGCCGCTATCTCTCGCGTTACCGGGTCATGAGCAAAAGCGGCTCGCTCGACGCCCTTCGAAGCGACGTTGGAATCGTCATCACGCCGCGCGGTCCCATCGCCATGGCCATGACCGTCGACGGCATGCCCTGGGTCGACTACACGCCCGAAAACCCCGGCCTCGCCCTGCTCGGGCGGCTGGCCGAAATCGTCGCCGAGGGTTTATCCTGACCCCATGAGACTCATGCGCTTTCTCGCCGTTCTCGCGGCGTGCTTCGTTTTTGGCTTCGCCCTGATGGCGGCGGCCGATCCCATGGACATCAACTCCGCCACCGTCGAGCAGCTCAAGACTCTGCCGGGCATTGGCGACGCTTACGCGGCGAAAATCGTCAAGGGTAGGCCCTACAGGGCCAAAAACGAGCTCGTCCAAAAGAACATCATCCCCCAGGCTACCTATGACAAGATCAAGGACCTGATCATCGCCAAACAGAAATAGCTTTAGGGCTCCTTGTCTTTCGCAATCGGCGCGTAAATTCCGTTTACCGCCCGGCGGTAATCCTCCGGAGCCAACAGGATTTGTGCGCCCCGCTGGCCCGCCGAAACCGAAATGCGGTCATAAAGCTGCGCGAATTCGTCGATATACACCGGATACTGCTTCTTCGCCGCAAGCGCCGTGACTCCTCCGCGGAGATAGCCTGTCAGCGGCTGCACCTCCTTGAGAGGAACGGTGTCCATCTTCCGGTCGCCCGCGGCCTTCGCCAACGCTTTCAGGTCCAGCTCCGCGTTGCCCGGAATCACCGCCAGGCACACCCCGGTCCGCTCGCCGCGCACCACCAGCGTTTTGAATGTCTGCTCCACCGGGAACCCGATCTTGCGCGCCACCGTTTCGGCCGTGAGATCCTCCGGGTCAACCTCGTATTCCCGAACCTCATAGCCCACCCCAAGTTGATCCAGCAATCTCGCCGCGTTCGTCTTCGCAGTAGCCATCCTGTCAGAATCGTATCCGGTAGACTGCCTGAAGGACCACGGTCTGTAGCATGATGATCCGTAAAGCCGTAATCACCATCGCCGGCAGGGGCCAGCGCCGCCTCCCCTTCCAAAACCTGATCGATCGCGACGGGAGCCTGAAGAGCGTTCTTGCCATCCTGCTCCAGGAGGCAGCCAACGCCGGGATCGAATCCATTGGCGTCGTGGCCATCCCGGATGATATCCGGGCCATGGAGGGAATCGCCAGGGACTCCGCCGTCCCCGTTCGCTTCATGCCCCAGAACGATCCCCGCGGCTATGGCCACTCCGTGTGGATCGCCCGCGAATTCACCGCCGGCGAGCCGTTCCTCCACCTCGTCGGAGATCACCTCTTCCTCAGCCTCACGGGCAAAGGCTGCGCCGAACAACTTGTCGGCATCGCCAAATCGGAGAACTGCGCCGTCAGCGCCGTTCAGCCCACTCGCGAAAGCCTGCTCCCGCACTTCGGCGCCGTCGGCGGCGCCCTTGTCGCCGGCCGCGGCGATCTCTACCGCGTCGAAACCGTCATCGAAAAGCCTACTCCCACCGAAGCCGAGCAGCGCCTCATCGTGCCCGGCCTCCGTGCCGGAAACTACCTCTGCTTCTTCGGCCTGCATGTCCTCACGCCCGCAGTGATGACCATCCTCGATGAACAGTTGGCCTCCTCCGCCGAGCCCGTCTCGCTCTCCTCCGCGCTGGAAGAACTGGCCCGCCGCGAACGCTACCTCGCCGCCACGATCGCCGCGCGACGCTATGACCTCGGCGGCCCTTACGGCCTCCTCACCGCCCAGATCGCTCTCGCCCTCGCCGGCCGCGACCGCGAGCAAGTCCTCGAAATCCTGCTCGATCTCCTCGCCCAGCGCGAAGCCGACCGCGCCCTGGAGCCGCGCCCATGAGCCGCTTGACCGCGATCATCGCCTCCACCGGGGATCTTCGCAATCAACCGCTCGAGCAGGCTTGCGCCGGCCTCCCGCTCGAAGCCCTCCTCCTTGAAGCCGAGTCCCTCGACGCCTTCCGCAAACAGTCGCTCAACCTCTACCAGCGCGTTCGAGCCCTCTTCTTCCTCTCTGCGCTTCACCGCTACCAGATGCCCGCCGCGCCGGATATCGGGCAGGAAGGCCGCATCCCATTCGACGGTTACACGCATCTGCTCGACCGCCGCTTCGAAGAAGCCATCGCCTCTTTCCTCCAGGCCCAGCGCAAGCAAGGCCCCAACCGCGCCGTCTCCAGCGCGCTCGCCGCCGCCTACCGCGGCCTGGCCTTCCAAACCCTCGCCGATCAGGTCCGCCGCAGCGTCCGCGGCGTCCGCGGCAATCAGTGGATGTTCCGCACCGGCCACCCCTCCGACGCGCCGCTGCGCATTCACCCGGAACTCCTGCGCCGCGACTCAACCTCCGGCCTCTTCCCCATTCTTCGCGAAACCACTCCGGTCCGCATGGATCTCTCGCACAGCGGCTGGTCCGACATCTTTTTCCTTGGGATGGACTTCCCCGAAGGCGCCCGCGTCCTCAACGTCTCGATCGATCTCGCCGTCCGCGACGGCGCCGCCTCTGCGCCGCAACCTCCCGTCGAAGCGTGGATCCGCGTCATCGATGAACCCGTCCTCCGTCTCGCCAGCACCGATCTCCGGGCGATGGCCAAAATCACGGCGCTCCATGAAGTCTTCGACTTCGCCCGGGATTATCTCGGCCTGCTGAAGGCCGCCGTCATCGCCGCCGGACTCGTGCCCGCCGGGCTGGAAGGCTCCGGGCAATCTCTCGCCCAACTCCTTCAGCAACTCACCGGCGGCCCCGGCCTCGGCATCGAGATCGTCTCCAAGGTCAACGACATCCCCAAAGGCTCGCGCCTCGCCGTCTCCACCAACTTGCTTGCTTCGCTCATCTCGGTCATCATGCGCGCCACCGGCCAGATCCGTTCTCTCACCGGCGGTCTCGAAGAATCAGACCGCCGTCTGGTCGCAGCTCGCGCCATCCTCGGCGAGTGGCTCGGCGGCAGCGGAGGCGGCTGGCAGGATTCAGGCGGCGTCTGGCCCGGCATCAAACTCATCGAAGGCGTTCCCGCTCAGCAGGGCGATGTCGAGTTCGGCGTCAGCCGCGGCTGCCTCCTGCCCCGGCACACCGTTCTTCCCCTCCATCGCGTTTCATCCGAAACCAGGCTCAAGCTCCAGCAAAGCCTGGTGCTCGTTCACGGCGGCATGGCGCAGGATGTCGGCCCTATTCTGGAAATGGTCACCGAGAAGTACCTGCTGCGCTCCGGACATGAATGGGACGGCAGGCTCAAGGCGATCTCGATCCTCGGCCAGATCGTCGAATGCCTCGAAAAGGGCGATATCCGGGGCATCGGCCGGCTCACGCAGGCCAACTTCGACGGCCCTATTCAGACCATCATCCCCTGGGCCGGCAATCACTATACGCAGACTCTCATCCAGCGCGTCCGGCAGGAGTTCGATGACCGCTTCTGGGGGTTCTGGATGCTCGGCGGCATGGCCGGCGGCGGGATGGGCTTCCTTTTCGACCCCGAAGCGAAACCGGCGGCTCTCGAGCGGCTTGGCGCCATCATGCTGGAAACCAAGAGGAGCCTTGAAGCCAGCGTCGCCTTCGCGATGAACCCCGTGGTCTACGAGTTCGCCGTCAACGAACGCGGCACATGGGCCGAGCTTCGCCAGGGTGGTGACGCCCTCATGCCCGCCCGCTACTACGAACTCCGCGTGCCCGCCCTGGTCCGGCGTGAAGCCCGCAACCTCACCCCCGTCCAGCGCGCCGAACTCGATCACTTCGGCGAAGCCTGCCGCCACGACCCGCAACTCTCCGGCATGGTGCAGGCCCTCTTCGACAGACTCCTGCCCCGCGACGAGAGCCGCGAAGGCGCGGGCGCTCAGCGGCTCATGACCCTCCTCGAAGAAAACGGGTTCGACCGCATCCAGCACGAGCAGATCCGCGCCGACCTGCGCTCCGGCCGGGTTGGCCTCCGTCAGAACCGGCTTTCCGCCTCCACCACGATCGAGGACGTCTCCCCTGGAGAAATCGACGACTCGCGTTCCGGCTTCCCCAAGGCGTTTTCGGAAACCGGCCGCGACGCGCTCGCTGCCGGCGCCTTGGCCATCGTAAGCCTCGCCGGTGGAGCCGGCTCCCGCTGGACCCGCGGCTCCGGCGTCGTCAAGGCGCTCAGTCCCTTCGCCCGCTTCGGCGGACGCTACCGCTCTTTTGTCGATGTGCATCTCGCCAAGTCCCGCCGCCTTTCACAAAAGGCTTCGGCCAGGTTCCACCACGTCTTTACCACCAGCTATCTCACTCACGCTCCCATGAGCGCCGCGCTCTCGGGCCTTCAGACGCAGTTCCCCGTCCATCTTTCTCCAGGCCGCAGCGTCGGACTCCGCATGATCCCCATGACGCGCGATCTCCACTTCGCCTGGGAGGAACTGCCGCAGCAGACGCTCGACATCCAGAAGCAGAAGGTCCTCGACAGTCTCCACGCGAGTCTCGCCGCCTGGGCGCGCTCCGCCGGAGAAGGCGCGGACTACACCGCCAACGTCCCGCTGCAGTGCATGCATCCCACCGGGCACTGGTTCGAAGTCTCCAATATGCTGCGCAACGGCCTCCTCCGCATGCTCCTCGATGAGTCGCCGAATCTCCGCTATCTGCTGTTGCACAACATCGACACTCTCGGCGCCGTGCCCGACCCGGCTCTTCTCGGCTGGTTCATCGAGTCAGGCGCCGCGCTCGCCTTCGAAGTGATCCCCCGCGAAGTCGAGGACCGCGGCGGAGGTCTTGCTCGCGTCGACGGGAGGATCCGGCTTGTCGAAGGGCTCGCCATGCCGGATGAACGCGCCGAGTTCGGTCTCACCTACTACAACTCCGCCACCTGCTGGATTGACATCGACCGGCTGCTCGCCCTGTTCTCCCTCACTCGATCAAGCCTCGCCGACGAAGCCGCCGTCGCCTCGGCGGTTCGCGCGCTGTCGTCCCGCGTACCCACTTACATCACCCTCAAGGATGTGAAGAAGCGTTGGGGCAAGGGGCAGGAAGACATCTTCCCCGTCACGCAGTGGGAAAAGCTCTGGGGCGATATGACCGCGTTGCCTGAAGCCTCCTGCCGGTTCCTCATCGTCGGCCGGCTCCGAGGACAGCAGCTCAAGGACGTGGCCCAACTCGACGGCTGGTGGCGCGACGGCTCGGCGGCCTACGTCGACAGCCTCTGCCAGTGGGAGTAAACGGCGCGAATCTCTGATAAAACAGTTGCATGTCCCGAATCCTCCTGTTCGCCGCCTGTCTTGCGGTCGCATCGGTTCATGCCGCGCCGGCTTTCAAGCCGGTCGATCTTCGCTGTGAGTACCGGCGAAATCCGCTGGGAATCGACGTCGAAAAGCCCCGCCTGAGCTGGCGGCTCGAAGCCGTGGAGGGCGCGCGAAGCGTTTACCAGTCGGCCTACAGAGTTCTCGCCGCAACCTCGGCCGCGCTGCTCGAGGCCGGCAAGGCCGACCTCTGGGATAGCGGCCGGCAGGCCGGCTCGAAGACTATCCAAATCGGTTACGCCGGCAAACCGCTGACCAGCGGTCTCCACGTCTACTGGAAGGTCGCCTCGTTCGACGCAGCCGGCACGCCGTCCTGGAGCGAGCCCGCCGAGTGGTCGATGGGGATCCTGCGTCCCGCCGAATGGGGCGCGCAGTGGATCGGCCGCGAAGAAGACTCTCTCTACAAGCACCCGGACAGCCCGTCCAGACAACTTGAGCCGGCGCATTGGATCGCCGGCGGCAAGAAGTTCACCGCCGTCCTCCGGGCGCCCGGCGGCCTCGCCAGAGCTCGCGCCGTCTTCGCCGCCGACCAGAACTTCGAATTGTTCATCAACGGCGAGCGCATCGGCAAAGGGACCTTCGCCGCCATGCCGCAGGTCTTCGAGGTGAGCCCCTTCCTGAAGGAAGGCGACAACCAGGTGGAGGTGATCGCAAAGCGCGGCAATGGGCCGGCAGGCCGGCTCATCGGCAGCATCCGCCTCGAAACCTCCGCCGGCCTGAGCTCCTCGCTCGTCACCAGCAGCGCATGGCTCGCCGATGGCAAGCCCGCCACTCGCGTCCCGTATTCGGGCGACCTCGGCTACCGGGAAGAGCGCGTGCTCCCGGCCCGCTATCTCCGCCGCGAGTTCACCGCGGACAAGCCCGTTAAGCGCGCCACCGCCTACGTCGCCGGGCTCGGTCTTTATGAGCTCTACGTCAACGGTGGCCGCGTCGGCGACGCAGTCCTGCAGCCCAATCTCTCCGAGTACGACAAGCGCGTCTACTACAACACCCACGACATCACCTCGCTCATCCGCTCCGGCGTCAACGCCGTCGGGGTCGTGCTCGGCAACGGCCGTTATTGGGCCCCGCGTCACCTCGTCCCGGCGCCCATCCGCAGCTATGGCACGCCGCGGCTGCTCGCCCGCATCGAGATCGAGTATCAGGACGGAACGAAGACCGCGGTCGTCTCCAACGGCTCCTGGAAACTCAGCGCCGGCGGCCCCATCCCCGCCAACAACCAATTTGACCGCGAGCACCACGACGCGCGGGTGGAGAAGAAAGGC
>CAYWST010000251.1:0-8497 GCA_964461075.1 uncultured Solibacteraceae bacterium | reverse complement strand
GTGCAGAGCACCCGCTACTCCGATACCGCAGCCTACAAGTACACCGGGCTGACGGGAACCGATACGCAGGATTTGACCTTCTCGGTGATGAAGCAGGACGGGTCGCAGGTCAACTTCAAAATGACGCTGGATTCGACCAACGGCGCAACGCTTGACAGCGCCGTCGACTTCATCAACGATACTTTGCAGGCTTCCAGCGACAAGGATCTGATGAAGATCGTGGCCGTGAAAGAGCAGAACGCCAACGGGACGGCGGTGGACACCTACGGCCTGCGGCTGATGAGCTCTGGCGACTTCTCGTTGCAGATCGGAAGCGTGGGCGCCAACAAGGGCGTCGAAGACAAGAGCACCGGCGCGGTGGCGCAGGGCGTGATGCTCCGTGCGGAAGAGTCGGAAGGCGGCGGCCAGACCGACATCTCGAGTCAGGGCGCTGCCCAGGATGCGGTTTCCTCGCTGTTGAAGGCTGTCACGGCTCTCGGCGAAGCGCAAGCCGTCGTTGGCCGCGGCCAGAACCAGTTCAACTACGCCGTGAGCCTGGCTTCCACGCAGGTGACCAACCTGGCCGCCAGCGAATCGCGCATCCGCGACGCCGACCTGGCGCAGGAAGCGGCAAACCTGACGAAGGCGCAGTTGTTGCAGCAGGCCGGTATCGCCGCGTTGGCACAGGCCAATTCCGCCCCACAGGCGGTTTTGTCCCTGCTCCGCGGCTAGCTTCACCCAAATTGAGTCTGTTCGTTCACCTTCAGGCCTCTGCGGAATTCTCCGCAGGGGCCTGAAGTTTCTCAGGTGTTCCTCCGATCTCCTCTTCAGAGGGAAACCTGCCCATGGCGATCGGCACAGCACGGCACATCAGGATCGACACTTCGGCGCTTCAAGCCAAGCTCTGGCACGAGCAAGGGATTCGGGCGCTGGCGAATGACCACCTGGAGGACGCGGTGAGGGCGTTTCGCAGGGCACTCCAATTCAATCCGAAGCACGCAGCGGCATGGAACGACCTCGGGGTGGTCATGGAAGCGCTCGGCAATCCCGTCGAGGCGATGAACTGCTACAAAAAAGTTCTGGAGATCAAACCAGACCACTCGCAGGCGCGGGCGAATCTGGGGATGCTTTGGTTCCAGGTGCAGGCGGCGAGCCTGCTGAGTCAGCAGGCGTTTGGCGCCGGCCTGGCTTAGCTTTCGCGCTTTCCGTTGGTAACGGTGTTGAGGCTCTCGATGACTGCATCGAGGAGGTTTCGCTTCGAATCGAGTGAAGCCAGCAGTGAATCCGCCGCCTGAAGCTTGGCGAGCAGCGACTCCTGCATTGAGTTCACGCGGCTGTTGATCTCTTCGAGTTGTCCTGCGTAGCGGTCGTTGGCCGCGTTCAGGGAGTCGATCTCGGATTGGATCGTGCCGGAAACCGGGTGAGAGAAGCTCTCAAACCGGGCAGCCATTGCGCCAAGCCCGTCGGTCGTTGAGCTAAGGAAATCGAGCGCTTCACCGAAAGCCTCCGCACTCATTCCATTGATCACCGAGGAGTCAAGGCTCATGACGCCATCCTGATCGAGAGTGATGCCGAGGCCGGCGAGGTTGCCGATGGTTCCGTCGCGGGAAACACCGGTCAGCGACATCATTTGGCTGGCGAGGTCGAGGATCACTCCACTCCCGGTGAGACTCCCGCCTGCCTCGCCGCGGTGAAGCGAAAGAACAGAGGCGAGTTCATTGAAGGCGGATACGAAGCCGGACAGGGCTGAAATGACTGGGCTGCGGTTGGTTTGGGCGGAGATCTCGATCTGCTCAGATCCGGCCGTGGTCTCATTCAGTACGAAATCGACGCCCGGAATGACTCCGCTGATGTAATTGTCCGGGGCGGACATGGAAATGCCGTTGAGCTTGAACTGCGCATCGGACCCGGCCCGGGTCACCGAGAGGATGTTTGATGCGGGCTCGGCGGCCTCCCGGCGGAGTTCGAAGGTCCTTGCGCCGGGTTCGGCGGCGGTGAGAGTCAGGTAGTAGCGGTTCGCGCCGGAGCCTGAATCGACGATCGTCGCTGAGATTCCGAGACCGGCGCCGTTGATGGCGTCCCTCAGTCCGGAAAGGGTGTTCTCGCCGCCGCCCAGTGTCAGAGTATGGTCCACGCCGTCGACCACAAGCGTCAAGATGCCGTCGGGGTCGACGGCGGTAGCGCCGGCGTCGGGGAATCCTTCCGTTGAGGTGTAGACGGCTGACTGGGCAAGGCTCGAAATCTCACTGATGACGTAAACGCCCGGCGCCGCTCCGGAGCTTTTGGTTGCAGTGACTTTGCTGGAGTTAGTGGACACACTGAGAGCCCCGCCGGACTCGAGGCCGGCAAGATTGCTCAGACTGCTGGAAAGCGCGGAGACCGCGCTGCCGAGGGAGCCGAGAGCCGTCTTGTCGGCGAGGATCTCCTGCTGGTAGCCCTCGAGTTCCTTGGCGGGCAATGAAGCGATGGAGACGGTCCGATCCAGGATGGCCTGAAAGTCGTCGGAGAAGGAGCTGATGCCAGAAAACCGGAGGGGCGCGATGCTCATGGCGGTATCTCACCAGGAGGCTTATCGGCCGGAGCGGTTCAGACAAGAGAGAATCTGGGAAAGACGTCTGAAAATCCCTGTAAGCGCCTGAGGGAAAAACCTCTTGCCCGATTCAGGACTTGAGTTTATGATCGAAAGACCAAGGGTTCATGGGAGGGGACATGAAAGATCGATGGCGAAAGACGTAATCCTCGCGGCGGATTTGGGCGGGACTCCTTTGACGCCGGAGGAGATCCTCTCGATCCCCGATTTCTCCAAACTCAACGCCAAAGCGCTCGAGAAGTTCCCTGGCGCCATCGCTCGCAAGCGGTTCAATCCGGGCGAGGTCCTGTTCCGGGAGGGGGATAGCGGAACCACCGCCTTCTACATTCAGTCGGGCGAAATCGATCTGTTCCTGCAAACGCCCATCGCCAGCGCGCAGTCGCGTCGCGTGGCGCGCCCACGCGGGTTCTTTTCCCAGCTCAAGAAGGCGACGAACTACCTCAAGGGGACGCCTGACCGCGAAGGCGAGGCGAGGCGTTCCATCACACACATCCCGATGGACGCTCCGGTGGATCTGCCGGTGGACAAGCCGATCGCCACACTGGGGCCGGGGGAGTTGTTCGGCGAACTGGCGGCTTTGGCGGCCTTCAAGCAAGAGAAGATCAAGCGCCCCAAGATTTACCCCCGTTCAGCGACGGCGAGGGCGCGCACTACGGTGGAAGTGCTCGAGATTCTGCCCAATATTCTCAACAATGTCCTGTACAATTCGCCGGCGTTCAAAGACAAGCTCAACAACAACTATAGGACCCGCGCGCTCGACAATCATCTCCGCAGCGTGCCGGTGTTCGCCGGGCTCGATCAGGATTTCAGGGACTATCTGCGGGACCGCGTTGAGCTGGTGGACTTTGCGCCGGGCCAGGTGATCTGCAGGCAGGGCGAACCCGCGGACGCGTTCTACCTGATCCGGCTCGGTTTCGTAAAGGTATCGCAGGAGTTCGCCGGCGGAGAGATGGTGCTGACCTATCTTTCGCGGGGCTCGTACTTCGGCGAGATCGGGCTGCTGCCGCCCGTCTTCTCGCTGCGCGCGCGCGGAGAGAAGCCGGAAGAGACAGCGCAGGTTTCCGTTGGGGTGCAACCGGTGACCGTGGGACGCTCCGGCGCCGGGGATGGCGCGGGCCGAATGAACGTCTGGTGGGACGAGTACGTCTCCCGCGACCACTTCGAGGCGCGCGCCGAAGGCAAGCAGGTTCGAGTGACGCGGATGGGGACGGGCAAGAACCCGCTCACCTTCCGGATGCAGCCGATGGAGAGCTTCCTGGTCCCGCCCGGCGAGAGTTTTATCGCGGGCAACACGACGTTTGAAGTCATTGAGGATCCGTTCCTGTCCGGGCGGAGGACGGCCACCTGCACGGCGATGGACTTCGTGCAACTGGTCCGGATCAAGGCCGAGGACTTCGCCGGAATGCTGGCTCGCTTCCCGGAGGTGGAGCAGCGGATTCAGGAGGTGGCTCGATCGCGCCGGCGGATGGACGAGCAGATCCTGAACCGCGTCTCGACGATCTCGCTCAACGATTTCCTCGAGCAGGAGCTGATGCAGGCGCAGAACCTGCTGCTGCTGGATCTGGACAAGTGCACGCGCTGCGACGACTGCGTGCGCGCCTGCGCGGCGACGCACGACGACGGAATCACGCGCCTCGTGCGGGAAGGTCTGCGGTTCGACAAATACCTGGTGCCGACAAGCTGCCGCGCCTGCATGGACCCGCTTTGCATGACGCGCTGCCCGGTGGGGGCGATCCGGCGGAAGGAATCGCTGGACATCGTGATCGAGGACTGGTGTATCGGCTGCTCGGCCTGCGCGGAAGAGTGCCCCTACGGCAACATCAACATCATCGACACGACGCTGCTGCCCGGCGCGGCGGCGCGTTCGCACGAAGAGGCGAAGCCGAAGGCGGTGGTCTGCGATCTCTGCCAGGAGTATGATGAGCCGAACTGCGTGCGGGCCTGCCCGCAGGATGCGGCGCTGCGGGTGGAGCCGAAGAGTTTCTTCGCCAGAGAGCTGGCGGGCGTGCAACTGCGGGTCGCGGTGGCGCAGCCGGCACAGGCCGCTCCCGACCTGGCGGCCCTGCCGGCGGCGGCGATCGAAACCCGCATCCACTCCAACGTGGCGGAACTGCTCGATATGCTGCCGCGGCTCAAGGTGCGCAGCGGGGAGCGGGCCGGCTCTACTCTTCAACTGCGATACCCGGAGACGACGTTCGGCCGCGCCGCGGATTGCGATTACAGGTTCGGCGAAGAATCGGGCGTCTCCCGAGTACACTGCGTCATCCGCGCCGAGGGGGCGCGCTTCACCGTAGCCGACCGCGGATCGACCAACGGAACGCTGGTCAACGGAAACCCGGTCGCCGAAATGGAGCTGCGGCATGGCGACGTGATCCTCATCGGCGAGATCGAAATGGAGTTCCTCATGGGGCAGGGAAAATGATCATCGGCCGGCGCCAGCAGAACTGGATTTTCGCAACCTGCGCCGCGGCTCTCGCGTCGACGGCGTTGTATCTGGCCTATGCGCTGAACGCGCCCAACGGCCCGCGCGGAGGATCGCTGACCGGACTCCTGTTCGGCTTCGCCGGCACGGGGATCATCATCTTCGAATGCCTGTTGAGCTTGCGGAAGAAATACCCGGCTTCACCCATCGGACGCGTGCACACCTGGCTCAAGGCGCACGTCTGGCTCGGTCTGCTGAGCTTTCTTCTGATTCTGTTTCATGCCGGATTCGACTGGGGCCAGGGCTTGGCGGCGTGGCTCATGTGGATCTTCCTGGCGATCACGCTGAGCGGCGTGGCCGGCGTGTTCCTGCAATGGTGGCTGCCGCGCCGGATGACGGCGGAGATCAAGCGGGAAACGGTCTATGAGCAGATCCCGGAGGTCGTCCGCGCGTTGCGGTTTGAAGCGGACGAGCGCATCGAGTATCTGACCGCCGATCTCGGCATGGCCGAGGAGGAGGATAAGCGCTCGTTTCGCGCAGGCGGCAAGAAGTTCTACTACGATCCGGTGCAGTTCAAGAGCGCCGGGGAGAAGATCATGGCTGTGCGGGAGAAGCGGAAAGCGAGCGCGCAGATCGAATTGGATATGGTTTCAACCGGCGCCGTTCGGGCGCACTACCTGGAGGAGATCCGCCCGTTTCTCGCCGAGAGGCCCGCCGCCGGAGTGGCGCGGCTGTTCAGCGACCCGGCAGCCGTGGGCGCCTACTTCAACCACCTGCGGACGATTCTTCCGGTGGCGGCGCATGAGGTGCTGCACGATGTGGAGGAGATCGTGGAGGAGCGGCGCCAGTTGCACCGGCAGGAGTCGATGCACCGGCTGCTGCACGGATGGCTGCTGCTTCATGTGCCGCTCTCGTTCGCGTTTCTGGTTCTGACCGCGGTTCATGCGGTGCTGAGTCTGAGGTATGGGCTGCTGTGAAGGAGAATCAACCTCTACCCTACGAACGGCGGATTCAGGACACCAAGAGCCTGGCCCAGCGGCTCGACCTGAACTACATCTACCAGCGCCACTGGTTCCGTTCATGGCGCAGACGTCTGGCGCTGATGCTGCCCGCGGCGGCGGCCCTGGTCAGCCTGCCCCTGATTCTCGGAGTGGGGAAATCCGAGAAGGCCCTCGTCAACGGGCCCGTCAGCCGTTCGCACCGGCTCTTTGAACAACGCTGCGAACTGTGCCACAAGGCCAGCTTTGTCTCCGTGCGCGACCAGGACTGCAAGGCCTGCCACGACGGCCCGGCGCACCGGCCGAACCTGAAGGACGAGGCGCGGTGCGCGGCATGCCACTCCGAACACCAGGGAACGCTGAGCCTCGCTTCCATGAGCGACCGCCATTGTACGCGCTGCCACGCCGATCTCGCCGCGCACACGGCTGGCGGGAAACCGGAGCATCCGCGCATCACCGGTTTCGCGGGCGGCCGCCACCCCGAGTTTTCAGCGGCCGGCAAGCCGGACGCTCGGCCGCTCAAGCTGAACCACGCGGCGCACTTGCCGGCGGCGCCGAAGATGATCCGGGACATCCGCCTGCCGATGAAGTGCGGAGACTGCCATCAGATCGATCGCGGCGATCCCAAAGGCGGCATGGTGGCGATGACGTTCGAGAAGCACTGTGCTTCGTGTCACAAGCGCGAACTGGAATTCGACGTGTACGGCGTGCTGCCTGTGGCACAGCCAGCGCCGCACTCGAAGAACACGGCGGCGATTCGCGAGTTTGTGCGCGAGACTTACCGGAAAGCGCTGGAAGGCGAACCCGCACTGGCGCGCAAGCCTCTGCGGCCCGACGTGGAGCCCCCGGGGACGGCGCAGGCATGGCTCGCGATGGCGATCCGCGATTCGGAGGAGTTCCTGTTCAGGAAGAAATGCGCCTACTGCCACGAGATCGAAGGCTGGCGGGAAGGTCTGCCAGTCATCGCGAAGGTCAACGAGTTGCAGGGCAGGTATGTCCCGGCCAGGGTGGAAGGGGAGAGATGGATGCCGGCAGCGCAGTTCAGCCACCGCGCGCACAGGATGGTGGAGTGCGCTTCCTGCCATGAGGGGGCGCGGACAAGCCGCAAGTCAGCGGATGTTCTGGTGGCGGGAATGAAAACCTGCCAACCCTGTCACGGGGAGAGCGGAAGCGAACTGGACAACTGCGCGCAGTGCCACCTGTACCATGACAAGACAAAGGAGCGCGAGCGGGATCGTCTGCCGATCGACGAGATCCTGAGCGCGAAGGCGCATGGGCTACGTTAACGTCTTGGGCCGGACCGACATGGGCCGGCAGCGCGCAAACAACGAAGATGCGTGGCTGGCTGCGGGCGACCTGCGGCTGGCGGTTGTGGCGGACGGGATGGGCGGAGAAGCCTGCGGCGAGATCGCATCGGCGATCACCATCCGGACGATTCAATCGGTGGTAGCGGAGGCCGGGGGGAGCGCGGCTTCCATGGAGGTGCTGCGGGAAGCGGTGCGCAGCGCCAACAGGCGGGTTGTCGAGGAGGCGCGCGCGCGCGCAGCGTGCTCGGGAATGGGCTCCACGGTGGTGGCGGCCCAATGGGAAGGTTCGCGGCTCAACATCGTCAGTGTGGGCGACAGCCGCGCGTATCTTTTCCGGGACGGAGTGTTGACACAACTCACCTACGACCAGAATCTCGGCAACGAGCTGCGTGATTCGATGGGCTGGAGCGAGGAGCAGGTGAGCCGGTTCCCGCAGCGGCACGTGCTGACGGCGGCTATTGGGGCGAGTCCGGATGTGATCCTGGGGGAGACGTCGCTCGAGTTGGCTGACCGGGACTGGGTCCTGCTGTGCAGCGACGGACTCTATGGGCCCGCCGGCGACGCGGCGATCGCATTGCTGCTCTCGGCTTCCGCGAACCTCGAAGAGGCGGCCAACAACCTCATTACCGCGGCCAACCAGGCTGGCGGACCCGATAACATCACCGTCGTCCTGTTGGAGTACAGGTCATGACGCAGATGCAGAAGATCGCCTCCTACGAGATCCTCGAAACGCTCGAAGGCGGCCCGAGGCCGCTCTACAAGGCGCGCGGCGCAAGCGGCGTGGTGGCTTTGAAGACCATGCCGTCCCAGGGCGTCAGCGACGAAGAGCGCGCCCGCTTTCTCCGCGAAGCCGAGGTGACCCGCAGCCTCGACCACATGAATCTCCTTCCGGTGCACGACTCCGGCGAGAGCGACGGCGTGCTCTACATGGCGATGGAGCTTCTCGAAGGAATGGACCTGCGAAAGGCTCTCGCCGCCGGACGTGTGGGAGGGTGGCCCGAAAAGCTCTCGATCATGGAGCAGGTTCTCGACGGGCTCGCTTTTGCGCACGGCCGGGGACTGGTGCACCGGGACATCAAGCCAGCTAACATCTTCCTCGAAAACAACGGCAGGGTCCGCGTCCTCGATTTCGGGATGGCCCGGGTATCGGCTTCGACGCTGACAAGGGCGGGCGCTTCGGTGGGAACGCTGAACTACATGG
>CAYWST010000250.1:0-8523 GCA_964461075.1 uncultured Solibacteraceae bacterium | reverse complement strand
TCGTGCGAGTGAGCGTCGTCACCGAGGTGAAGATCTGGAACTCCGGTCCATACAACGAAGTTCCCCGCACGCGCGCGAACGGAGATAAGTAGTTGAAGACGGACGGCGAATAAAAAACTCGCTGCCCCATCTCGGCCGCCAGATCGCTCATGAACGGATGGTCCGCGACGCTGGCGTTGAGCGTCCGGAGCTGGCTGATGATGAACAGCGCGGGCTCCATCATCTTGCCGGCGGTTGCGGAGCCGAGTTCGGCTTCCGGATGCTTCAGAATCGCCGTGATGACGGCGCGAAGATCGCCCCGCACGTTGGCGCCGTTGTTGTTGAACACGGCAGCCACGTCGGCGATGTATCGCGGGCTCGGGTTTGAGGTCACCAGCCGCTGGATGAGCTGCCTTGAAACGAAAGGCGCCACGCTCGGCTGGGCGAAGATGACGTCCAGAGCCGCCTCGAGTTCCTCCCGCGCGGTTCGCCCGGCGGGAAAATTCACGCCGAGGAAGACCTTTGCGCCCCGGTCATGAAACGCCTCAACCGGCTCCATGGGGAAGCGGTATTCCTCAGGTTGCGTCTTGGTTGGAACGGTTCCCGGATTGCCGTCGCCAAAGGTCCAGCCCGTGAAGATCCTCGCCAGTTCCTTCACGTCGTCTTCGGTGTAGGCGGGCACAGGCTGACCGTTGACCATCTGCTGACTGCCGTCCTGATTGAGTTTGGCGAGTCCCGAGGTGAACAACTGAAGGATCTCGCGCGGGTAGTTCTCATTCGGCGGATTGCCCGTCACGGCCTCGCTCTTGTTGTTTGCCATGTCCAGGTAGACGCCCATGGCGGGGTTGAGCGTCATCTCGCGCATGAGGGTGCGATAGTTGCCGAAGGCGTTGTTGATGAGCACGCGATAGTAATTCACCATCGCCTCGCCGCAATCCACCTCCACCGCGGAAACCACCCAGATCTGATGCAGGGCGAATGCCACACGCTGGCGGAGCTGGTCGTTGCCAGTGAGCGCCAGGCGCATGAAGTGCTCCTGCATGTATTCGACCGATTGATCGTAGAGCGAGTCCGGATAGGTGGATACCATCGCGTTGAACTGCTCGTTCAGGAAGGCATCCTTACCGATCGCCTTCACGCGATCAACGTCTCCAGGCTTCGGCCCCCACGTGGCCTGCCTGAGGAAGCGCAGGGCGGAGATGGTCGCCGGATCCTGGGTGGGAGGCGGACCCTGCGGCGTGGCGCTCGCCTCGTTGGACCGCGGGCTCTCGCCCTGCGGGCCGGTTGCGGTCACCTTGTAGAAGTACGCGGTCCCGTTGGTGAGCCCCGTGTTCACGAAGCCCGGCGCGGTGAGACCGGTGGCGATCGGAGCCGAACCTTGTCCGTTGGCCGTTGTGCCTCGGTAGACGCTGTAGCTCGTCGCGCCGGTGACTGCGCTCCAGGCCAGCGTCACCTGCCTGTTGCCGGGCGTTGCGGTCAGCATCGCCGGCGCGGCGAGCGGCGCCAGCGGCTTCGCGTTCACCTGGTTGGAAGGCTTGCTCGAGCCGCCAGCGTTCACTGCGACAACATGGAAGTAGTATGTCGTGCCGTTGGTCAGGCCCGTGTTCGTATAGTTCGTGATTTTGAGGTTTGAAGCCACCGCCGCGAGCGCGGTCGAGTTCACCCCGCGATAGAGGGTATAACTGACTGCGCCGGTCGAAGCCTGCCAGGAGAGAAGCACCTGGGCGTTTCCCGCCTTCGCTGTGAGATTCGACGGCGCCGGAGGAGCGGACGGCAACGGCGGCAGCGGCGTCGCGCTTACTTCGTTGGAGGGCGCCCCCTTTCCGTTGGGGTTCACGCCGATCACGCGGTAGTAGTATTTGACGTTATTGCCGGCGCTGTCGTCGACGAAGCTGGTGGTCAGCAAGTTGGTCTCAATGGTCGATGGCGTGGGATCGTTAGGCTCTTTCGAGCGCCAGATCGAATAGCTCACCGCGTTCGATGAGGCCTTCCAGGCCAGCTTCACCAGCCCGTCGCCGGGCACGGCTGTCAGAGACGACGGCGCCGAGGGCAGGACGCCGGCGGGAATGTCGGATCCAAGCGGCAACAGCTTCGCATCGGCCCAGTCCGCGAAGTCGCCGGCGCTCCCGTCACCGCCATCGGTCACCTTGAGGGCGAGTTCCTCCACCCCCTTCACGGGAATCGCCACATGCCGCGGCGCGTCCTTTCCCTTCAAGACCGGCGAGCGATAGAGCAGTTTGGGGCCGGCCCAGACTTCGAAGACCGCCGTGCCCTTGCCCTGGGCCGCATCGTCGATCCCAATGACCGCCGTGAACAGTTCGTAGCGGCCATCGAGGTCATAGACGGCCATCGCGGGCGCCATCGCTCCGAGACCCTTCTTGAAAATCTCTCCGCGAAGTTGCAACTTTGAGCCATCGTTCTCCCCCGCGCCGCCGTTGGCGTTGTCGCGCTCCAGCGGGCCCAGTCCATTGACCGCGCTCAGCCATTTCATGTCGCTGAGGTATTTGATCGTCTCCTTGCCTTCCAGCCGCGCATAGGCCCAGGAAGCGCTGTCGCCCTTGTTCCCGTCCGTCGCCGGCTGCACCGCCAGCCGCATCTGCCTTGCATTCTCAACAGGCACCTCGATGGCAAGAGGCATCATGCTGCCTTTCAGGACCGGGCTTGTGTACTTCTTCACGCCATCGAGCCAAACTTCAAACACCACGCTGCCTGAGTCTCCCGATTCGTCGTCCACGCCGATCATCGCCCGGAAGACGTCGAAGCGGTCGTCGAGCGCAACAGTCACGGCCGCCGGGGCGTGCATGCCCAGACCGCTGCCCCACTTGAACCCGCCGATCGAGATCGTCTTGCCGTCGTCTTCACCGGCGCCGCCGTTCGCGCGATTGCGCTCCACGGGCCCAAGCCCGTTGGACTGCGACAGAAACGGCAGTGCGCTCAGCATGGTTCGCCCCGTTTGCGGCGGCGCCTTTGATATGGGGATTGCGGCCGGATACAGCCGGGTTTTCGGCGTCAATTGCTCGCTTCGCCCCGGATAGCTCCAGTAGAGCCGCATTGTGGTATTGCCCGTGTTGTCGTAGTACTCGATTTGCAGATTGTGCTTCCCCGCAGTAAGCGAGAGGGGAACGCTCTGGTTGCGAAGCGCGCCGTGGTTGTGCCAATCGTCGATCACAAGCTTGCCGTCCAGCCAAAGCCGCACTCCGTCATCGGAAACGGTTGCGATCGTGAATGCGCCCGTGACAGGGGCCTCGATCTGCCCGCTCCAGCGGACCGAGAACTTATCCGCCGGCATCCCCGGAGCGGGACTGGATGCGCCCCAGTCGAAATCGAGGACCGGGTCCACCCGCTCAAGGACCGCTGGACCGGTCAAGTCTCGTGTGGCGAAGTACTGGGCCCGCAGACCCGTTCCGTTGTTCTGACCCTGAACGCTCAATGGCATGAGCCAAAGTCCGGCGAGAACGCCGTAAGAAATGTTTCGCATATTTTCACCTCTGACGGAGGGTATTGTGTAATGTACTGTGGAGACGCGCATCACTCAATGAGAAATTTGACGCACTCCTTATGCGCGTAGTACTTACGCACGTCGAGAACTACTCACCTCGTAAGGTGTTTTTCACCTTAGGCTTGCAATTCGCGTTTGGCGGCGCGCAAAGATTCTGAAGAAGATTCCGAGCCGTGCTGGAATGATTTACGGATTCGGTAATTTGTACCTATTTAAGACAAAAACATCTTGAGCGTTTTCGCCCAGCTTTGTGACGGAGCAGTCACGGAACCTATCAAAAGATAGTCAGGCTCCGGTGCGGAGCGGCAGCGCCTGAAGCGGGGCGGCGGCCTCGCGGGTTCGAACGAAGCCGCTGTCGGCCTCCTTCCACAACGCCGACATCGCCTCGGCCCGCTTCGCCTCCGAAGCAGCCAGGTTTTTCTGTTCTGCGCGGTCGATTGCCAGATTGTAGAGCTCCCATGGCCCTTGCGCGCCCGCTGCCACCAGCTTCCAATCTCCCTGCCGCAGAGCACGGTTGTTGTTGTGATGGAAGTAGATGAAATCACGCCTGACAGCGTGATCCTTGGCAAGAGCAGGGGCGAGGCTTACTCCGGCCAAGGGCGGAGCGGTTGGCGGCATCGCGGCCGACGGCCTGCCCCCGCCCAAGTCGATCAGTGTCGGCAGGACGTCGACGAAGTGACAGGGATTGTGGCGCAGCCGCCCCCGCTCTGAGATCCCTCGCGGCCAATGTGCGATCCAGGGAGATGCGATTCCGCCCTCATGCACCCAGCTCTTGTGCAGACGAAACGGGGTGTTCGCCGCGCTCGACCATCCCGGCCCCAGGCACAAGTGCGTTTTTGCCGACCCGGGCGGGGCCGTGCGGTCATGCCCGTCGCCGCGAATCATAATCTCGGCGCTTGCCCCGTTATCGGAGAGGAACAGGATCAGCGTGTCGTCGAACGCGTTCATCCTCTTGAGTTGCGCGACGACTCTCCCGATCTCGCGGTCCATCCGGGTGATCATGGCGGCGTGGATGGCCATTTTCGTTCGCTGGAAGTTCTTCTGTTCTCTGTTCAACGAACTCCACGGAACTGCGTTGTGTACTTCGCCCGGCCCGAAACCTGCCAACTGATCCGCGGGCTTCAGATTCCACGGCGGCCACACGTCCGGCTCCAAGGGGGCCAGATCACAGTTCACCAGGCCTATTCTCTTCATCCGCGCGTGCCGCCGCGCGCGGGCGACGTCCCAGCCTTCGGCGAACCGGTCCTTGTAGAGGTCGATGTCCTCCTGGAGAGCATGCAGAGGGAAGTGGGGCGATGTGAAGGCCAGATAAAAGTAGAAGGGGTCCGCGGTCCGCTCGCGGGCGTGTTCTTGGAGAAAGCGCACGGCATGGTCTGCGATCGCCACCGTCCCGTAGAACCCGTCTCCCGGCTTGGGCTGAGGAAGCCTCTCGTCATTCAACAGGTGGGCCGCCGGCGTGAAGAACCGGTTCTGGTCGAGGAGTGTGTACGACCGGTCGAAGCCGGTTGTCGCCACTGGCCGGAAGCGGATGTGCCACTTGCCCGAGTGATAGCACCGGTAGCCGAGCGGCTTCATGTGCTGGGGCGCGAATCGAGTCCATTCGGGGATGTTGCCTGGCGTCATGACGTCGCAAGCGGTCTGCTGTGCGTACTGGCCCGTCAGCAGACAGCTTCTCGAAGGTCCGCATCGCGCGGTGGAATAGCCTTGAGTGAATCGCAGACCGCCCGCGGCCAGGTTGTCCAGGTTCGGCGTGTCGATGTCGCCGCCATAGCAGCCGGCATCGGAGTAGCCCATGTCGTCGGCGAGGATCACCAGGAAGTTCGGCCTCTTCCGCGCCGGCGCCGACGCCGCTCCCGCCCCCATCGTCAGAAATTCACGCCGCGCCATTGTTCCGGTCATGGTTCTCCTATTCTCCGGCATCGAAGAAGATTCGATCGGCGTGCCTGTATACTCACAGTGAGTGAAGGTCTTTGCCCTCGTCTTTCTCCTCACCCTGCCCAGTCTGCCCCAGGGGATCGCCTCGCGCGGCGTCAAGCCGCAGGCTCGGCCGAAGGCTTCGGGGCTTCCCTGGCATGTCACTTTCACAGATATCGCCAGGCAGGCCGGACTGAATCAGATCCTTCACTACGGCGGCATTGAGAAGTCAGACTACATTATCGAAACCTCCTCCGGGGGCGCCGCCATTTTCGACTACGACAACGACGGACTGCCGGACATCTTTCTTGTCGTCGGCTCCAAGGTCGAGAATCCGCCTCCTGACGCGGTCTCCCGCCTCTATCGAAACCTCGGGGGGCTCAAATTCGAAGACGTGACCCGCAGAGCGGGGCTCTGGCACGAACCGGGGTGGGCGCAGGCCGCGGCGATCGGCGATATCGACAACGACGGCGACGTGGACCTGTTCGTCACCTACTGGGGACAGAACGTTCTCTATTCGAACAACGGCGACGGCACCTTCACCGACGTCACCGCCAAGGCCGGTCTCGTGCAGAAGACGCCTCCTGGCCGGCCTTACTGGGGCTCGGGCGCCACCTTCATCGATTACGACCGTGACGGCAAACTCGATCTCTTCGTCGCCAACTACGTCGATTTCGATCTCTCCCGCACGCCCAAGCCCGGCGAGAATCCCAACTGCAACTGGAAGGGCGTGGCCGTCTCCTGCGGTCCGCGCGGCCTGCGGCCCGCGCGCCACTGGTTGTGGCATAACCGCGGCGACGGCGCCTACGAAGACGTCTCCGCAAAGAGCGGCGTGGCCAAATTCACCAACTCCTTCGGCATGACCGCCATCGCGCTCGACATCGACGACGACGGCTGGACCGATATTTACACCGCCTGCGACTCGACGCCCTCTTTGTTTTTCCGCAACAACCACGACGGGACTTTCACAGAAGAGGGCATCGGCAGCGGCATCGCTTTGAACGACGACGGCATGGAGCAGGCCGGCATGGGTCTCGCTCTCGGCGACTTCAATCTCGACGGGCGCGTCGATATCCTCAAGACCCACTTCGCCGACGATACGCACATCCTCTATAGGAACGAAGGCGGCGGACAGTTTCGCGACGTCACCCTGAACGCCGGCATTGGGGTCGAGACGCGGCGTGTCGGTTGGGGCACAGGTTTCTACGACTTCGACCTCGACGGCTTGCCCGATATCTACATAGTCACCGGCAACGTCTATCCGGAAACCGAATCCGACCTGCCCGCCTATCCTTACAAGACTCCGCCTCTGCTGTTCCGGAATCTCGGCGGCGGCAAGTTCGAACAACTCGTGGAAGAGTCGGGGCCCGCATTGACCGAGAAGCGGTCGTCGCGCGGCGCGGCGTTCGGCGATCTGGACAATGACGGGGACGTCGATATCGTCGTTTGGAACCGCAACGACTTCCCCGCCCTGCTTCGCAACGACTTCAAGAATCCCGGCAATCGCCACTGGCTCTCGTTGAAGCTCGAGGGCACGAAGTCGAATCGATCTGCCATCGGCGCGAAGGTGGTTCTCACATATGGCGATCGCAAGCAGGCCCGCGCGGTTCTCTCGCAGGCGAGCTTCTACTCCGCCAACGACCTCCGCCTCCATTTCGGGCTGGGCGAGGCCACGTCGGCCAGCGTCGAGGTGGTTTGGCCCAGCGGCCTGAAGGAGACCTTCAAGTTCTCCGCCGTCGACCGCCAGGTCACCCTCACCGAAGGCGTTAGTCTACGCCGGTGACGTCAGCGCAAGAATCAGGTTCCGCAGCGGCTTGAGGTCACGCTCCACCACCTTCCAGATCTGGTCAGCGTCGATCTCGAAGTAGTGATGGACGAGGATATGCCTCATCCCGGCAGCTTTCGCCCAAACAGGATCGGGATGTCTTTGCCGGAACTCTTCGGATAGACATCGCGCCGCTTCGCCAACGATCTGAAGATGGTGCAGAACCCAAACCTGCAGCATCTCGTCCTGGTCGAACCCTCCCCTGCCTTCGGCCGTCTTCTCCAGGATGCGGTGGATCGCATGTAGAATGTCCGCCAGTCGCTCGCGGTCATTCCTCATAACGGAACCGCGTCACTCAACACCCGTTCGCGGACCTTCGGCCTCAGCAACCCTTCTGTCGCGATATCCACGCGCACCGGAATCAGGTTCTGAATCTCCATGAGCAGTCCGCCCAGATCCATCAGAGTCCGGTCAGGATCCATCTCGACGAGGAGATCGAGGTCGCTTCCTTCGCTCGCCTCGCCGCGCGCCACGGATCCGAATACGCGGACGTTTCGTGCGCCATGACGGGCGGCCGCGGCCAGAATCAGCTCTCTCTGCCCCTGCCGAAGTTCTTCCAGGGTCATCGTCCAACCTCTACTCATATGCTATCGCCCTGCCGGACCCTTGGATCTCATCATCGCTAAGCCCACGGCGGCTTCCGGACGCAGCGGTCGATACGGTCCCAAGACTCGCCGCGATATCCGACTCGATAAAGGATGCTCTGTTCGAGGCACCAAAGACCAAGCTGAGAGGCCTCCCAGGCGACGCCGGAGGTGGGGCCCTTCCTGGGGTGTGCGCTGTCGTTCCGGACGTCATTGAGGGCATCAGGACCATCGAAATTCCCCTTGGCGCCCCTCAGTTCAACCATTCGAGGTGGGATGGCAGTGGGGACCTTCATCTGCAGAAGTACCTGCTTCCACTTGAACTTGTCGAGTCCATAGAGCTTTTCGAGCCCCGCTTGGCTGAGTATCGTTGCGGCTCGTGCGCTCTGTTCGGAGCGATTGGCGTCCAACCAGGCCCCGATGCCGCCTGAGAGGCTTTCCGAGGTCGTGGGTTGACCGAGCTCCGCCTAGCAGCCGATTGGCATCAGTTTCAGCGCTCTGTGGGCCCACCCCGGCCCCGTCGATTCGCTCCGCGTGAAGACAGCATGTCGGCTGGAACCCACGCCAACCGCCGACGTCGAAGCATAGCCGGAACAGGTCCTGGCTCTCAAGGCTCTCAAGGCAGTTGTAGAGGTACCCTTCCACGACCCTCGCCGGGCCTCCCGTCGCGACGATAGTCGTTTTGGGAAACTGCAGGCGCACTTGAGATCCCGAAGTTGTAT
>CAYWST010000249.1:0-8526 GCA_964461075.1 uncultured Solibacteraceae bacterium | reverse complement strand
AACGAGAAGATCAAGGCGATCCAGAAGGAGCTCGGGCGGGGCGAGAAGAGCGAGTTCGATGAGCTGAAAAAGAAGATCGAAGCCGCCGGGATGTCGCCGGACGCCAAGGAAAAAGCGATGGCGGAGCTCCGGCGTCTGGAGCAGATGCCGCCGATGTCGGCCGAGTCGACGGTTTCGCGCAACTACCTGGACTGGATGCTGGCGGTGCCGTGGAAGAAGAAGTCGAAAGAGATCCGCGACCTTCGCTTCGCCGAGGAAGTGTTGAATTCCGACCACTACGGACTGGAGAAGATCAAGGAGCGGATTCTGGAGTTTCTGGCGGTGCGGCGGCTGGTGAAGAATCCGAAGGGGTCGATTCTCTGCTTCGTCGGGCCCCCCGGCGTGGGCAAGACGAGCCTGGGAATGTCGATCGCCAAGGCGACGGGGCGGAACTTCGTGCGGCTGAGCCTGGGCGGCGTGCGGGACGAGGCTGAAGTGCGCGGCCACCGGCGGACTTATATTGGGGCGTTGCCCGGGCAGATTCTTCAAATGATGAAGAAGGCCGGCACGCGGAATCCGGTGTTCATGCTGGATGAGATCGACAAGATGTCGACCGATTTCCGGGGCGATCCGTCGGCGGCGCTGCTCGAGGTACTCGATCCGGAGCAGAACTTCATGTTCATGGATCACTACCTGGACGTGGAGTACGACTTGAGCGAAGTGTTCTTTATCGCCACGGCGAACGTGCTGCACACGATTCCGCCGGCGCTGCAGGACAGGATGGAAGTGATCCGGCTCTCGGGCTATACAGAGCTCGAGAAGATGGAGATCGCCAAGCGGTTCCTGGTGCCGAAGCAGATGAAGCAGACGGGGCTGGGCGACACGAACGTCGAGTTTTCCGATCGGGGGCTGCTGCAACTGATCCAGGGATACACGAGGGAAGCCGGCGTGCGGAATCTGGAGCGCGAGATCGGCAACGTGTGCCGGAAGATCGCCCGAAAAATCGTGGTGGCGCAGGGCGATGGAGACGAGCAGGCGGGCGAAGCGCTGCCGAAGGCGACGGTGGATCAGCCTCAGGTTTTGGAGTTGCTGGGACCGGCTAAGTTCCGGGATCTGGCGACGGAGAAGAAGCCGGAAGTCGGAATGGCGACTGGCCTGGCGTGGACCGAGGTTGGCGGGCAGGTTCTCTCGACCGAGGCGACGATCATGGACGGGCGCGGGCGACTGATGACGACGGGCAAACTCGGCGACGTGATGCAGGAGTCGGCGCAAGCGGCGATGTCGTACGTGAGATCGCGGGCGGCACAGTTAGGATTGCCGCGGGATTTCTACCGCCACCTGGACATTCACATCCACGTGCCCGAGGGGGCGATTCCGAAGGATGGCCCATCGGCGGGCATCACGATCGCAACGACGATCTGTTCGGCGCTGACGAAGCTGCCGGTGCGGGGCGACGTGGCGATGACGGGCGAGATCACGCTGCGGGGCAGGGTGCTGCCGATCGGCGGGGTCAAGGAGAAGCTCCTGGCGGCGCACCGGCATGGGATCTTCGAAGCGATCATGCCGATCGACAACGAGAAGGACCTGGCGGAAGTGCCGGAGAACATCCGGAAAGACATGAAGATCCACTTTGTGGAGTGGATGGACGAGGTTTTGAGGATTGCGCTGATCGGAGACGTGGATGCGCTGGCGACGGCGGAGGCCGCGGTGGCGCCGGTCGAGGTCAGCCCCGCGGTTCCGGCCGAAGAAGGCCGGGCGCACTAGTCGCGCGGATTTCGGTGCATGGTGTCAACCTCGGCGGAGTTCTTGCTGAGCGCGACCAACCCCGGGCAGTTTCCTCCCGAGGAGTTGCCGGAGGTGGCCTTTCTCGGCAGGAGCAACGTCGGCAAGAGCACGCTGTTGAACACCCTGACGGGACACAAGCGGCTGGCATACGCTTCGTCGACGCCAGGGCGGACGCAGGCAGTGAATTTCTTCCGGATCGACGGAAGGATGATGTTCGTGGATTTGCCTGGCTACGGATACGCCAAGGCGCCGAAGGCGGTCAGCCGCGAGTGGCAGAAGGTGATTGAAGCCTATCTGCTGAACCGGAAGCGGCTGGCGCTGGGGGTTCTGCTGCTGGACTCCCGGCGGGGTTGGATGGAATCCGACCTCGAGCTGAAGGGATGGATGGAATTCCACGGCCGGCCCTACATGGTGGTGGCCACCAAGGTGGACAAGCTGAATCAGAAGGAACGAAGTCAGAGCCAGAGAGCGATCCGGGAACGGTATCCGGAAGGCGAGTTGATCTGGTTTTCGGCCGTGAGCGGCCAAGGAGTGAAGGAACTTTGGCAAACGATCTGGAAAACAACGGCGCGGTGAATCCGCAGGATACGACGGGCGAGACGGCTGTCGAAAAGCCGGCCGAAGGCGCCGTGAAGGAAGGGACGATTACGCGGCGGCGGTCCCGGCCCGAAGGCGAAAAGCAGGCAGCCAGGGTGTCGAATAACGAGCCGCCAAAGGCGGCGGAAGTGAAGGCCGTGGAGGCCAAGCCCGCAGAGGCTGAGCCGGCGGCCGAGGCTCCGCGGGAGAAGCAGACGGGCCTGAACAAGCGTGGCGATCTGGATCTGAGCGAGCTGAAGGACATGGCGATCACGCGCCTGCAGCAGATCGCGCGGGACCTTGAAATCGCGGGCGCGGCGGGCTTGAGGAAGCAGGAGCTGATCTTCAAGATCCTGCAGGCGCAGGCCGAGAAGGCGGGGCTGATCTTCAGCGAGGGCGTGATCGAGTGCCTGCCGGACGGCTTCGGATTCCTGCGCGCGCCGGAGTACAACTACCTGCCGGGTCCGGACGACGTCTACGTGTCCCCGTCGCAGATCCGCCGTTTCGATTTGAGGACGGGCGATACGGTGAGCGGGCAGATCCGGCCGCCGAAGGAAGGCGAACGCTACTTTGCGCTGATCAAGGTGGACGCGATCAACTTCGAGCCGCCAGAGATGGCGCGGAACAAGATCTTCTTCGACAACCTGACGCCGCTGTACCCCAATTCGCGGCTGAAGCTGGAGACGATCAAAGACAATTTTTCAGGCCGTGTGATGGACATGCTGACGCCGATCGGCAAGGGGCAGCGCGGGCTGATCGTGGCGCCGCCGCGCACGGGCAAGACGATGCTGCTGCAATCGATCGCGAACTCGATCACGACGAACCACCCCGAGGTGATTCTGATCGTGCTGCTGATCGACGAGCGGCCCGAGGAGGTCACCGACATGCAGCGGACGGTGAAGGGCGAAGTGATCAGCTCGACGTTCGACGAGCCGGCGCAGCGCCACGTGCAGGTGGCCGAGATGGTGATCGAGAAGGCGAAGCGGCTGGTGGAGCACAAGCGCGACGTGGTGATCCTGCTGGATTCGATCACGCGTCTGGCGCGCGCTTACAACACCGTGGTGCCGCCTTCGGGCAAGGTGCTCTCGGGCGGCGTGGACTCGAACGCGCTGCAGCGTCCGAAACGCTTCTTCGGCGCGGCGCGCAATATTGAAGAGGGCGGATCGCTGACCATCATCGCGACGGCGCTGATCGACACTGGTTCGCGCATGGACGACGTGATTTTCGAAGAGTTCAAGGGCACGGGCAACATGGAGATCCACCTCGACCGCAAGCTGGTGGACAAGCGCATCTTCCCGGCGATCGACATCAACAAGAGCGGCACGCGCAAGGACGAGCTGCTGATTACGAAGGAAGAGCTGAACCGGATCTGGGTGCTGAGGAAGGTTCTGGCGCCGCTGAGCCCGGTGGAGAGCATCGAGCTGCTGCTGGACAAGCTGGCCAAGACGCGGTCGAACGCGGAGTTTTTGGCGTCGATGTCGGCGTAGCGACGCGGAGCCCATTACAAGCAGCGTTCCACCTGCTGCGCGGCATGGGCGTAGTATCTCACCCAGGCGTCTTCGGCCTCGGGTGTCAGTTCGTCCGCGAGCAGATCCCGCGCAGCCCCGATGAGAGCCGAGCCTACCAGCGCCAGGTCGTCCGGGCTGAGCGCACCCGACGCCGAGCGGCCCAGTTCGGCCAACCGCGCGTCGACTTGCGAATCACTGCCGGCGTGGTCGAGCGTCTGCACGAGTATCGAGATCAGATGGGCGCTGTTATCGAGCCAGCGCTCCACGCGTTCGGCGGCTGCCGGGGCGGTCCGGAGCAACCGCTGGTGAAACTGCTCCCGGAAACGTGACGCCTCCGGGAGCAGTCTTCGCAGCCCCGCGCGCACCTCGCGGCGTGCTTCAGGGTCGGCCATTGTGCCGCCGCCTGTGCCAGACGAGCAGGCCGAGAGCAGCCGTGACCGGCAACGCCGTGGCTGGTTCGGGGACCTCCGCCGGTCCCGGTTCGGGGCCCTCAGTCAGGGCTGCATTGAGAAATCCGTAACCGAGAACGAACTGTGAGGCCGGAGCGGGATCGCCTGGTGAGAACCGGTAGAGCGTGCCCAGCGCATTCGAGTCGCTGGCAATGGCGAAGAACTGACCGCCCGAGTAAGCCAGCCCGCCGTAGAAGCCGCTGCCCAGGGTGGTAGGCAGCACCGCGGCGGTTCCCAGGGCGAGGTCGATCTCATAGAGGGACGACACGCCGAATCCGTCGTTGTGGATGGTGTAGAGGCGGTTCGACGAAGGGCCGTTGGCCAAGCCTCCGTATTGCCCCTGCGGCAGGCCGGCGGCGGTCACGATGTTGAGCGTTTGGTTGACGAGGTCGAATTGCACAAGCTCCGGATCGCCGAGACTTCCCGTGCGGATCCCGTAGAGTTCCGGCCCGAGGAAGGAGAGCCCGCCGTAGCCGAACGCGCCCACCGGGAAGAGGCTCGTGATCGAGCCTCCGGTTGTGATACTGACGAAGTTAGTGGAGCCCAAGCCGTCGGATTCAAGGCCGTAGAAGCCCGCGCCATTCCACGCCAGTCCGCCGGCGAAGCCCGTGGCGCCGGTTCCCAGCGCGATGGGAGCACCCACGGTTTGGGCCACGGGGTCAATCGGGACGAGCTGGCGGGGCACCCCGAGTCCATCGCCGCCGATGGTCCAGAGGGCGCCCGCCAGGGCGGCAGGGAGAGCCAGCATTCCTGCCAGCAGGAGTTTCAGGAAAGTTGTTGGCATGAGTTCCTGCTACTTCGCCGCCAGGTATCCGGACAGCGTAATTGAGTACGAGGAGGGGGCGGTGCCCTGTATCAAGGTGATGTCGGGGAACTTGTCGTTGTAGAAGCGGACCGGCTGCTGAATGACCGATGTCGAACCGTTCGCCGAAACCCAGGTCGGCGCGACCGTGTGAATTGCAAACGTGTTGTCCAAGGAGATGGACAAGAGCCGTTCTCCCGCTCCGAAGTAGGCGCTGACGAACTCGAACACGATCCTGTACCCCGCGGGTACGGTGGGCGCGTTAGTTGGCGTGCAAAAAACGCCGGAGCAGGCGTAGTTCACATTGAACGCTCTCTTCTCGGGCCGCTCGACTTCGCGTACCGGGGTCGAATACTGGGCGAAAACCGTGGGCGCGGTCAGGGCCGCGGCCAAAACGACAAAACGCATCATCCGAATCATTCTTTTGTTCCTTTCCAGGTTGGGAGCCTGCGGAACGGCGGGCTCCATGAGGGCGAGTATGGAGCGGCAAGGCTGCGTCGCGGGAGTGACGCCGGGGCGATTCGCCTGTGACGGAGGAGGGGTAGCGTTCGTAACCTGACTCGTAACGAAGCAAAATGAGTGACTTACGGGGTGGGTTGGCGTGGGAGCCCGAGGCGGGCTTGGACAGCCTGGAAGCGGGGATCAGGGCGGAGTTCGGCCGCGGCGGGGGCTACGACGAAGTCCACCGTGACATCGTCGCGCCGGTCGACGCTTTGTTCCAGGCACGCGAGGGCGGCATCGGAGTCACCGAGGCCCAGATAGACCCAGGAGAGGAAGGCGGGCGGAGCCCCTTTTTCGATCGCTGCCCGGAGCAAGCCGATCATCTTCATCGCTTCCTCGCGGCGGCCGGCTTTGGCGGCGACGTAGCCGCGGAAGGCATAGAGGTCGGCGCGGCTGGAAGCGGAGTAGGGAGCTTCGCGGTCGAGTTCGGCCAGGGCTTCAGCCGCCTTGCCCCTGGCCACGCCAATCAGGCCCAGGTACCCCCAATGGGTGATTCGTCCTTTTTCCGCAACCTCGGCGGTCTTTCGAAGGGCGGCCTCCGCGCGGTCCATGAGGCCGGCGTTGTAATAGATGACACCCAACGTGCGCAGCGCCCCCGGGTGCCTGGGGTTTTGCTCCACGTATTGCTCGGCGAGTGTCCAAGCCACTTCGTGGTTGCCGAGGTAGCTTTCCACGGTGGCACAGATTCCCAGAAACGTCTGCTGCTGGAAAACGCGCGACTGCGCTTCCTGGCAGGCAAGCCGGGCGGCAGCAAGGTTCTGATTGATATCCCGGTAGTAGCGGATCAGCGCCGAGTAGCCGATGGGGGAATCCGGAGCGAGGTCGCGCGCGCGGCGGGCGGCGAGCAACGCCTTGGCTCCATACTGTTGGCGCTGGGCGGCGTTAGTGTTCGCCGTTGCCGCGTAGACGTCGGAAAGCGCTCCTTGCACCTCAGCGGATTCCGGGTCCAACTGCTCGGCGCGCTCCAGAAGCTTTCTCGCCTGCTCCAGGCTCGCGGGTGTGTACAGCGTTGCCAGCGGGAGATACTGTTTCAGCAATTGCGCGACTTCAGGGGCCCGATCAGGACGGCCGCCCACCATGCGCCAGGCCCCCCAAGCCAACAGCGCCGCCGCGAGTCCGACAGCCGTCAGGCGTTTCCAGCCGAATTTCGGCGGCGGCGTTTCGTCCGGAGTTGCGGCGGGTGGGGCCTCCGGGGGCAGGACGAACGCGAAGACAGGCACGTACCCACCCCTGGGGATGGTGATCCGAACCGCATCCGTTTTGCCCTCGCTATCGTAGTACTCGGCCAGGCGGGAGCGAAGGCGTGAGGCCTCCACCCGCACAATGGTGTCGTCCTTGGGGTCGAAGTCGGCCGGCCGGTCATAGACCTCAACGCCGATGGAAGCCTCGCGGAGCGCGTTGAGTTCGCCCCTGAGGGCGTGTTCGACGATGAACCTCACAAGCCTGGACTGCCTCTCTGCACGGGTAAAGAGCGGGGAGCGGAGGACCTTCTCTAAGGCGTCCAGCACCTGTTCGCCGGTTGGCGTTGGCGGGGGGCACATCGAACCCGCTCATTGTACGACAAGTCCCGCCACCAGGGCTTGGAGGGCGGACCCGAGTGCGCGTCATGGACACGCCGAGGCCGTTGAGTCCGGTGGAAGGCCTCGAAACGCTGCTGGATTAGCCGGCTTTGCGTTTGCGGCGGCGCGGCGGCTTGAGGCCGAGGAACGGATTGACGACACGGACTCCGCCGATGACTGAGCCATGCTGGAAGTCTTCGCTGTAGAGGATTTCTGCGCCGCCGATGCGTGCGGCGTGGACGATCAGGGCGTCCCAGAAGGAGATCTGCTGGAGGCGATGGAGTTCGATCGCGGCGATCACATCCTGAGCGTTCGGAGCGACCACGCGTCCGCAGGAGAGATGCTCGACTTTTCGTTGGGCCTCGGCAGGCGGAATGCGGAGTTTCCTGGCGGCAGAGTCGTAGTATTCCTGCAGGACCTGCGCAGAGAGCACCGCAGTCCCCGGCACGTAATGGCGCCGCAAAGTGTCAATCGCGACGGTTTGCTTCTCAGGCGAGCCGGAGTCGTCAGAGTAGACCAGGACGTTCGTATCGAAAAAGGCCAGACCCTCCATGACTAGCGCCGCTCGTGGATCTCTTCCCTATTGAACTTTCAGCCGCGGGAGCGGCCGTTTGACGCAAGAGAAAGCCGCTCGAAATCGTCCATCCTGGCTTCCAGATCCGATTTGCCGGCCAATTGCTACAGGTACTCCCGGACGAGATGGTTGACGCTGGCGCCGAGAGACTCCGCCCTTTTACGGGCCCGGCTCAAAGTTTCTTTGTCAACGGACAGCGTGAGGTTCATCTATCCACAGGGTCCGTGCGCACGGAACCCGTGTCAAGCGATGGCCGAGCGGCGTGGTCAGTCGAAGTGTTCGTCTGCGGGATCGAATTTGGGGATGGCGACGATGAGGACGCGCATTTCGCCGAGGGCGGAGTGGCGGACGCCCGGCGGGATGAGGATGCTCATGCCGGGGTGGACTGGGACGATCTCGCCATCGAGATGCATGGCGGCGCCGGGTGAGCACTCGAGGAAGTAGTAGGCCTCAGTGAGATGCTTGTGGTAGTGGATTCGGGCTTCGCGGCTGATTTGGGTGACGTGGATTGTAGCGGGGAAGGCTTCGACATCTCCGTAGGCGCGGCGGGCGGTTCCGCAAGGGCAGGGGACGCCGGGGATTTCGGCGAAATCGACGATGCGGGCGCGGGATTCAGGCATGGGGCTCCTGTATGATCGACTGCGTGCGAACAGCGTTCCTGGCCTTGATTGTCCTCCAGGCGCCGGTCCTGGCGCAGGAGGGTTTCTACCGCGAGTTCCGGAACGGCGAAATGCCCAAGGGGCGGTTCCGGGTGAATTCGCCGGAGGTGGTGCTGCATCCGCAGTTCGGCAAG
>CAYWST010000248.1:0-8535 GCA_964461075.1 uncultured Solibacteraceae bacterium | reverse complement strand
AGTCGGAGCACATGCTTGTTTGGACGATCGGGGGCATTGCGCTGGAATTCTACAAGAGGCTCGGCGATCACTACCAGACGGGCAAGCCGGAGTTTTACTTTGAGTCCTCGGTCGCGGAGAAAGTGTATCTGGGGATGCTCGGCGAAGCGGTTGTTGAAGTGCGGTACGGCGTTCGGGTGGAGAAAGCGCAGGTGAGCGGGAAGAAGATCGAGGCGATCACGCTATCGGACGGTTCGCGCATCCAGGGTTCCCTGTTCATCGACGCCGGATATGAGGGCGACCTCATGGCTCGTGCGGGTGTTCCGTACTCGTTCGGCCGGGAATCGCGCTCGGAGTTCAACGAGGAGGCCGCCGGTGTCCGCTTCGAGCCCCGGGTGGTCAAGGCCGCGACGGTTGATTCCTCGGGCAAGCTCCTGCCGGGGATCTCGGCGTGGCGCCACGAACTGAAGGAGGGCGATGCGCACCGGGGCGTGATGAACTACAACTTCCGGCCCACGTTCGCGAAAGATCCCGGGCTGCAGGCCCCCATTCCGAAGCCGGAGCGGTATGACGCGCGCCGGTTTGCGCTGCTGGAGAACTGGATCCTCTCGGAATCCGCCGCGGGCCGGCCGGTGGCGCTCAAGCAAATCCTGGCGTTCTATGGACGGCGCAACGGCAAGTTCGAGGTGAACAACATCCCGGACGCGATCATCTCGATGGGCCACTTTGGCGGGCAATTCGACTATCCGGACGCTTCCTACAAAAGGCGTGCCGAGATCTTCGCCGACCATTGGGACTACACGCTGGGGCTGTTCCACTTCCTGGCGGCTCATGAGCGCGTACCGGCGGCGCTGCGCGCGGAGATGCGGTCGTGGGGACTGCATCGCGGCGAGTTCGCCGACAACCGCCACCTGCCCTATCAGCTCTATGTGCGCGAGGCGCGGCGCATGAAGGGCGCCACGGTGGTTACTCAGCGCGACGTGATGGAGGACCGGCGGAAGCCGGACTCGATCGGCATCAGCTCACACTTCACTGACTCGCACCACGTACAACGCTGCGCGATCTCGAAAAGCGAGTTCGTGAACGAAGGCCGCATCTGGCGCACCTCGATGGCCTACCAGATTCCCTACCGGGCGCTGACGCCGAGGGCGGAAGATTGCGGCAATCTGCTGGTTCCAGGCGCGGCGTCTTTCACACATGTGGCGTTCTCGAGTTACCGGCTGGAGAGCGTGTGGATGATCGCCGGACACGCGGCGGGCGTCGCCGCCGCGATGGCGGCGAAGGCCGGCGCCCGCGTTCAAGAAGTCGCGGTCCCGGCCTTGCAGGAGAAGCTGCGGCGCCAGAAGCAGGTGGTGGACTTCGCCGCGGGGCAGCCGGAGCGATGGTCCGACATTCGCAAGGACACGGGCGGCCACCCCGTCTTCTGACACCCCAGGGCGTGGGGCTCAGGCTCCGGCGGAGCCTTGTTCAGGCCGTGGCCGCACCGTGATGACGCCCTCCCCGGTGACGCCCATCTCCTTAATACCGACCTGATAGACATACTCCGTGGTGTGCTGGACGGGCTGAGCCTGGCAGTAGAAGGTGACGTTCTGTCCGGGAGTGCTGTGCAGCTCCTTGTCCTTGCTGGTGGGCAGGTAGACAGCCAGGGCACTCGGGAAGGAGACGGCGAAACCCTGGTTGGGGAGCTCGCCCAGTTCGAGAAGGAACCTGACCAGATCTCCTTCGAAGACCTCTTCACTCGGGCAGACAAGAGCGGAATTCGCCGCGTCATAGACCGCCTCGAGCGTCAGAAAGTGCTGAACTCCCGGATCGACGACTTCAACCTCGGGATCCACAGAGGGATTGCCCGGTCCAAACAGGGTCACTTTGTACTTGTATCTGCCGCGGTTGACGTCCGCCGGATCGGTCTCCGCAGCGGGGCCGCCGGATTCGGACACGCTATCGTAGCTGATCTTCCCGGTGGTTGGGGCGGCGGTCACGAACTCAACCCTGAAACCGTCGAAAAGCTTCAGCTTGATATCGTCTTTTCGAGCCTTCCACCTGACTGTATCCCCCCGCCGGATTTGAACAGAGACACCGCTGCCAGGCGAACTATCGGGCTGGTCCTCCACGAAATCGAAGTTGTGGCCGCCGAATTTGATGTAGACCTTTTTCTTGCTCATTGACTGTACTCCTTCCCATCGCCGATTGTGAAGACGGCGCTTATTGAAGACGAGCGAGGAGGCGCGGATCTCTCCGCACCAGTTCCAAGCCCGGTTCGCGACGCGCCTCGCCGGTTGAGTAGCCTTTGTCGAGGGCGGCGAGAAGGTAGTCCGCGGCGCGTTTGGTAGCGCCGAGCCGGGCTTCAGTCCTGGCCGCTCTATAGAGAACACTCGCGTCGCCGGGCGCCAGATTGACCGCCTGGGAGATTGCACTCTTTGAGCCTGCTGCGTCGCCGAGGAAGGCCCTCGCCAGAGCCAGGCGGCTCCAGGTTGAGGCGAGTTTGGGATTGACCTTCAAGTCCGCCGCGAGCAGGTCCGCTCCTTTTCGGAACGCTTGATTGCTCCGGGCCTGCTCTGTTCGGATCTGAGCGAGGGCTTCTCCGAGATAGCACCAGGCGGAAGCGTAAACCGGGTTCTGCGCCACGGCTCGCTCAAGCAGGCTGACGGCCTCCGCGTACCGGCGCTGGTGGAAGCGGACAGAGGCGAGGTTGCTGTATGCCACCGCATCGGGCTTCTGCTCCAGCGCGGTCTGATAGGCTTGAGCGGCCTCTTCAAGACGGTCGAGATTGTAGTAGGCGCTTCCGATGTTGACGTGGACGGTGGACAGATCGGGATAAAGATCTCGAGCCCGGACGAATTCGCGCAGTGCGGCGTCCCATTTCTCCTGCCGGCTGTAGTAGACGCCGAGCGAGGTGTAGGAGGTCCAGGAGGCCGGATTCAGCTCGATGGCCTTGCGGTAGGCCGCCTCGGCATCTGCATGGCGGCCTAGTTCGGAATAGACGCGGGCAAGGAAACGGTGCGCTTCGGGATCGGAAGGGTTTGCGGTGATGGCGGCGTTGAACTCAGCAGCGGCTCGCTCCCAATCGCCGCGAGCCTGCGCCGTGCGGGCGGCGGCGAAGCGGACCGCGCTGAGCTTAGGTCCGAGAGCGAGCGCACGCGACGAGGATTCCCAGGCCATGTCGATCTGCGATTTGTCACGGGACTGCTGCCATTTCTGGATTCGGGCTTCGGCCAGCCAGGCGTGAGCTTCCGCGCTTGCGGGATCGAGCCGGACGGCCTGCGTCAGCAACTCGAGGGCGGTGTCCACGGGCCCCGGACCGGTGTATTGCCGCAACAGCCCATGTGCGCGGACGGCGAGTTCGTATGCCGCCGGGTTGGTGAATGGCTGGGCTGAGGCGACCACGAGCGAAGCGGCGCGCGTGGAGGGAGGGAGCATACGCAGGGCTGCATCGCGGAGGGTCCGGTCGAAGCGATCGAGCGATTCGCGGTCGATGCGGATCGTCTCGGCCTTGATCTGCTCCTGTTTGGAGGCGTCGGAGAGCGAGAGCAGGATCTCATAGCCGTCCGCGCTCTTGACGGCCGTGCCGCCGAAAACCAGGTCCGCCTTGAGGAGCTTGCGCGCCTCGGCGACGCTTCGGATTTTGCTGGAACGGACTTCGCTCGCTGGCGAGACGGCGAAATAGTCCCGGGACTTGACGGACTGAACGAGCTCGCCGGCGAGTCTGGCGTCGAGCGCGGCGCAGAACTCGACGGCGGCAGGTTCGCGGCTCACGCTCTCGAAGGGGAGGACGGCGATGAGAGGCTTGCCGGGCGGCGTGGCGCCGGCCCCGCTCCGGAACCGGTCGAGCAAGCTGGGGTTCATGAGCAGCACGGCGAGTAAGGGCGCGCCGAGCAGTGGCAGGACTTTTTTCCAGAACTTTGCCGGCGCCGGGGTAGGCTCGCCGATGGGCGAGACGACGGTGGTCAACTGCTCGGGCGGCTTCGGCGTGCTCCGCTCCGGCGCGAGCGTTTCGTCGAACGGCGTGGGGCTCTTTCCGCGGCAGTCCTGCAAGACGGAGATGATTTCGGCCATCGACTGCGGGCGCGCGCCGGGGGCCTTGGCGAGGGCGCGATGCACGAGCTTGCAGAAGGCGGGATGGAGATCCGGCCGGAGATCGGCGAGCGGGGCCGGCGTGGCTCTGCAGATCAGTCGAAGGAGATCGTGAAGGTTCGCGGATTCGAAGGGACGGCGCCCGGCCGCCATTTCGTAGAGGATGACGCCGAAGGAGTAGATGTCGCTGCGGAGATCGGGGGGCTCCCCGCGGATCTGGTCGGGCGAGATGTAGTCCGGGGTGCCGGCTCCCGGCGCCAGCCGGTTTCCCGAAGGGTCGGCTCGGTATTTCGCCAGGCCGAAATCGATGAGCTTCAGCTTGCCTTCATGGAAGAGGACGTTGGCCGGTTTGATGTCGCAGTGGACGATGCCGTGGAGGTGAGCGTAGTTGAGGCCGGCGGCGAGTTCGATCGCGTAGGAATAGAGCTCGGCGGGATTCATCGGGCGGCCCTGCATCCGGTTGGAGAGCGAGCCTCCATCGCAGTATTGGAATGCGAGATAGGGGTTGCCGCCCACTTCGCCGCAGCGGTAAAGGGTGGCGATGTTTTCGTGATTGAGGGAGGCCACGGCGACGGCCTCGCGGTGAAACAGATCGCGGATATCCGTTGAGGCGAGCAGCCGCGGAGAGATCAGCTTGATGGCTTCAAAGCGCTCCAGGCTGACGTTCCAGGCCTTGTAGACCCGGCCCATCCCGCCTTCATTGATCAGCCGATGGATCTCGTAATCCGGGATGGCCGGGGCGAGGGCTGGAGCGGTACCCATCGAGGACGGACCTCGGGCCGAACACAGGCAGGATAAGACAGGTGAGTCCGAAATACAATCGGCGCGATAGGACTGCCGAAATAATTGTGGCAGGCACAATTTCGGGGGCGCGTCTGGTACCTTGTTGAAAAGAGTCAGAGAGGATACTCCCACGATGCCAACCCGCCGCAAGTTCGCCGCCTCGCTGGCCGTCGCGCCCGCTGTTCTCACCTCGTCCAAGTCCGGGACAAAACTGCCGGTGACTGGCGCCGGCGCGCACAAGTTTGAGGTGATTCACGATTGGGGTGAACTCCCAAAGTCGATCGCCTACGGGAACACCCACGGGGTGTGCGTGGACTCCAGGGGACACGTCTATATCCATCACACCGTGCACGCGAAGAGCGCGTCGGCCGACACAATTGTCGTGTTCGATTCCAAGGGCAGGTTCGTCAAAAGTTGGGGCGCCGAGTTCAAAGGCGGTGCGCACGGACTAACACTCAGGAAAGAAGGATCCAGCGAGTATCTCTACTTCTGCGACACAAAACGCGCGGTGGTGGCCAAGTACACCCTGACCGGCGAGAAGGTCTGGGAGGTGGGCTACCCGAAGGAGTCGCCTGCCTATGCTCCCGGACCGGACGGCAAGCCGAAGCGGTACTCGCCGACCAACCTCGCCATCGCGCCCAACGGCGACGTCTATGTCGGCGACGGGTATGGCTCGAGCTACATCAACGTCTACTCGCCCAAGGGCGAGTGGAAGTTCACCTTCGGCGGCAAGGGCAAAGAACCGGGACAGCTCGATTGTCCCCACGGCATCGCCATCGATACCCGCTGGAAAGACCCTCGCGTGCTCGTGGCGGACCGCACCAACCGGCGGCTGCAGTATTTCTCTCTCGACGGCAAGCACCAGGGTTTCTCGGGCCAGGGAGACGTGAAACTGCCATGCCACTTCGATCAGCGCAAAGGATTGCTGCTCATCCCCGACCTCGAGGCTCGCGTCAGCCTCTTCGATTCGAGCGACCGCCTGTTGACGCATCTGTGCGAAGACGACACCAACACCTGGAGCAGCCTGCGCAAGGAAGCGCGGGAGAAATTCACGCCGGGCAAGTTCATCTGCCCGCATGGCGCGTGCTTCGACAAGGACGGCAACATCTTTGTGGTGGAATGGGTCGAGGTCGGGCGCGTGACGAAACTGAAGCGCGTCTCCTGACCTGATTCGCCGCCTATGTCACAGATCACGATTCGAAGGGCGTCGCGCGAGGATGCCGAGTTCCTGGTGCGCGGCAACGCGCGGATGGCACTGGAGACCGAGGGCGTCTCGCTCAATCTCGACCGTCTTCGCGACGGCGTACACGGCGTGTTCGACGAACCGTCGCGCGGGTTCTATCTGATTGCGGAGTCCGAGGGCAGTCGCGTGGGCCAGTTGATGATCACCTACGAGTGGTCGGATTGGCGCAACGGCGTCTTCTGGTGGGTGCAGAGCGTCTACGTCGTGCCCGAGGCAAGGCAGCAGGGCGTCTTCGCGGCTCTCTACCGGCACGTCCGGGAGTCTGCGAAGGCGGCGGGCGGCGTTTGCGGGATCCGGCTCTACGTGGAGAACCACAACGAGCGCGCGATGACCGCCTATGAGCGGGTGGGAATGCAGCGCACCATCTACCAAATGTTCGAGGAAGACTTCGTCATTCCGCGAGCCAACTGAAGATCTCTCTGGCGCGAGGAATGATCAGGAAGTGGCCTTCGCCAGGCAATTCCACCACCGTCGCGCCGGCGATCCGTTCGGCGAGGATGCGGCTGCCCAGCGGCGGCGTGGCGGCGTCGGCGAGCCCGTGCCAGAAGCGGACGGGGACTCGGATCGCTTTCCAGTCGATCCCCCACGGCTTGCCCATGCGGCGCAGCTCGCCGTCGATGATGGGCTGGATTCCGTAGCGAAACGTCTCGGCGTTGGATCGCTTAAGAGAATCCGCCACTTCGGGACGGAAGATGATGTCGAGATCGACCTTGGGGTTCTTGAGGTTCTGGCCTCGGAAGAAGGACTCCGGGTCGCGCTCCCACTCGGCGGCAAGGCCGTCGAGCATGCGGTGCGCGGCGTTGGGCCAATGGCGCGCGGACCAGACAAACAGCAGCGCGGTGAGCGGCGTTCTTGTGCGGAGACGTTCGTCGTCGGGCGTCATGAGGGCGCCCACGATGGCGGTACGCGTGACGCGCGGGCCGAGCGTGGCGGCGAGCGCGAGCGCCCAGGGAGTGCCGGCGGACCACCCGAGCACGGCGGTCTTCTCGATCTTGAGCCGGTCGAGCAGTTGCCCGACGTCGTCGTGGTAGCCGCTGTATTCCATCGACGCGGCGGGCGTGCTGAGGCCGAAACCGGGGCGGTCCGGCTGAATGAGACGGATGCGCCAGTCGCGGAGATCGGCTCCGGAGGCGGCATGGATGAGCCGCGAGCCCGGCATGCCGTGCATGAAAAGGACGGGGCGGCCGCCAGGGTCGCCGGTGACGCGGTAGCCAAGCGTGCGCCCGTCCTTCAGGCGCATCGTCTCGCCCGGGCCTTGCGGCGGAATGGCAACGGCGCGGCGCGACGGAGGCAGAGAGAGCCAGACGACAACCGTAATGACAGCCAGCAGCAGGAACGCCGCGGCCCACTTGAGGATTCTGAAGATCATGCGTCCTTGAGGATCTCCCTGGCGCAATTGTGGCCGGGCGCGCCCATGACACCGCCGCCCGGATGCGCGCCGGAGCCGCAGAGGTAAAGGCCTTTGATGGGCGTGCGGTAGCGCGCCCAGCCCGGCAGGGGGCGCATGAAGAACATCTGCTCGAAGCTCATCTCGCCGTGAAAGATGTTGCCTCCGGTGATGCCGTACACGCGTTCAAGGTCAAGCGGGGTGAGCGCCTGCATGTTCTCGACAGCGTCGCGAATGTTGGGGCAGTATTCGGCGATCAGGTCCAGGACGCGCTCGGCGTAGGGAGCGCGAAGGCTGTCCCAATCGCCGTCGCGCAGCGTGTAAGGCGCATATTGCAGGAACGCGCCCATAATGTGGCGGCCCTCCGGCGCGAGCGAGGAATCGTACATCGTGGGGATCGTGAGCTCAATGAGAGGCCGCTCGCTGGGGCGGCCGTACTTTGCATCGTCCCACGCTCTTTCCACGTACTCGATCGACGGGCAGATATGCATGGTGGCGCGATGCTGGGCTCCGGGCGCGCCGGGCAGGCACTTGAACTCGGGCAGGGCCCTGAGAGCGAAGTTGATCTTCAGCGACGTGCCTTCACAGCGGAGTCTGCGGATGCCTTCCACAAATTCGGGCGGGAGGTCGGAAGGCGGCAGAAGGCGGAGAAAAGTGACCTTGGGATCGGCGCACGAGGCGACGATGCGCGCCTCGAATTCGTCGCCATTGGTCAGGGCGACACCGCGAACCATGCCGTGCCGGACCATGATGGCGCCGGCTTCGGCCTCCGTACGGATGACGGCGCCGGCCTCTCGCGCGGCGCTCGCGATCGCCTCGCTCACCGCGCCCATGCCCCCTCGGACGAAGCCCCATAAACCGCGGTGTCCAGCCACGCGTCCCATGCAGTGATGCAGCAGGATGTAGGCCGTGCCCGGCGAACGCGGTCCGCCGTTGGCCCCGATCACGCCATCGGTGGCCAGCGTCACTTTGAGTTCGGGCGACTCGAACCACTCGTCGAGGAAATCGCTGGCGCTCATCGATAAGATCTTCACGAGCCCCGTCATCTCCGCGCGGCCCAGCCCGCGCAGAC
>CAYWST010000247.1:0-8535 GCA_964461075.1 uncultured Solibacteraceae bacterium | reverse complement strand
GCGCGATGACACTCGGAGAACAGCCGACGGTATTTTCGTTGAAGTCGAGACGGGGCTTGCCGGCGCGCCCGCCCGGGGGCGGGTGGTATGGAGCCATGCGGACGACCGCCTCGCGAGGCTTGAGCGCGTCAGCCACGGGTGCGCACCTCGACGCTGCGGGCGTGCGCCTCGAGCCCTTCGGCGCGGGCCAGAGTTGTGATGGGCGCCTCGATCCGCTTCAGCGCTTTGGCCGAGAGTTGCTGGACGCTGATCACCTTGACGTAGTCGGCCGCGGAGAGTCCGCCGCGAAGGCGCGCCGCGCCGGAGGTGGGCAGGACGTGATTGGGCCCGGAGGCGTAATCGCCCGCGGCTTCAGGGCTCGATGGCCCGACGAAGATGCTGCCGGCATGGCGGATGCCGGGGATGAGTCCTGCGTCGTCGATGGAGAGATGCTCGGGGGCGAAGCGGTTGGAGATCTCGACGGCCTCCTCCCGGTCGCGGACGAGGACGGCGGCTGAGTTGCGGTCGATCGCGATGCGGGCGGTCGCCGCTGTGGGGAGATCCGCGAGTTGCACTTCCACCTGCTCGGCGACCGCGAGGGCTAGCTTCGGGTCCGTGGTGAGCAGGACGGCGCTTGCATCGGTGTCGTGCTCGGCCTGGGCGAGCATGTCGGCCGCGATCCAGCGTGGATCGCCTGCCGACGCGATGATGAGGATCTCGGTGGGGCCGGCGACGAAGTCGATTCCGACTTCGCCCGCGAGGAGTTTCTTGGCGGCCGCGACGTAGATGTTACCCGGGCCGACGATGCGGTCGGCGCGCGGAACGGTTTTCGTGCCATAGGCGAAAGCTGCGATGGCGTGCGCGCCGCCCATCTGGAAGACGTGGGTGGCTCCGAGCAGGTGCGCTGCGCCCCAGATCTCGTCGACGGGCTTGGGCGAACACACCATGACTCTGTCGACGCCGGCCGCGCGCGCCGGGACCACGGTCATGATGACAGTCGAGGGCAGCGGGTAGCGGCCGGCGGGAATGTAGGCGCCCACCGCTTCGAGCGGCCGGATGACCTGGCTCAAGCGCAGACCTTTGGCAGGCTCGATCTTTCTGGGCTTTGGAAGCTGAATCGCGGCGTACGCCCGAACGTTCCTGGCGGACGCTTTGAGGGCTTGGCGGAATTGCCTGGAGAGCCGGTCGGCGGCGGCTTCAAGCTCTGCGGCGGGTATAGCGACAGTCTTGCCGGAGAATCCGTCATACTTGCGGGCGTATTCGAGCAGCGCCTTGTCGCCGCGCCTGCGAACCGCTTCAAGGATCGGCCGCACCGCGTTTTCCGCCTCTTCGAGCCGCGCGGCGCGGCGCCGCAGCAGCTTTTCGGCATCCTTGGATTCGAGAATTCTGAGCATGTCTGCTCCTTACATCACGATCTTGTTCAGGGGGTATTCGACGATTCCCTGCGCGCCGGCTTCCTTGAGCCGCGGGATGATGACGCGAACGGTGGACTCGTCGAGGATGGTATTCACGGCGAGCCATTCGCCGTCCGACAGCGGGCTGACTGTGGGGTTCTTCAGAGCGGGCAGCACGCCAATCACCGCTTCGAGATCCTGCCTGCGGACATTCAGCATGAGACCGACCTTACCCAATGCGTTGATGGCCCCTTCCAGCAGCATTTTGATGTCTTCGAGTTTGCGGCGCTTCCAGCCGTCTTCCCAACTCTGTTTGTTGGCAATGAGCTGGGTGTTGGACTCCATCACCGTTTCGATGATGCGGAGTTTGTTGGCGCGCAGCGAACTGCCGGTTTCGGTGACTTCGACGATCGCGTCGGCCAGAACGGGAGGCTTGACCTCGGTGGCGCCCCAACTGAACTCGACCTTGGCCGTGACTCCCTTTGAAGCCAGATACCGGCGCGTGGCGCCGACAAGTTCGGTGGCGATGATCTTGCCCTCAAGGTCTTCCGGCTTGTGAAAAGGGCTGGCGTCAGGGACGGCAAGGACCCATCGAACCTTGCCGAAACTCTGCTTGGCGTAGATGAGATCCGCGACGGTGATCACGTCGGCGTCGTTCTCAGCCACCCAGTCAAGGCCGGTGAGACCTGCGTCCAGAATCCCATCCTCCACGTACCGGGCCATCTCCTGTGCGCGGATCAGCATGCACTCGATTTCAGGGTCGTCGACGGCAGGGAAATAAGAGCGCGAACTCGTCTGAATATTGAAGCCCGCTCTTCGAAACAGGTCGACTGTTGCGTTCTCGAGCGAGCCTTTGGGAATACCGAGGCGGAGCTTGTTCATGATGAGGCCTCTTTACTTGGAATAAACCTCTTTAGGGTCATAGGTTTGCGGTTCAGTTACCCGCCACTCGCCCTGGTCGAGAGTGCGGAAAAAGCAGGAAGCGTAGCCCTCGTGGCAGACCCCTGGTCCTACCGTCTCCACCAGAATGAGGACTGAGTCCTGATCGCAATCGGTCTGAATCGTCTTGACCACCAGTTTGTGGCCCGAGCTTTCGCCCTTCAGCCAGAGCTTGTTTCGGGAACGGCTGTAGAAGGTGGCGAAACCCGACTCGACGGTGCGACTCCAGGCTTCCTTGTTCATAAAGCCGACCATCAGGACGCGGCCCGTGACAGCATCCTGGACGACGGCCGGGATGAGGCCATCTAACTTATTGAAATCTAATTCCATACCGTGCAACTCATGAAATTGGTCGTGTGAAAATTGAAAGAGCCCGCCGGATCCGTTCGGATCGGCGGGCCCAGAATCGCGAAAACTGAACTCTTGAGGTCAGATCGCGCACGTCCCGCCACACCAATGATGGTGATGATGGCCGTGGCGGAGTCTCCCTGCGATCATGAACTCTAAGTATAGCACGGTTGGAGGGTCCGGCGTTGGGGTGGGGCAGAGTCAGGTGTTTCTCCGAGAGTAGGACTAGGATACTGGTACTAACCCAGCAAAATGACCCTATATGACAGGAAGGTAATGGGAAACTAGTTGACCTCAGTTCCAGTACACAGATATACTCGACGCAGATCCCTTGGAGGAGGAAAGTCCGTGTCCAGAGGCTTACTACTTGCCGTCGGGCTCGCGGTGCTGTCGGGGGCTCCGGTTTTTGCAGCGCCCTTCCAGAACGGCAGTTTTGAATTCGATCCCATCCCGGCAAACGTAACCAACTGTCCTAACGCAGGTGACATCGCCAATGGCCGGTGTTCGATGGAAGCATTCAGCGCCAACCTGCCGGGCTGGGATGTGAGCTACCCAAACTCCGGTGGGGTGCTGCTGATGAAGTATGGGTACACCGAAGGCATCTATGGTCCGAACTTGCTGAGTTTTGGCCCTTACGACGGCGAGCAGCACATCGACCTGACGGGCATCTCCAAGAATCCGGGCGGATCGATCTCGCAGACTTTCGACACGGTCCCAGGCCAGTACTATCTGGTTACCTTCGCGCTCGGCAACATCGGGACGTCGACAGGGCCGGACCTTTCCTACTGCATCGACGCGGCCTGCAGCGGCTACACGCCGGATTACTATCGAGAGGCTTCCCGTGTTGTCCTGGTGATTAACGGCGGCACGCCGGTGACCTACAGGAACAACGACAACACCAATCCGTACGCGGTGAATTGGCTGGAGTACAGCAGGGTCTTCCTGGCCACAGGATCGACCTCCACCATCACCTTCTCTGCGCCCGCGAATCAGAGTCTTTACGACAACTACATTGGCCTCGACAGTGTCATGGTTGAGCCGACCGAGGTTCCCGAGCCGAGCACCATCGCGCTAATAGGTTGCGGCTTGGTTTCGTTCGGTCTCGCGCGGCGGCGGAGGAACTAGAGATCAAGATCTGAACACAAGCACCTTTGGGAAGCTGCCGGGTCATCATTCCCCGGCAGCTTTTTTTTGTCGCCTCACTCCCGAGAAGGGGCGCTGCTCGAGTTGGTGATTGACCTCTCGCATGACGCCAGGCGCAAAAGCCACCGCCGGATCGACACGCTTCATTGGATGGCCGCCTCTCCGTTGGAGGAGCGCGGGCTGTGCGAACCCTCCGGCGCTCCCGATCCGCCCGGCATGGGCACGATCTTGAAAGCGCCCTCCACGGCCCCCGGGGCCCTCGCCGGCATCGGAATCGCCAGGCGATTGCGATCACCGGTCCCGGTGGCGGATTCGGTGGCCAGCCTGCTCGGCGGCTCGCGCGGAGTCCCCGTCCACTTCGACAGCATGATTCCCAGCCCCTTGACGCCGACACGAAGGATGCCTTGCATTTCGGGCTTTTCGGACATAATCAGCAGTTGGTTGGGGGTCTCTCCAAGCCGCGGGTCCTCATCCGTTCTTATTCCTCGTCTCAGTGAGTTGCTTTCCCGGCACTCCGCTCTCCTTTCCGCCGGCGTCACGACTCACGCCACTTCGGTTTCGTCTGAAAGGCTGTGACCTCACGGATTCTGCGCCTCCGCCACGCTCAGACGGCGAGAAGCGGGCAGCCCGAAGGCATCTTGGCGAGTTCCGTGGACCGGTCCTCTCCATTTCGTTCGTCCGCCAGTAGCGGGAGTGAACCGCGCGGGACGATCTCCTCGACCGCGCACTTCGAACCACCATGCCTTGCGGCACGAGATTCATGGGCATCGTTCCAATCAAAGGCAGGCCGCCTGTTTGCCGAAATCAGACTTCAGCGTAAACCCCGTGTCCATACGTCGAGGAGCTTGAGAACCGGAAGAAGATCGTGAAGCCGATCGCTGAAGAGGTGAGGGGTAGCGCCGGTCCCAAGAAGGAGAAGCGCCTGCCCGGCACGTTGATCGGGATGACGCGCGCGGCTCGAGCCGGACTCGATTGAACTCTGATACCTCGTGGGCATGGACTACGTCTCGTGCTCTCTGTCCCGTGCGCCGCCCGCCTGCCTGGCCGCCGCCCCCGCAAAGGGTGGCGGTTGCGACTGAGGCGACGCCATATGCCCTCCGTTCGTGGTAGAACGATGTTTGCGCTTCGGTGTCTCTCACCCGCCGGCCCATGGAACGCCAGGCGCCGTCGTCGTGGGCGCCCACATCAATGGCTTGGGTATCGTGCGCGCGCTCGCGGCGCGCGGGGTGCGCTGCGCCGTGATTCGCACTAAGCCCTACGACATGGCGCATCGCTCGAGATTCGCCCTCGACAGCGAATGCGCGCCAGCGCTGATCGATGCGCCCGAGTCGCTGGTCGAGATTCTTGAGCGGCGAGTCCAGGACTGGCGCGGTTGGGCTTTGCTCGCCACGAATGATGAAGCGCTCTACGCGCTCTCCCGATGGAAGGATCGGCTCTCGGCCAGCTACCGCGTTCTGGCGCCCGAACTGCCGGTGGTGGAGCGGCTCATCGACAAAGAGCGGATGGTCGCGGACGCCCTCGCGGTGGGGCTGGAGCTTCCTCGACAATTCGGAGTTGCCAGCGACGCCAATCTGGCGCGCGCGCACCTGCAGTTCCCCGTCGTGATCAAACCCTTCGAGTCGCATCGCTTCATTGACCGTTTCGGCCTCAAGGTGTTCCTGGCGAAAGACCTCAGCGAGTTGAAACAGGGCATGAGCGAGGCCGTCGCCGCCGGATTGCGCTGTGGCGTCTTCGAGATGATCCCCGGCGGGGACAGGCAGATCTACACTTACAACCTGGTCATGTCAAAGTCCGGAGAGCCGGGGCCCGGCGTAGCGGTCCGCAAGTTTCGCCAGAGTCCGCCGTTGTTTGGGGTGGCGAGAGCCGCTGAAGTGGTTCCCGAACCCAAGGGACTGCGGGAAGGCACCGTCGAACTGCTGAGACACATCGGCTTCAGGGGCGCGGCGTGCGCGGAGTTCAAACTGGATCCGCGAGACTCGGCGTTCAAATTCCTCGAGGTGAACGGACGGCCGATCATTTACAACTCGTTGCTCCGCAAATCGGGCCTCGATCTTGCGGCAAGCCTTTGGTCCGAGTACATGGAGCGGCGCCGATTGATCGCGGAGCCGGGTATATGGCCGGGAGCCTGGGTGAACTTCCATGCCGACCTGCTTCACTCGGCGATTCACGGCCGGAGTGAAGGGCTCAACTGGCGGGAGTTCGCCTGGCCTTACAGGCGGCCGGTGATCGATGCGGTGTGGTCGGCGATCGACCCGCTTCCCTCGGCCTTGCAGTGGGGCCACACGGCGCGCAGGGGCGTGGTTGAACTGCTCAGCCGGAAGCGCGGCGCGGGCTCGATGAACGGTTCGCGACCGCTCGAAACTTCTCCCCGGCGGTTGTCCTGATGCTGTCGACCCGCCGGACCTCGATGACCGGGTCAGGCGAGAGCAGGCGCTGAAGCGCAGGCAGCGTGAACTTCAGCGTTTCTTCGAAAGCCGGCTGGCTGGCCATGACGAGGCGCAGGTCGAAGTTGCGTGGACCGAGTTGAGTGAGTTGATACTGGAGGATCCCGCGATCCTCTTTAAGGACCTGCCAGACAGCGCGAGGGTGAATGGCGCGGCCGCCGGCGGGAACGAGAATGTCCTCGACGCGGCCTTCCAACTCAGAGAGGAGCCGGAATGTGCGGCCGCACGGGCACTGCGAGGCCGAGAGCGCCGCCACGTCGCCGATGGGGTAATTGAGGAGGACCGTTGCGCGATTGATCAGGTTGCTGAGGACCACTCTCCCCGGTTCGCCGGCGGGGACGTTTTGTCCGTTCTCATCGACGATGCGCACGTGGCAGATGTCCTCGTGGAGGTGGAAGCCGCTGCGGGAATGGCAATAGAAGCCGATCTTGAAAGACTCGACGGCGTTGTAGCGGGAGAGCACGGGAATGCCAAAGCCGTTCTCCATCTTCTCTCGTGCGCCGTGAGGGAGTGCCTCGCCCATGTACATGATCAGCTTCGGTGGTTCGAGGCGGAGATTGCGCGCCTCAAGCGTACTGAAGAAGAGATCGAGCCATCCGCCGTAGCCGACCAGGATGTCGGGGCGCTCCCGATTGGCGACTTCGAGGATCTTCTCCAGTGGCTCGGAGAGCGGCATGAAAATCCTCCGCGGACGGACCGGGAAGAGGACGTTTCCGGTATAAAACGCAGTCACTTTCTTGAACGTAGAAGTCTCGTAGCCCACGTACAACTCGCTGGGCCGGAACGTGCCGGCAGCCTGGATCAACGGATGCCGCTCCCGCTCGCCGTACGCGATATTGGCGAGCATCGAGTTACGGTCATGCCAGACTTCAACGGGGCTGCCGGTCGAGCCGCTGGTGAGAAAGGAAAGCGCGCCCCTGGAGGCATTCGAGTTGGAGAGGAAAAGCCGTGGCTGGGCGCGAACGAGAGCGCGGTCGAGGACAGGCAGGCGGTCGAGGTCGGCTGCCGACCGGATGTCTCTCGGGTCGATGCCGTTAGCGCGAAAAAACTCCTGATAGTAGGGAACCGTCCGGGCGGCGTAGTCGACGATCCGGCGAATCCGGCGGTCCCGGAGCGCGTCCAATTGATGGCGCGGTAGAAAGGGGACCTGTCTCTGTCCCCACAGATTCGAGGCGATGACCGCGCTGCCGTAAAGCCGCCGCGGCAGCGAGAGGAGTGATGTCATGACTGCCGGGGCCCCTCCTTCACGTCCAGCAGGAAGGGGGTCCGCGACTTCGCGCAGATGGTGCGGATGTCCTCGATCACCATTCTCGTGAGGAGCACTCCCTTTGCGGCGTTCTCCTTTGCAGCAGCGTATTCGGGATCGCCGGCGACGAGGACTGGCTGCTCCTTGCGCTTCGGCCTTGTCGAGCGCAGCGTGTCGATGAACGTGTCGAGTCCGGAGGCGAAACCGTCTTTACCCCGGAAGCGATTGGGGTCCAGGGCGAGAAAGAAGTGGCCGGGCCTGGACGGTGCGCTCGCCCCGGGGAGAATGGAGCAAAGGATCTCGACGACAGCGGCGAGACCATAGCCTTTGTGGCTTCCCATCTCACGGTTGGATCCCAATGGCGTCAGACGCCTGCCCAGGGCGGCCTTGCGCGGATTCAATTCCGGATCGCCGTGGGCATTCAGGGCCCAACCCGGTGGGATGGAGCCGCCAGTGCGCCACGCTGTCCAGAGTTTTCCCAGCGGGACTGTGCTGGTGGCCATGTCGAGGAGGAACGGTTTGTTACGAGCGGCCGGCGCGGCGACGGCGATCGGATTCGTGCCGAGTTTCGCCTGGGCGCCGAACGTGGGGACCACCGCGGGTTCTGCGGTGTTGGTGGCCGCGATTCCAATCAGCCCCTCATCCGCGGCCATCAGCGCGTACGTGCCGGCCGCCCCGAAATGGCCGGAGTTGCCGACGGCCACGCCTGCGATTCCGTGTTCGCGCGCCTTTGCGATGGCCAGCGTCATGGCGATGTGCGCGGGCACGTGGCCGAGGCCTCCGCCGCCGTCGATCGACGCGGTGGTTTCGGCCTCGTTGACGACTGCTACTTGAGGAGTCATCGTCAGGACGCCGCTTGCCAGGCCGCGATGATAGCTGAGCAGCATGGCGCAGCCGTGGGAGTCGATCCCGTGCAAGTCGGCATAGAGAAGGTGTCTGGCGGTTATGGCGATGTGTCCCTTACTCATGCCCCAGGCGCGGAGAATGGCCGCGACCTGATCCGAAAGCTCCTCGAACGGGATGCGGCGGGCGGGCCACCATC
>CAYWST010000246.1:0-8545 GCA_964461075.1 uncultured Solibacteraceae bacterium | reverse complement strand
GAGGACAACGGTTTGTACTGCTTCGATGCCACGGGCAGTCTGCGGTGGGTGTTCATCCCCGGAAAGACTGTCCGGACCGCCCAAGGGGAGTTCCCGCCACCCTACTACGTTCACAAGATGACGGCGTTCAGGAACTCGGCCGAAGAGCCGTGGCGGATCGCGGTGGTGTCGATCCATTCGATTTTTTTCCCGAGCCAGGTGGCGATTCTCGATGCGAATGGGCGGCTGCTCAGAGAGTATTGGCACGCGGGCCCCCTCCACGGCATGGAGGTGGCCGACCTGGACGGAGACGGAAAGGCGGAACTGTACACCGGGGGTGTCTCCAACGGATTCAAGAACGCAGTGGCTCTGGCACTGGATCCTGAGGCGATGGAGGGCGCCGGTTGGGAGGAGAGCCCCGACTACCGGTTTGAGGGAATGAAGCCCGGCGTGGAGATCGCACGGCTGCTGACACCGAGGACGCCATTGTCGCGTCGCCTGATCCGCTACAACGCCATCGGCGCGGTGGCGGCTCTGAAAGGAGGGATCGCCGCCACTTCGCAGGAGTATGCGCCGGTTCCCCAACTAGCGCTGTGTCTGACGTTCGGTCCGCTGCTGGCGCGGCCGGAATGGAGTTTTTGTGACATCTACAGGACAGGATTCGAGCGGATCCAGGCGGAGGGGCTGGTGGACAAGGAAACTCCCGAGACCGAGGCGCGGGGCACGAGCGGATTCGTCGATGTGTCCTGGCGGGCTCAGGAAGCGGCGCGGAGAAGGACGACGGAGCGCGGCCAAACTGAGTAATAGCCGGCGGGCCGGATGGGCGATTCTTCGCCGGGCAGGGCGATGTCCGCCGGGGCGGGTCGGGCGGTGTCGACGATGCGCAGCCAGCGCCCCTGAGGAAGATTGAAGCGCAGTTTCTCCCAATACGCGTTGGCGATCAGGTAATAGCGCTCGCCGTTGTTGGTGAACTCGGCGGCCAGCGTGCGCGAACCGTCCGACCAATCCGGTTTGCCAGGATCGACGCCGTGGAAGGTAATTGCGGTCTGATTGCCGGTCTCATGCCAGCCGATCTGGCGGAAAGTATTGGTGTCGCGGCGAAGCCGGATCAGGGCGCGGGTGAAGCGGAGCAGATCCGCGTTCTCTTCCGCGAGCGTCCAATCGACCCAACTGATTTCGTTGTCCTGGCAGTAGGCGTTGTTATTGCCTTGCTGCGTGCGGCCGAATTCGTCGCCGCCGAGAAGCATGGGAACTCCGCCGGAAGCGAAGAGGAGGGTGAGGAAGTTGCGGATCTGGCGGCGGCGGAGCGCGGCGATTTCGGCGATTTTGGTGGGGCCTTCGACGCCGCAATTCCAGGAGAGGTTGTCGTTGGCGCCGTCGCGGTTGTTTTCGCCGTTGAGCTCGTTGTGCTTGGTGTTGTAGCTGACCAGGTCGTTCAGCGTGAATCCGTCGTGGCAGGTGACGAAGTTGATGGAGTGCTTGGCGTGCCGGTTACCGGCCGAATAGAGATCGGGTGACCCGGCGAGGCGGCTCGCGAGAGCGCGGGTCAGGCCGGCGTCGGACTTGACGAAGCGGCGCAGGTCGTCGCGGTAGCGGCCGTTCCACTCGGCCCATCGGCCCCAGGAAGGGAATGAGCCGACCTGGTAGAGGCCGGCGGCGTCCCAGGCTTCGGCGATGAGCTTGGTGTCAGCCAAGACGGGGTCGTAGGCGAGGCTTTCGAGCAGAGGAGGATCGGCTAACGGCTGGCCGTCCTTGCCGCGGGCGAGGATGGAGGCGAGGTCGAAGCGGAAGCCGTCGACGTGCATCTCCATGACCCAATAGCGGAGGCAGGAGATGATGAGCTGGCGCGAGACCGGGTGGTTGCAGTTAAAAGTGTTGCCGCACCCGCTGTAGTTGCGATAGCGCCCCTGTTCGTCGAGCAGGTAGTAGGTTGGGTTGTCGATGCCGCGGAAGCTCCATGTGGGACCGCGCTCGTCGCCCTCGGCGGTGTGGTTGAAGACGACATCGAGGATCACCTCGATCCCCGCCTCATGGAAGCGGCGGACCATCTCCTTAAATTCGGTGACGGCCGAGCCGGGCTCCGAACGCGAGGCGTACGCGGTGTTGGGCGCAAAGAAGGCGATTGGCTGGTAGCCCCAGAGATTGATCAGGCTTTGACCGAGCAGCGGGTTGTTGCGGTCGGTGTCGGCTTCCTCGAACTCGTAGACGGGGAGCAGTTCAACCGCGGTCACGCCAAGCTGCTTCAGGTAAGGGATCTTCTCGACCAGGCCGGCGTAGGTGCCGGGCGAGGCGACGCCAGAGGAGGGGTGGCGGGTGTAGCCGCGGACGTGCAGTTCGTAGATGACGGAGTCCTCCAGCGGACGGTTGAGAGGACGGTCGTCCCCCCACTGGAAGCCCGTGGGCTCGAGCGCGCAACGGCGCTGGATGGCGAGCACGCCCCACTTCTCGCCTCCGGTGATGACGCGGGCAAAGGGGTCGAGCAGATAGCGCGCCGGGTCGTAGCGGTAGATATGCGGCGCTGGGTTGGGACGCATGTCCATGCGCCAGGCGTATTCGAAGTCCTCGCCAAGCCCAGCCAGCCAGACGTGCCAGAGGTGGCCGGTCTTGAAGTGGCCGGGGTCGAGGGCGAACTCCTCGAACGGCTCTTTCGCGCCGGGGCGGAACAGCGCCAGGCTGACGTCAGTGGCATGGCGCGAGTAGATGGAAAAGTTGATGCCGCCGGCGAGGCGCGTGGCGCCCATGGGAAGACCAACACCGCGATCGACGCAGAGAATTCCGCCCATCGTTCTCTCTAGTCTCTTCTCGACCGTTCGGAGTAGATGCTTGAGTGAACCCTGCGCGCCGCTTCGAGCAACTCCGGATAAGGTGTGTCGGTGACGGTGACCAGGCCGATGTTGTAATTCTCGCCGTCACGGGTGCGGCCCGTGAGGGGCTGGTCGAAGGCCAGGAACCAGTGGCAGCCGGTGAAGTTGGGATGAGCGAGCACGCTGCGGACGTACTCTTCATAGAACCGGCCGCGTTCGTCCTGGCTGGCGGCGGCTTGAAGTCCCGTGTGGAACATGCCGCGGTCGAGCGCGCCAAAGTGGAACTCGCCGACGATGGCCGGCTTGTCGAGCGCTTCGAGGAACGTCCACGAGGCGGGGTTAATGCGGCGCTGATAGACGTTGAAGCTCATGACGTCGCAGAACTCGGCGCAGGCTTCAGCGGCTTCGGCGGTGTACCAGGCGAAGCGGCTGCCGAGGTAGAGGTGGTCCGGGTCAAGCGCCTTGAGTTCGCGGCGCACGGTGGAGAAGTAGGCGCGGGCGTGTTCGCGCACGAAGGCGGAGTAGTCGGCGCGAACGGCGTCGTTCAATCGGGGCGCGGCGGTCAGCGCTTCCCATGACGCCGCGTTCGAGCCCCAGGCGGCGTTCAGTTTTTCGAGGACTCCGTACTTCTCCTGGAGCAGGCGGACGAAGGCCTGCTTGGCGGGAGAGTTCGGGTAGCTCTGGGCGAGCGCGGCGGTGGCGACGGCATAACGGTTCTGATCGTTGTCGCGGTTGCCCCAGGAGATTTCGTTATCGACGAACCAGCCGAGACAGAAAGGATCGCCGGCGGCGTTCTGGGCCTGGGTCCGCAGGCTCGTGCGGACGTTCACGGCGAAGCGGGGATCGAATGGATCGTGGATGGTGGAACCCGCAGAGGGGACGTTGGTGGTGAGGCGGTTATGCGCGCCGCCGATGGAGCCGGGAATGGTGTAGGGGAAGTCGCGGCGGAAGAGGCGCGAGTCGCTCCAGTTGCCGAGCGTGTTGAAGCCCCAGGCGCGAAGGCGTTTGAACCAGGTTTCGGCCCAGGCCTCAAAGGGCTGCGGGCCGTATTTGCGCTCGATGTTCATGCCGAGGAAATTCGCAGCCATTCCTTCGCGGATGGGGCCCTCGACCGCGCCGGTGACTCGCTGAACGTAGGCGCGCAGCGGGTCGCCTTCCGCCGGAAGCCAGGAGAACATCTGCTCGCGGCCGGTGATGAAGGTATGGTTGCCCATTGTGAGCGAGTCGGGACCGACGGAGAAGAAGAGCGTTCCTTCGGGAGTGACGAGCCACCATTTGCCATCGACCTTCTCCGCGCGGAAGAAGCCGGTCGCTTCCAGGCGCGGCCCGTCGAGCCAGCCGCCGAAACGGTCGAGCGAGGGCGGAGCAGTGAACTGGTCCAGTTCCGCGCGCTCGGCCTCGCGGCGAGCGGCGAGTTCGTCGAGCGAGTAGAGCTTGCCGGGCCAATCCGCCTTGGAGTACTGGCCGAATTCGTCGGTGATGCCTTCCAGCGTGGGCGCCGGGCGGAAACGGACGTTGTCGATGATGAGCGTCTTCCGCGTTGGAGGGGAGGCCATGAAGATCTGGAAGGCGACGATATGGCTCAGGTCGAGAGTCCAGGAACCGGAGGAGCCGAGGCTGGTGCTGCCGGGCCAGGCGGGCAACCCTTTCATGCCGTACTGCGCGGCGCCTCCGGACTGGAGCGGGAAGGAGAAGGTTCGGGTCTCGCCCGGCTGAATCGTTCCGCCGCCGGTGCGGCAATAGCGCGTGCCGTCGGCGCGCGGGTCGTCGTCAACGCGGACGCGAAAGACCAGAGCCTCGTCTTCCGGATTGGTGATGTCGATGGCGATCTCGCCGGTGTTGCGGAGATCGTAGGGGGCCGGCGGGCTGAACCAGAGAGAGGGCCAGGCGACAGCGTCGAATTCGACGCGAAGAGCCTTGGAGCCATCCGTCACGCCGGTTTCGACCGCCTCAATCCGGGTGTTTCGAGGCCGCAGGAGGGTCATCTGCGACTCGTCCTCGAAACTGGTGACCGCCGTCTCCTGCCCGGAAATTGTGACAGGCGCCATTATGGCGAGGAAAAATAAAAGCGGGAGCACTCTTCTCAGTCTATGCTGGCGGCACTGGCGATTGTGGCGGCGCAGTTCGACGTGCAGGGGCAACTGGTCCCGGCGGCGCAGGCTTCGGTGTCTCTGCACGGGGTGTCGAGCCCGTTTCATGCGGCGACGCTCGCCGGGCTGGACGGCAGGTTCCGGTTCCGCAAGATCGACGAGGGCAGCTACACGCTGGCGGTCTTCCTGCCGGGCAAAGGGGAGATCCGGAAGACGATTGTGGTCTCGCCGTCGCACGCGGGCAAGGACGGCCGGGTCGTCCTCGCCGTGCGGCTCGATGAGATGAAGATCAGCCCCGAGGGCGGGGCGACCGTCCGGATGGCGGAGCTGAAGATCCCGAGGAAGGCTTGGGACGAGTACGGCAAGGCGAACCAGAAGCTGGGAGCGCGCGACATTGAAGGCGCGGAAGCTCACCTGAGGAAAGCGCTCGAAATCGAGCCGAGGTTCTCAGCCGCCTGGAATCACCTGGGCACCATTGCCTATCAGACGCGCCGCTTCGAGGAAGCGGAGGGACGATTCCGAAAGGCTCTCGAGGTGGATCCGCACGCCTACGAGCCGCTGGTGAATCTGGGCGGCGTGCTGGTGACGCTGAAAAGGCACGAGGAGTCCTGGCCCTACAATGTGCATGCGGTGCTCAAGAGGCCGCAGGATCCGCTGGCGCACTCGCAGTTGGGGATGACGTACTACGGGCTGGGCAAGCTGGACCTGGCTGAGAAGCACCTGCTGGAGGCGGTGCGGCTGGACGGGGCGCACTTCTCGCATCCGCAGTTGTTGCTGGCCGAGATCTATCTTCGCAAAACCGAGCCTGAAAAGGCGGCGGATCAGCTCAGCCACTTCCTCCGCCTGCACCCGGATTGGCCGCGGGCGGAGGAAATGAGGGAGATCATCAGCAAGTTGCGCTCAGCGGCGCAGTGATTCGAGGACCGGCTGATAGACCGGCTTGAGCCAGGGTTCGTAGTCGGCGATGCGCCCGTGCGTGGCCTGGCGATAGATCTCGCGCAGGTGGCTTGAGATGAAGCCGATCTGGCCGGTTCCGACCGGCCGGTGATCGATTCTGGTGATGGGAGCGATCTCGACGGCGGTCCCGGTGAAGAAGGCCTCTTCGCAGACATAGAGCTCGCTGCGGTCGATGGAGCGTTCGGCGACTTCGAGGTGCATCTCGCGCCGGGCGAGCTCAATGATCGAATCGCGGGTGATGCCCTCGAGAATATTGTCCGAGGGCGGGGGGGTGATGAGCTTGCCGTGGCGGACGATGAAGATATTACAGGTGGAGCCCTCGGCAACGTGCCCGTTTTCGTTGAGGATGATGCCCTCGTCGTAGCCGTGGCGGTGAGCCTCGGTGGTGGCGAGCACGCTGTTGACATAGGCGCCGCAGATCTTGCCGCGGGCCGGCAGAGCGTCATCTTCGACGCGGCGCCAACTGACGACGCCGGCATGCACGCCGTTCTCGCTCGGCAGGTAGACGCCGTAAGGGATGGCGACGATGGCGAAGTCGTGACGGCCGTCGGGGCGCACACCGATGCGTGCAGCGCTCATGTAGGCGAGAGGACGGACGTAGACGTCGGTGCGGAAGTGGTTCAGCCGGATGAGTTCGGCGGTGAGTTCGGCGAGCTCGTGCGGAGACATCGCGGGCTCGATCTCAAGCATGCGGCAGTTGGCCTTCCAGCGATGGTAATGGTCTTCGGCGCGAAAGAGGAACATCTCCTCGTCGTCTTCCCGCCAGTAGGCGCGGATGCCTTCGAAGACGCCGGTTCCGTAATGCAAAGCGTGGGTGAGGATGCTGATCCTGGCTTCGCTGAGCGGAACGATCTTGCCATTGAAATAGACGAGGATCTCAGTGTCAGGCATGGCAGGACTCCAATTCGAGCACGGCGTTCTTGCCGCGGGCGAACGCGGCGCGGTCCAGTTCGAGCCAGCGTTCTGTTTTCACGAGGCGCTTGAGGGCGCCGTCAATTCTTTCGTCCGGCAGAACAGGGTGGATGGCCATGAGCGCGCCGAGCATGACGATGTTGCCGGCTTTGGCGCTGCCGAGCGAGTCGGCCATCCCGGCAAAGGGCATGGCGAGGATGCGGACGCCGGGCTTCTGGCAGTCCGGCGGCGCGGCTTCGGCGTTGTAGAGCACGATCCCGCCTGGAACGACATCAGGGAGGAACTTGCGCAGCGAGGGCTCATTCATAGCGAGCAGGACGTTAGGCCTGGTGACCAGGGGAGAATCGACCGGGTGCGAAGCGAGGCGGACATGGCAGTTGGAGGTGCCCGAGCGCATTTCCGGCCCGTAGCTCGGCAGCCAGGAGACTTCGAGACCGTCGTCCATGCCGGCTTCGGCGATGAGCTGGCCGAGAAGGAGAACTCCCTGACCGCCGAAGCCGGCGATCTTGATGCGGTCTTCGAGTCCTTCGGCGTGGCGGGCGGAAGGAGGCGTCTCCCGGGTGTCGATTTTCAGCAGGCGCGGAATCTCCTCGAGCGCGGGCGGCGGCAAGGGAGCGGGCCGGGGCTGGGCTTCCGCGAGCCGGTCGCGCTTGGCGCCGAGCGGGTAGACCTTGGTCATCTCGTCGCGCACGTGGCGCTGGGCTTCCACCGGATCCATCTTCCAGATGGTGGGGCAGGGAGAGAGGACTTCCACGAGCGAGAAACCGAGGCCTTTCATCTGGGCCTCGAGGGCTTTGCGGATCGCCTTTTTCGCCTGGAGGATTTGCTTGGGGTTGCCCAGCGCCACGCGCTCGATGTAAGAGGGGCCCTCGAGAGAGGAGAGGACCTCGGAAACGTGAAGGGGATAGCCGTCGTTCCAGACGTCGCGCCCGCGCGGCGTCGTGGTGGTTCTGTTGCCGAGGGGCGTTGTGGGGGCGAGCTGTCCGCCGGTCATGCCGTAGATGGCGTTGTTGACGAACATGACGGTGATGTTCTCGCCGCGATTGGCCGCATGGAGAATCTCGGCGCTGCCGATGGCGGCGAGGTCGCCGTCGCCCTGATAGCTGATCACGATCGCATCGGGCCGCGCGCGCTTGAGAGCTGTGGCCACGGCAGAGGCGCGGCCGTGCGCGACCTGTACGTTGCCCACGTCGAAATAGTAGTAGAGGAAGACGGAGCAGCCGACCGGCGACACGAGAATCACGCGGTCCTGGATGCCGAGTTCGTCGATCGCCTCTGCCATCAGCTTGTGGGTGATGCCATGGCCGCAGCCGGGGCAGTAGTGAGTCTGGTCCTTGAGATCGGCCTTGCGCTCGTACTCTTCGTAGAAGCAGCCGGCCTTGCCGCACTTGAGGGTGTAGAGGGGTTCAGACATGGGCCATGACCTCCATCGCCTTCTCGACGATCTCTTCCGCCGAGGGGGAATTGCCGCCGTAGCGGCCGTAGAATTCGACCGGACGCGCCCCGGCGAGAGCAAGCCTGACATCCTCGACCATCTGGCCGGTGCTCATCTCAACCGCGAAGAAAAGCTGCGCGGTCCGCGCGACGGTCCGGATCGCTTCCGAAGGGAACGGGAAGAGGGTGATCGGGCGGATGAGGCCGGCGCGGACGCCTTCATCCCGCAACCGGTGGACGGCGGATTTGAGAATTCGAGAGACAATTCCGTAGCCGACGAAGACGATTTCGGCGTCCTCGGTGCGATAGCATTCACAGCGAACCGATTCGCGCTCCATCCGCCGGTATTTCGCGTCGAGCCGGTTGATG
>CAYWST010000245.1:5398-8559 GCA_964461075.1 uncultured Solibacteraceae bacterium | reverse complement strand
GTATAGTCCTCGCGGTAGTTGTAGATGTTCGAGTCGGTGACGCACAAGACCGCCGCGCGAACTCCGGTGCGGTTCAGCAGACGGGTGGCCAGCGTCGCCGCCGGCTCAAGACTGTCCAGCAGATTCGCCCTTCCCGTAATGGCCAGCCCGTTGACGGCCTCCACGGCCGCCGCCCGGTCTGCGGTTGGATCCAGGATCACCTGGAGCCCGTCCTGGGCTCGCATGAGCCCTACCCAGGTGTTCGGCTCCAACCGTTCGATTTCGGTCAACAGGCTCTGGCGGGCCGCATCGGCCAGCGTCAGATCGCCGCTGAGATCGAAGACCACAATCAGCATCAGATCAGCCGTGGATGTGCGGCAGCGGATGATCTTCGCCGGCTTGCCCTCCACAATCGCCTGAAGTTTCGCCGGGACGATTTCTTCCTCTTCGCTCAGAGGCCAGGCGCTGATCCGGCGCACGTGAGCCTTGGCCCGCGGCTTGTCCGGCGCCGCCGGTCCCAAGGACAGCAGGCCCAGCATCCCGCGCCGTCTCATCATCAGAAGCTGAACCTCAAACCCACTTGAATCACCCGTCCGCCGCGCGACCCGATGATCTTGCCGGCGTTCGCGTTCGGCGCTCTTGCCGTCCCGATGATCACATCCGGATCGTTCCATACTCCGAGGTTGACGAAGTTGAATCCCGAGGCGTTCAGTTCCAGAGCCCGCTCCTGGTCGATGGCGAACCGCTTGCTCACGCTCAGGTCGTGGTTCTGAATCGTGGGGTTCCGCAGCGTTGGATGCGTCCTCGGCCCGTTGCCCATCGAGAAATCGTCCGGGTGGGCGAAGGCGGCCGGATTGAACCACAATTCCGGACCCTGAGATTCAACTTCCGGGCGGACTCCGTCCACAACGTTGACGCGCACCGTTTCCAGGACCGTTCCCGTGTTGTTGAACTGGGCTCGCAACGCCAGAGGCTCCCCGCTGGCCAGCGTCGAGATGCCGCTCAACGACCATCCGTCAGTCAGGTGCCGGCGCCAGTCGTTGAACTTGAGATACGGCTTATTCGTCCCGATGGGCAACTCGTACATGTAACTGAGCGAAACCCTGTGGGGGTTGTTGTAAGCCGACAGCGACCACTCATTCCGTGAATTGAAGAGGTCCTGCCGGCCGTAAGGCCCGCTGTAATCGTCCCGCTGCCGCGAGTACTCATACGAGGCGGTCAGCGAAAGCCCGGTGGAGGTGCGCTTTTCGATCCGCAGCGATGCCGCCTCCCGGCGATACCGGCCGGCCGGCCATAAGGAGCCAAGGTCGAACGTCAGGTACTGCGGGAAGGGCCGCAACTGCCTCCTGAACAACTCGTTATTGAGCTGATCCCGGAAGTGGAGCTGGTCCGGATGAATCGCATTGGGGCTCACTGTCGAGCCGCCCACGAACAAGTCTCTGCCCCACGCCAGCCCGAGGGCGCCCGTCACCGTGAAGGCCCCTGGCAGTTCCCGCTCGTAGCTGAGGCCCGTGGATTGATAGAAAGGCTGGCGTCCCGACCGCTCCACCAGATCCGCGCCGGTCAGATTGGCCGCGTCGCCCCTCAGGTCCGGAAGCGCCGGCTGCGTTGGCGGCACGCCGTCCTTCAGCACGAGCGCCGGCGTTAGCTGGACGTTCTGCGAAAAGTAGGTTGCGTACCGGTTGAACCCTTGCGTGCCCCACTGGCTGCTGTAGATCGGCGCAGGCGTGAAATTGATCGCGTAGGACGCGCGCAAGACCGACTTGCGGTTTGCTCCGGGGTTCCAGGCCAGGCTCACATTCGGCTGCGGTTTGAGAACGGCAGGCAAGAACGAATCCCCCTGCCCGGCCTGCCCGGCGAACACCAACGCGCCCGGGCGCCCGTTTTCGGGGTTTGGCGCGGAGAGATCGATCGTCGAGTGCCGGCCGTACCGCTCTCTGCGCCCCGTGGTCAGCTCCATGTTGATCCCGCCGCTCAGCGTCAGGTCGGGCCGCGCCTCCCAGGTCTCCTGAACGATGAACTGCATCCGCGAATTCCGGAAATAGGAGGGAGATGGAACCTCGCTCACCTCGGCGTAATCCGCAAGTCCGAGCAGGAAGCTGGCGAAGCCGTGGCCCGTGTTCACAATGCCCGGCAGGCTCGTCAGATAAGACCGGAACTGAAAATAGCCGGCCGGATACTGCGGCACAAAGGTGTTGACCTGTGTCCGGATGAACTGGCCCAGGAACCGCAGGTTGTGCCTGCCTTTCTTGAGCGAGTGCGAATCGGTATAGATCCACGTCGTGCGCGTGCTTCTCGTGTCGGGGTTCACCCGCCCCATCGGCAGGTAGTTGCTCAACCGAAAGGCCGGAAAGACCGTGGCGCTCACTCCGTGAAGGCCCAGTTCCGAGCTGAAGTCGCCCTGATCGGACGTGTTCTTCGAGTTGTCCCGGTACACCTCGAAGCTCGCCGTGTTGACGCTGGTCGGCGACAGCGTATAGGTGTGCTCCAGCGATAAACGGCGGTTCTCATAGAGCCTGTCCGGGACCGCCGAATCGGCCGCGTTGGGGATGTACCGCGCCGAGCCCGCGGTTCCATTCGTAAAAGAGAAGTTCACGGCCAGCCGGTGCTTCTCGAGAAAGGAATGGTCCACCTTGCCGATCATCCCGTTCGCCGCATTGATCTCCGGCGCCACGACGAAATAGTTGTTGCGGAAGAATGGACCTGCGTCGGCGTTCGGGAGCGGATAGTACGCGAGCGCTTTGCGCGCCACCGGGTCCTGCCGCCCCACGGGAATCCGCATCTGCGGGAAGACATCGCGGATGTATTGGAGGTTCGACTCCGAGATGGCCGTGCCCGCGTCGAATTCGGGGTTGAGCCGCGTCGATAAGGGGTCGTAGATCCGCAGCGGGTTCCCGGCCGGATCCACCACCGGAGCATAATCACCCTCACGCTCGGGTCCGATCGGAACCGTGCGCAGGTAGGATCTGCCGATGCGTTCTCTCAACCCCTCGTAGCTCAGCGAAAAGAACGTGTTCCTCGAACCGTCATACAGTTTGGGAATCAAAACCGGTCCGCTCAGATTGAAGCCGAACTGATTGCGCCGGAGGAGGTTCTTCGTGCCGCCCCGCTGGGCGATGTCGTGGGGAACCGCATCCAGGAAGTCGTTGCGGAGGTTCTCGTAGAGCCGTCCATGGAATTGC
>CAYWST010000245.1:0-5388 GCA_964461075.1 uncultured Solibacteraceae bacterium | reverse complement strand
ACCGGGATGCTGCTTTCCGCGATCTATCCGGCCTGCGCGGCCTATCGCCTGGCGGCTTGTCCTCCCTGCAGTCCCATCTCCCGGCTGAGAACCTTGAATTCCTCTGCGGCCTGCTCAAGAGGGCTCCGGGTTTGGGCTCCCAATCGCGCCAGGAGGCAAAGTGACAGAAGGATCGCCGGGCGCTTCATTCCGGAAACTCCAGTGTATCCCGGCACGCCCCGCCCGCTCCCGATTCGGGCCGGCCCCGTGCGATACCCTGACTATGAATGAAGCTCTCGGAACTGGCCCGCAGGCTCAATTGCGAAGTGCGCGGAGAGGGCGACCCCGAAATCAGCGGCGTCGCCGGGATGGAGTACGCCGTGGAAGGGCAGATCACCTTTCTCGCAAATCCGAAATACGCTCCCAAAGCGGCGAAAACGCGCGCGAGCGCCATCATCGCCGGCGCAAGAGCCGGCGAACTCGGCCGTCCCGTCCTGCTCAGCGATAATCCCTATCTCGACTTCGCCCGCGCCCTCGCGCTCTTCTATCAACCGCCCCGCCCGGCGCCGGGCGTTCACCCCTCCGCCGTGATCGAGCCTTCCGCCGTCATCGGCGAGGCCGCCTCCATCGGCGCCGGATGTTACATCGGCGCAAACGTCAAAATCGGCGCGCGGGCCGTCCTTCATCCGCTGGTCGCCGTCTATGAAGGTGCGGTGATCGGCGACGACTTTGTCGCCCATTCCGGCGCTGTTGTCCGCGAATACTGCCGGATTGGAGATCGAGTGATCCTTCAGAATCATGTCATTATCGGCGGGGACGGCTTCGGTTTCGCTAAACGCGCCGACGGCTCCCACGAAAAAATCGTTCAGTCGGGGCCCGTCGTGATCGAGGACGACGTCGAGATCCAGAGCCTCTCCTCCGTCGACCGCGCCACGGTGGGAGAAACGCGCGTCAAGCGCGGCGCGAAGATTGACAGCCTCGTGCAGGTCGGGCACGCCTGCGTGGTCGGCGAGGACAATATCATCTGCTCGCAAACCGGCCTCGCCGGCTCCAGCATCCTCGGCCGGAACGTGCTGCTCGCGGGGCAGGTGGGCGTCTCCGGGCACCTGACCATCCATGACGGCGCGGTCGTCTATGCGCAAAGCGGAATCGGCGGCGATGTCCCCGCCGGCGCCGTAGTCAGCGGATCCCCCGCCTTCGACGCGGCTGTGTGGCGCCGCGCCGTCACCGCCTTTCAGCAGCTTCCAGATCTGCTGCGCACTGTCCGGAGGCTCGAAAAACGCATTGTCGAACTCGAGTTGCAGGCGAAAGGGAATTCGTGATGAGCAAGAAACAAAAGCTCAACAAAGCTCATCTGGCTTACGAGAATAAAGAATTTCTGGAAAGTTGGCATGGCCGCAGCCTCCGAATTCTTTCGGAGTATCTTGAGCCATTAGGCAGATTCAGCCGGGCTAAGATCCGAGACACCATTGTTTTCTTCGGCTCGGCCCGCATCACCGAGGACGGGCCCATGGGGCAGTACTATCGCGATGCGCGCGAACTCTCCAGGTTGTTTACCCTCTGGTCCGAAGCTCTTGAGCCCCCCACCCGGCGCTTCGTCGTGTGCACGGGCGGCGGCCCTGGCATCATGGAAGCCGCCAACCGCGGCGCCGAGGACGCCGGCGGCCTCTCCATCGGGCTGAATATCGCCCTCCCCTTCGAGCAGTATCCTAACCAGCACATCCACCCCGAGCTGAACTTCCAGTTCCACTACTTCTTCATGCGGAAGTTCTGGTTCGCTTACCTGGCCAAAGCCCTGATCGTCTTTCCCGGCGGCTTCGGCACCCTCGACGAGTTGAGCGAACTTCTCACCCTCACACAGACGCAGAAGCTCGAGAAGCGGATCATGATCCTCCTCTATGGCTCCAGTTTCTGGAAGGAAGTGATCAATTTCGACGCCCTCGTTCGCCACGGCATGATCTCTCCCGAGGACCTTGAACTTTTCCAGTTCGTCGACAATCCCGGCGATGCGCTCTCGGCGTTGAAGACGTTCCTTGGCGCGCACTACTTGCAGCCGCACCAGGTGCGAGCCGCCGAGGATCTGCCCGACATCGCCAAATCGAGGATCTAGCCGGGAGAAAAGCTACTGTAGACTTAGGACCAAAATGGCGCAGGATCCTTGGCGCGACTGGTTTCGCGGGTTCGGCTGGTGGGAGAGGCTCTTCCTCGTTTTCCTCCTGCTGGCCACTCTCTCCCGCTACCTCAATTGGGGCGCGGCCGCCACGCTGCTAACCAGCGTCGCCGCGGGCGCGTTCGGCACCGTCGTCCTCTGGCGGCTCGGGCTGCGGGCCGCCCGCGAGGCCATCTGGAGCCTGAAGAACCGGCTCATCGTCGCTTTCCTGCTGTTCGCCTTCGTGCCCATCTTCCTCATCGTCGTGCTCGCCGAAGCCGGGGCCTGGGCCGTCGCGGGCCAGGTGGGCGCATACATGCTCAATAACGAATACGAGCGCCGCATCAACGCTCTCCGCGGCAATGCCTTCTCGCTGAGCCGCGTTGCGCCGCAGGCCCGCGCCGAGGCCGTCCGCCGCGCCGGCTTCGTCTTCCGGGACCGCTACCCCGGCCTTGAAATCGTCGTCCACGACGAGAACGGGCAGGAGGTGCGCTTCCCCGAGGAGTCCACTCTCTCCATCCCTCCCAAACCGCATCCGAACACCGCCGGCGTCCTTGTCAAGGACGGCCGGTTCTACCTCTGGGCCCACGCCGGCAACGGCGGCACCGAAGCCGTGCTGCTCGTGCCGGTTACCCGGAACTATCTCCAGAACATGGTCCCCGGCCTCGGCGACATTCAGTTGACCGTGCTCAAACTGAACCCCGACGAGACCCCGCGTGAAGCCCGGCTTCACCCTCCGCTGCCCGATGAGCCTGAGTTGATCGAAGGCTCCGGCTTCGTGCCTCCGCCGGCCAACTTCCTCGACCTCCGCGTCAAATGGGGTCTCACCATGCCTGCTTCCATTTGGGAGGACGAGGGCATGTCGAGTACTGTCGTCCTCGGCATGGTCACGCGGATCTGGGGCGTCATGCGCGTCATCTTCAGCCTGCAGACCTCCAGCAACAGCACGGCGCTTGCCGCGGTCCTCGCCATGTGCTCGCTGCTGTTTCTCATCGTCGAGATTATCTCCGCAAACATCGGCTTCAAGTTGACAAGATCCATCACCTCCGCGGTCGAGAATCTCTACGAGGGAACGCTGCGCGTCCGCGAGGGCGAGCTGACCCATAGGATTCCAGTGAAGGGCCAGGATCAGCTCGCCGAACTGGGCCGCTCGTTCAACGACATGACCGAAAACCTCGAGCGGCTGCTGGCCGCCGAGAAAGAGCAGCAGCGTCTCATGGCGGATCTCGAAATCGCCCGCGAGGTCCAGGGCCAGTTGCACCCCCGCACCATCAGGGAGTTCGGCACGCTGGAGATCGCCACCGCCTGCACCGCGGCCCGCACCGTCTCGGGCGATTACTACGACTATCAGCCGATGGGAGACCGCCAACTCGCCCTCGCCATCGGCGACGTTGCGGGCAAAGGCATCAGCGCCGCGCTTCTCATGGCCACGGTCCAGTCGGCGATGAGAAGCCTCCTGCGCCACTGCGCCAACTTTGCGTACGCCGCGGCTGGAGCCGCCGGCGCGGCGTCTTCAACCGCCGCGCTTTCCACCTCCCGGATCGTCGGCGAGCTGAACCGCCAGTTGTTCGAGTCCACTTCTCCCGAGAAGTTCGCCACATTCTTTTTCGCCATCTATGACGAGGACTGCGGCCAGCTCACCTACACCAACGCAGGCCATCTTCCTCCTATCCTGATCCGGGAGGGGCGGGCCATCCGGCTCGACTCCAACGGCATGGTGGTCGGCGCCTTCCCAACCGCCAAGTACGGCGAAAGCGCCATCCAGCTTCTCCCCGGCGACATGCTCGTTTGCTATACCGACGGCATCACCGAACCCGAGAATTCCTATGGTGAAATGTATGGTGAAGCGCGGCTGCTGCAGTTGCTCGTGGATCACTCCGCCCGCACCCCGGAAGAGGTGGCCTCGGCCGTTGTCGAGGATGTCCTCAAGTGGACCTCGTCGCCTGAACTGCAGGATGACATCACGCTTTTGATCGCGAGAAAGGCGGCCTGACCCGTGCTCGCGCTCCCCTCGCGAATCGCCAAACTGGGCGCTCTCATCGCCGCCACGATCCTGTTCGGCGCGGCGGGGTACGCTCTCATCGCGGACTACCCCGTCTTCGACGCCTTCTACATGGCCATCATGACCATGACCACCATCGGCTACGGCGAGATCCGCCCCCTCGGGCGGGCCGGACGCGCGTTCAACCTCTTCTACATGCTGCTGAGCGTGAGCGTCCTCCTCCTCACGCTCGGCGTCATTACTCAGAGTATTGTGGAGGTGCAATTCGCCGGCTTTTTCGGCCGGCGCCGAGCAAGGAAAATGATCAACTCGCTCAACGGTCACTACATCGTCTGCGGTTTCGGCCGCGTAGGCCGCGGCGCCGCCGCAGCCCTCCACGCCGCCGGGAAGAAAGTCGTCGTCCTTGACCGGCGCGAAGATCGCGTCGACTGGGCCATGAATAACGGCTACATCGGGCTGCTCGGTGATTCCACTCGCGACGAGGTTCTTCGCGATGCCGGCATCGCCCGCGCTGAAGGGCTCATCGCCGCCCTCGCCACCGACGCGGACAACCTCTTCGCCGTCATCTCCGCCAAGGCCTTGAACCCTGGAGTGCGGGTGGGCGCCCGCGCCGCCGAGGAAGAAGCCGAGCGCAAGATGCGGCAAGTTGGCGCGGACAGCGTCTTTGCTCCTTATACGATGACCGGCTCACGGCTCGCGCAATCGCTGATGAAGCCGCATGTCAACCAGTTTCTTGACTTCGCCACCACCACCCCGGATCTCAACGTTCGTATCGAACAGATCCAGGTCGGCGGCTCCAGCGAACTCGCGGGACGCACCCTGGCCGAGATGCGATTCCGCAGCGAGATGCAAGTCATCGTTCTCGCGATCCGCCGCGCCGCCGGCGAAATGCTGTTCAACCCCGCCGCCGATTCCCGCGTCGAGAGCCTCGACTATCTGATTGTCATGGGCGAGCCCGAGCCGCTTCGCCGGCTCGAGCTTCGCGCCGCAGGAGGCGCCTGATGCGCGTCCTTACCGCTGAACAGATGCGCGAAATCGACCGCCGGACGATCGAGGCCGGCGTGCCCTCTCTGATCCTGATGGAGAACGCCGCCTGCCGCTTCGTCGAGTTCCTCGAACGCCGTCACGCTCCCCTCCGCGGACAGCGCGTCGTCGTCATCTGCGGCAAAGGCAACAACGGCGGCGACGGACTGGCCATCGCCCGGCAAATCGTGCTTCGCGGCGGCTGCGCTTCGCTCGACGTCGTCCTGCCCTACCC
>CAYWST010000244.1:0-8577 GCA_964461075.1 uncultured Solibacteraceae bacterium | reverse complement strand
GAAAGCCAGGTCTACGGCGCCTGCATCATGAGCATCTGCGGAGCTCTGATGGAGGAGCGGATCATGGACGCGGTGACCGGCAGAATGCTGAACGCCGACATGGAGTTCTACAAGCTGGCCGGCATCAAGGACGTCGGCGAGATCATCGCGCACCTGGAAATCGATGAGCAGAACGACGCGCGCGGCGTGATCGGTCTCGGCGAGCCGCCCGCGGTCGGAGGGATCGCCGCGATCGCCAACGCCGTGACCAACGCCATCGGCGTTCGGCCTCCGATGATTCCGATGACACCCATGAACGTGCTGGACGCCCTCGCGGGCAAAGGGAGGATCTCCTGATGCAACCCTTCGAATACGCGAATCCAAAGACCGTCAAGGAAGCGGTCGCGCTGCTCGGCTCCACGTGGGCCGATGCGGCCGTGCTGGCCGGCGGCACGGACCTGCTGAGCCTGATGAAGGACCTGGTGATGTCGCCCAAGCGGGTGGTCAACATCAAGGGAATCCCCGAGCTGAAAGGCGTCTCGAAGACAGCCGCCGGGCTGCGCATCGGAGCGGCCGCCACGGTGGATGAACTCATGTCGAGTCCGCTCGTGCGCGCGTCGTACCCGAGCCTTACGGAGGCCGCACGAGGGATTGCAAGCCCTCAGATCCGCAACATGGGCACCGTGGGCGGCGATCTTTGCCAGCGTCCGCGCTGCTGGTACTTCCGCGCCGGTCACGGCCTGCTGGCGATGCACAACGGCAAGAGCCTCGTGGTCGAAGGCGACGGCCGCTACCATGCGATCTTCCCGATGGGCGACGCCCGTTTCGTCTCCGCATCCAGCTTCGGCCCCGCTCTGATCGCGCTGGGCGCGAAGCTGAAGGTGGCCGGACCGAACGGCGTTCGCGAAGTCGCCGCTTCCGATTTCTTCGTCGCTCCGCAATCGGACAACGATCGCGAGATCGCCATCCAGCCGAACGAGATTCTCACCGAGATCATCGTGCCGGCCGCGATTACCAGGAACGCCACTTACGAGGTTCGCCAGAAGGAGGCGCTCGACTGGCCGCTTGCCGCGGCGAGCGTCGCGCTCAAGATGAAAGGGACCGCGGTGAGCGAGGGCAGGATCGTTCTCGGGCACGTCGCGCCGGTTCCCTATCACGCCAAGGAAGCCTCGGAGTGGCTCGCCGGGAAGACTATCAACGCCGCCACAGCCGCCGAAGCCGCCGAGGCGGCGGTGCGCGGCGCACAACCCGTCCAGACCAACGGCTACAAAGTCCAGTTGGCCAAAACGGCCGTCAAGCGGGCTCTCCTGGCCGCTGCCGGCGTGAAGGCCGCTTGATTGGGGGGGCCATCATGGCTGTCAATGGAGAACGCGCCGGACTGACGCGGCTCGGCGACGACCGCTGCCAGTTCCTGCGCTGGAAGGGCATGTTCGTCGAAGCCGAGTGGGATCCCACCGTCCCGCACGGCAACGACCGCGCCTACTGGTGCGCCAAATCGCAGATCTGCATCGGCCCCGACGGCAAACTCGTCGACGAGTACGAGTGCAACGAGACCCGGTCCTGCTACGCTGAACTCTGAGAGTTCAACGTGGCGAAGATCCTCATCTCGGATTATGACGGAACAATTACGAACAACGATTTTTATTCGCTGCTCGCCGCCCGCTATATTCCTGCCGGTACGCGCGACTATTTCGCCGATTACCGCGCAGGACGCATGACCCATTTTGACGCGATGGCGGCCTATTTCGCCTTCACGCCGGCCGACGCAGCGTCCTTGGACGAGCTGCTGGCGGCAAGCGAGCCGGAGCCGCAACTCGCCGGCTCGGTGGAACGGCTGCAGCGGGCCGGGTGGGAACTTATCATCGTCTCCGCCGGCTCGTCCTGGTATATCGAACGCGTGCTGCAACGCGCCGGAGTGAAAGCGATGGTGTATTCCAATCCCGGACGGATCGAGCCCGGCAAAGGACTCGTCATCGAACGGCTCCCCGCGGATTCGCCCTTCTATTCAGAGGATGTCGGCGTGGATAAAGCCGCTGTCGTGCGCGACGCGCTGAGACGGGCGGACACGGTGGCGTTCGCCGGCGACGGCCCTCCCGATATTCATCCCGCCCTGCTCGTTCCCCCGGATTTACGCTTCGCCCGCGGATTCCTGGCCGAAGAACTCCGCGCCCGGAACGAGTCCTTCAGGCCCTACAACCGGTGGAGCGAAATCGCCGCGCAACTCACATGACTCGCAGTCTGATTCGAGTCCCTGAGGTGGTGCGGATCAAGTCCGGCGCCCTTGCGCGCGTCGGGCTCTATGCCGCCCGGCCCGGCTTCCGCCGCCTCGCTTTGTTGTACAGCGAGGGCTTGCTGAAACCGATCCGGCAGCAGGCGGAGGCGGCACTGGCCGCGCAGGGCGTGGAGTTGACTCTCAATCACGAGGTGACAGAGGCCAGTGTCGAGGAAGCGGTCCGGTTGCTCGGAGCGCTGCCCCCCGCCACCGCCGCCGTCGCCGGATTGGGGGGAGGCAAAGCGCTTGATGTGGCCAAGTACGTCGCCTCTCTCGCCGGTCTGCCTTACTATGCCGTCCCGACATCGCTTTCCAACGACGGCTTCTGCTCTCCTCAGTCGAGCCTCACCCTCCAGGGGAAGAGGAAGTCGCTGCCCGCAGCGCTGCCCTATGCGGTGGTCGTTGACCTTGATGTCTGTCTCGCAGCGCCGCTGGCGCTGTGGCATTCGGGAGTAGGCGATCTCAGTTCGAAGTTCACCGCGGTGTTCGACTGGAAGCTCGCCTTCCACGCCCGCGGAACGCCGGTGAACGATCTGGCGGCGCTGATGTCGGACGCCACCGTCTATCAGTTCATCGCCCGGCCCGAGCGGGACCGCGAAAGCGTTCAACTGCTGGCGACGGCGCTGATGCTGAACGGCGTGGCCATGGAGATTGCGGGGTCTTCCCGGCCCGCCAGCGGCAGCGAGCATCTCATCTCCCATGCGCTCGATATGATGGGCGCCCGGCCGAGACTGCATGGGCTGCAGACCGGGACCGCCGCCTACCTCATCAGCCGCCTTCAGGGCGGCGGCCATCATGCGCGCATCGCGGACTTGTTCGACAGAACGGGCTTCTGGGAGTCGATCCGCCAGGCGCCGTTCTCGCGGACGGAATGGCTCCGCGCCGTCGAGCGAGCCCCCGACGTGAAGGCGGATTTCCACACCATCCTCTCCGAGCGCGACTGCCGCGCCGAATTCGAAGCCGCGATCGACGGCGACCTCGCCCTTCGCGGCTGCTTCGACTGAAACGCCCGGCCCGAATTCCGGAGATGAACCTCCCGCTTCGGCGGCGCTATACTCTTGTCAAACGCCCCGCTGGGCGGGCACATTCCGCTTGGAGATGCAGAAGATGACGACCGCAATCCGATGTGCGTTAGGCGCCGCCGCTCTGGCCGGCTTCGCCTTGGCCGCCAACCCCGCAATCGAAGTTTCCGGCGAGTACGTCGAGGCGAGAACCGCCGACGTCTACACCGGTCCCTGCTTTGCCAATTCGGAAGTACAACTCGTCGGCAATCTCGCCGTCTTCGGTTGGAGAATCAATCAAGGACAGTGGAAGGGCGTGCCCCTGAACGGCCTCAGCGTTGTCGCCGCCGTCCGCGCGAATTCAACCCTCGGCGACCGGACGGGCCACCCGTACCCGGTGCGCTCCTGGCTGATGGTGGACGAGAAGGCCTCCCTTGAGCAGCGTGAGGCGCTCAAGCAGTTCGCCCGCCGCATGACCGGCGACCTGCTTTCCGACATGGCCCACGTCGAAGCCATGCCCATCGAGTTCACCGTCGCCGGCGGCAACATCCACTCTGCCGAAACGACCCTGTCCGCCGGCACGCTGGCACGCCTCAAGACCCGCTCCATTCATCAGGGCGACCACATCTGCTCCAACGAGGAGGCTTTCTATGAGCCGCTGTCGAAACTGGAGCATGCCATGCCCGCCTACGCCATCGAGCACAGCTTCAAGGGGGAGGCTTCGGACTGGAGCTTCCGCTGGTCGAGCCCGGACAAGCGCAGCGCTTTCGTCGGGACTTTCCAGCTTGCTGAGTAACTCCGGCTACCTGTCTCTGTCCCGCCGCCTTTTCTGCTCGTCCCGCTCCTTGCGCAGTTGCTCGTAAGCTTTCTGCTGCTCGGGACTGAGGATGTCGTTGATCCGGCTGACCTGCTCTTCCTGAATCGCCTGCATTTCCGGGCGGGACTTCTCTCTGAGGATTCGGAATTTCGCCCCCGTTTCGTCCACGATCACCTTCATGTCCTCGTATTGCTGAGGGTTCAGCTTCAGCCGCTGCCTCATCTCTTCGAGGTACATCTTCCGCATGTCTTCCATGCTGCGTCGCGGAGGCCCGCCCGCGGACACTTCCTTCAACATGTAATAGCGATAGCCGAGGGCGCCAAGCAGGACTCCGCTCACAAACACCAGAAAAACGGATAGAACCACCTTGGCGGGAAACCGGTTCATCTGCCGACTCCAGGATTCTGCTTCGATTGGCCGGGAGACAACGAGGCGAGTTGAAGGTCGAGATCGTCGGTTTCGTGGACCTCGGCCAGCAGTTCCACGTAGCTCCGGGTGGAGGCCAGGTTGGGGTTGGAGGGCATCAATTGAAGCAGGACGAAGAACAGGCTCGCCGCCGCCGCCGCCGCCGCCAACCCGTTGGCCCATCGCCACAACGGTTCGGCCCAACGGCGCCGCTTCTCAATCTCTTCCCACAGCCTGGGCATGAAATCGGCGCCCGCATCCGGAGCGGCGCACGCATCCCTGTAAGCCAAAAACAAATCGTTCAAACCGCGGTTGCCGTTCTGACCGTTGTCCTTCATGACGCCGCTTCCTTTCCCGCAATCCCTTCCTTCTCCTGATACGCCTTCAGAACCCGTTGCCTCGCCCGGAACAGCCTGACCTTCAACGCGTTCTCGTTCACGCGGTAGATCTGTTCGAGTTCCTTCAGGCTCAATCCTTCCACTTCCTTGAGCGTCAGCAGGATCCGGTCCTCCTCGCTCACCGCCGAAAGCAGTTCGTCCACCGTCTCCCGGACCCTCGCCCGGTAGCTCTCCTCGTGGCCCGCCCGCGTCCCCGCCGAGGCGTCCGCCATCATCACCTGCTGCTCGCTCAGGTCGCTCACCCGCGACTCGTGATACCGCTTCTTCCGCTTCCGCAGGTAGTCCAGCGCCGCGTTCACCGTCAGCCGGTAAAGCCACGGCTCAAAAACCTCCGCGCTCCGAAGTTGATCCAGCGAGTAGTACAGCCGGATGAAGACTTCCTGGGCCACGTCTTCGACGTCCTCGGGCCGCCCGATCAGCCGCGCGATCGTGCCGAAGATCCGCCTCCGGTACGTTTGCACCACCTCATTGAACGCCGCCGGATCCCCCGACCTCGCACGCTCAATGACGGTAAAGTCCAGCAGCATCTTCGGCGCCGGGGCCCGAGCCGCCGCATCAGCCTGGAAACAGACGCTTGCCTGCATCAATCTTCCTGTTTACAAAAGGCGGAGGCGCCCGGAATCAGGTTACTACAGCCGGAATGGAAGTTGACGCCCGTCCGTCCGCGGCGGTTCGCAAGGCCTTCTGCAGCCTCATGGTAAACTCAAGGCTGCCAACCCTCTGATGGATTTTCTCGCCGGATTGAACCCCCAGCAGCGCGAAGCCGTCGAGCACGCCGAAGGTCCCCTGCTCATCCTGGCCGGGGCCGGGAGCGGCAAGACCCGCGTGATCACCCACCGGATCAGCCACCTGATTCACTCTCATGGCGTGTATGGACCCTCCATCCTCGCCGTCACCTTCACCAATAAGGCCGCCGGCGAAATGCGCGAACGCGTCTTCCGCCTCCTCGACCGCGCCCCCTCCGGCGGCGGCCCCAACGTCAGCACCTTCCATTCCTTCTGCGTCCGCCTCCTCCGCCGCGACGGCGCCGCCCTCGCCCAGGTCCGCCCCGGCTTCACCACCACCTTCACCATCTACGACGACGACGATCAGCTCGCCCTCATCAAGCAGATCTATAAGCGCCTCGGGCTCGACGACAAGTTCATGCAGCACCGCGCCGCGCTCTCCCGCATCAGCCACGGCAAGAACCACAAGCAGACCCCCGCCGACTTCGCCAAGCAGGCCATCGACCCCAAGATGACCAAGCTCGCCGTCGTCTTCGAACACTACCAGCAGGCCCTCGAGAAAGCCAACGCCCTCGATTTCGACGATATCCTCCTTGAAGCCGTCCGCCTCCTCCGCATCGACTCCGGCACGCGCGAACTCTGGAACCGCCGCATCGCCCACCTCATGATCGACGAGTACCAGGACACCAACCGCACCCAGTACGAGCTCATGCGACTGCTCGCCGGCCCCAACCGCAACGTCGCCGTCGTCGGCGACGAGGACCAGTCCATCTACGGCTGGCGCGGCGCCGACATCCGCAACATCCTCGACTTCGAACGCGACTTCCCCGGCGCCAAGGTCGTCCGTCTGGAAACCAACTACCGCTCCACCCGCACCATCGTCGCCGCCGCCGCCGCCGTCGTCGAGAACAACAAGGAGCGCAAGGAGAAAGTCCTCCGCAGCGCCGGCGAAGAGGGCCTCCCCGTCACTTACTTCGAGGCCGCCGACGGCGAGCAGGAAGGCTCGATGATCGCCGAGACCATCGAGAAACTCCTCCGCCACGATCCCGCCCTTAAAATCGCCGTCCTTTACCGCACCAACTTCCAAAGCCGCCAGATCGAAGAGGCCCTCCGCCGCTACGGCCGCAAGTATGTCGTCGTCGGCGGGCTCAGCTTCTACCAGCGCGCCGAAGTCAAGGACGCCCTCGCCTACCTCCGCCTCCTTCTCGATCCCCGCGATAACATCGGCCTCCTCCGCATCGTCAACGTCCCCGCCCGCGGTATCGGCCAGACCTCCGTCGCCCAGCTCGAAAAGATCGCCGCCGAACGCGGCCTCACGCTCTTCGAGGCCATCGGCGTCGCCTGCGATCAGCGCCTCATGGGCGCCCGCGCCGAAGCGAGCCTCGCCGTCTTCCGCCGCCTCATCGACGAGCTTCGCGAATTCTCCGCCCACGCCGCCCCCGACCAGATCCTCCGCGAGGTCCTCGATCGCACCGGCTACCGCCAGATGCTCGCCAATGACGGTACCATCGACTCCGAATCCCGCCTCGCTAACCTCGACGAGCTCGTCTCCGCCGCAGCCGACGCCGCCGAACGCGGCGAAGGCCTCCGCGAATTCCTCGACTCCGCCGCCCTCGTCTCCGACGCCGACCAGGTCGACGAAGAGGCCCAGGTGAGCCTCCTCACCATGCACAACGCCAAAGGACTCGAGTTCCCCGTCGTCTTCATCGCCGGCATGGAGGAAGGGCTCTTCCCCCACAGCCGCTCCCGCGAGAGCGAAAGCCAGTTGGAGGAGGAGCGCCGCCTCTGCTACGTCGCCATGACCCGCGCCATGCGCCGCCTGTTCCTCTCCTCCGCCCGCTTCCGCCGCAAGTACGGCGCCGCCCCCCTCGAACCCTGCACCCCTTCCCGCTTCCTCGATGAAGTCCCACGCCGCTTCGTCGAGAATCTCACGGAAGACCGCCGCACCCCCGGCTCGGTCGACCTCTACGGCGAACGCGCGGCTGTCCGCGAGGCCGTCAAGAAAAACACCTACACCGGCAAGACGTATAACTCGCTCGACCATATCGCGCAGTTCTTCCAGGAACGCGGGATCCAGCCGAAACCCCCGGCAGCCGCTCCCGCTCCCCCCGCTGCCGCCCCTGCCGCCCCTGCCGCCAAACCCAAGCCAAAATCCGGCGGACTCCGCCCCGGCGCCACCATCGTCCACCCCAAGTACGGCCGCGGCACCGTCATGCGGAGGGAAGGCGAAGGCGACGACGCCAAGCTCACCATCAGCTTCCCCGGCTTCGGACTCAAGAAGCTGGTCGCAAAGTTCGCCGGGCTTCGCTCCGACGAGTAAGCCCATCAAGTACAATTTATTGAGGTTTTGTTATGAACACGAAGCATATCACCGACACCGCCGAGCGCAAAGAGCTCAAGCGCAAAGCCCGCAAAGAGGCCCCGGCCAAACCCAAACGGGCCGCCGACGTCGCCCGCGGCTCGATGAAGAAAAAGGTCAAAACCATCGCCAAGGGCCAGCGCAAGCGCTAACCGCCGCGGAAACCGTGACAGGCGCCAATTTCGGGCAGAAAAATTGGTGCCTGTCACATTTTCGCCCTGTCCGGTGAACCGAGGCGACTGTGCAAAGGCCTGCCCAGTAGTGAGTCCGCGTTGCGCGTTACGTGCTTGGGACAGCGGGATAGGCCGCCGCCCGCAGCCGCAACACAACACTTTCGAGGGAGCACCGCTCGAACGGGAAGGCGTCTCTCGTCCCTTTGCGGCGCAATCCCCGCGCCGCGATCCAGCAGCGCCATCACGAACCCGCTCGCGTAACACGGATTCACGCCCGAGTACTGATCGTAGGTGTACGTCTTCAGCGTCTTCATCACGCCGCCCACCAGCGCCTGCTCCGTCACCACGCGGTTCCGCACAAACCCGTTCACATACGCGCTGTCGCCCAGATACGTCAGCCGGAATTCCCGCAGCGTCGGCAGCGCCGTCCACGCCGCCCCGTGCTCCG
>CAYWST010000243.1:0-8642 GCA_964461075.1 uncultured Solibacteraceae bacterium | reverse complement strand
CCGTAGCGCCGTCCATGGCCCAAGCTCATCGTTCTCGATCGCGCCTCAAATATTGCGAACACCTCGGCTCGCCGCATGTACAAGTGGCGGCAAACAGTGAAAGGCCAAGATGGACTCGCTTGGGCCGCCATTTGGAATCGAAATCGGCGCGAAGGCCCCGCGCAATGTCGTTCTTGAACCGCGACGCAGAGTGTGGCGCCCCGGCCTGAACGCGCTTCTGACTCTTATTCTTGCGCCGCCCGTCGGGATAGATTGAGCGTTCTACGTGATTAGAGGTTTTGCTGGTTGAACTTGCCCGGACTGAGGTGGCCGAAACTGCGCGAACGCGGAGCCACACTGTCTCCGTCCCAACTCCAAGACCCATTATCTTGACAGGATCGCTCGACGCCGCTCCCGCCCGCTGAGGCTGAACAAGCGGAGGGTAGCTGACAGCGGCTACAGGAACAGATCGACAGGCACGCGGAGGAGTTCGGCGAGCTGCCTCGCCTGCGCCTTACTGATGCTGCGCTTGCCGCTGAGGATTTCCGAAACACGGCTCTTGGGCAATATCGTCCAGAGGTCGCTCGGCTTCATGTTTTTCTCTTCGAGCAGATAGGCCAACATCCTGTGCGGTTCCGCCTTTGGTAGCGGGTGTGCCCGGTGTTCGTATTCGTCGATCAGGATGCTAAGCATTTCCAGAAGCCTGCCCTCCTCTTCGGAAATCTCATCGTCCGGTTTTTCCATGAGGGCCGCGGCCGCGCCGAGCAAGCGATGGTACTCCACCTCCGTTCGGATGGCGACGGGCAGAGTTACATCGAGAAGCTCCCGATATCGGCGTTCGTCGAGAAGCGTCGTGCTCATAGTTTCCATTTCCCCTTATCGTATTCGGCATGGGTGAGGATATACCGGATGTAGACGATCTGCCAGCGGTACTTGATGACCGAGACCAGCCTGTACTTGTTCCTGCTGATGTTGAACACCGTGAAAGCATCCACGGCATCGGCATGCGAAAAGTCGGCGCGGACATCGGCCAAACGTCTCCATGCGGCCCGCTTGGCTATGCCATGCCAGTGCAGCAGCGCTTCCAACGCGTCCTTGTGAGTCTTGCAGAACCCGTTGATTGCCGCCTTGCTGATGATCCGCACACCTGAAGGTTACCAAAAAGGTAACCCATGCGCAAGAGCAGACTGCCGGAGGGTCGACCAGCGGCGCGCTGAACCCGGCACAGCGGCCGTGGGCGCATCCTGCAGTAATTGACGGAGGCGCAAACGGCGGACATGCGCCTCTTTTTCAATAGCTTACAACACCGCTGTGAATCGCGCTGTGGCAGGTGAGAATTGACCCTCCATTGACCCTTGCAACTCGGCGAAACCGCAACGCCGTTTTGTAAAAGATGCTGGTTCCCCGCCGCGGATTCGAGCCGCGACTCCAACCGGCGCCCGTAAAGCGCTTGCCGCCGGCAGTGCCAGCCGCCCGCGCCTATAGAATTGAAGTTATGCGCCGGATTGCTTTGTTCTTACTTGCAGCCGCGACCGTGTCGGCGGCGGAAAAATCGCCTTTCACCTTCGACGCAATGATGCAGGTCAAGCGGTTGAGCGAGCCGCACCTTTCGCCCGACGGATCGAAGGTGGTTTTCACTGTCGGGGCCGTCGACATGGAGAAGAACGTTCAGGACCGCCAGATCTGGATCGTCGCCATCGACGGCGGAAAGCCCAGACAGTTGACCAGGGAGGGCCGGAATTCACGCCCGCGCTTCTCGCCCGACGGCAAGCAGATCGCGTTCATCTCCGCGCGCGGAGGCGCGCCGCAGATCTGGACCATGCCGGCGGACGGCGGCGCCGAACGCCAGGTGACCAAGTTGGCGACCGGAGCTGACGGGCACCTGTGGACTCCGGACGGCAAGAGCTTCGTCTTCACGAGCGACGTCTATCCGGAGTGCAACGCCGACGACGCCTGCAACGCGAAGCGGATCGACGCCGAGGAAAAGAGCAAGGTCAAGGCGCGAATCTACACTTCACTGCTCTACCGGCACTGGGCCGAGTGGCGCGGAAAGCGGATCAAGCATCTCCTGACGATTCCCTCGGATGGCGGCGCCGCGCGCGATCTCACCCCCGGTCTCCAGTACGACGTTCCGCCTTTTTCCCTCGGCGGTCCGGACAACTACGCCATTTCGCCCGACAGCGCCGAGGTCTGCTACTCCACCAATCTCGATCCTGAGCAGGCCACCTCCACCAACGCGGAGCTTTTCACCGTCCCGTTGGCCGGCGGCGAAGCGAAGAAGATCTCGTCTAGCCCGGGCGCCGATTCGAGCCCGCAGTACTCTCCCGATGGCAAGTGGCTCGCCTGGCGCATGCAAGTCCGCCCCGGCTATGAAAGCGATCGCTGGCGGCTGATCGTCATGGACCGGGCCTCATCACAGACCACCGTTCTCACGGAGAACATTGACCGTCACGTGACCGGCTTCGCCTGGCATCCAGACTCCAGGCGCATCGCGTTTCTCACCGAAGATCGCGGCCGGCAGCACGCCCAGATGATCGCCGTCACCGGAGGCGCGGTCCGGACAGTCACGCAGGGCGCTTCGCACGTGGACGACTTCCAGTTCTCATCCGACGGAAAGACCATCGTCTATACCGAGGTCAGCGGCTCGAGCCCCACGGAAATCTACAAGGCCGCCAGCGGCTCGGCGCCTGTTGCGCTCACTCGTCTCAACGATCAACTCCTCGCCGCGCATGACCTGCGCAAGCTCGAAGAGTTCACCGTCGCCTCGGCCGACGGAACCTCCGTTCACTCCTTTCTCGTCAAGCCGCCCGGTTTCGATTCATCCCAAAAGTATCCGCTGCTTCTCCTGATCCATGGCGGGCCGCAAGGCGCTTGGGGCGAAAGCTTCAGCTATCGGTGGAACCATCAGGTCATGGCCGCGGCCGGCTTTGTCGTGGTCATGCCCAACCCGCGCGGCTCGACGGGCTACGGGACCAGATTCACGGATGACATCAACGCCGATTGGGGCGGCCGCGTCTACGACGACCTGATGGCCGTCACCGACTACGTCTCCAAGCTCCCCTACGTGGATGCGGACCGCATGGCCGCCGCGGGAGGCTCCTATGGCGGCTATATGGCCAACTGGATCCTCGGCCACTCGGACCGCTTCAAGGCGCTCGTCTCCCATGCCGGCGTCTACGACCTTCGCAGCATGGGCGGAGAAACTGAGGAACTCTGGTTCTCCACCTGGGAGTTCAAGGGCTTTCCGTGGCAAACTCCGGACATTCACGAAAAGTGGTCTCCTTCCACCTACGCCGCGAGGTTCAGAACGCCCACCCTCGTCATCCACGGAGAACTCGACTTCCGCGTGCCCTACGGCCAGGGTCTTCAGCTCTTCACGGCGCTCCAGGCGCAAAAGGTTCCTTCCAAACTCCTCATCTATCCTGACGAGGGCCACTGGATCCTGAAGCCGCAGAACTCCGAACTCTGGTACAAGACCTTCCTTGATTGGGTCACTGAGTGGACCGCAAAAAAAGAGTAATTCACTCAGGGCGCCTCAGTTGTTTTCCAGCCCAATTTAGGGCGCCCCTGCAATAGTTGCGATCCGCGATTGCGTTTAGCCTGACAGCAAGGAGAGTCCCATGCTCTGGATTCGCAGATTGCTCCACACGGCGGCGCTGAGCTGCCTTCTCGCCGCGGTCTCCTCGGCGCAGGCTCTGGTTGAGTACGCGGCGGGCGCCGCGGTCGGCGCAGCCGGCAGCGTTGGCGGCAAGGCGGTGAGCAACGGCCTCGACAAGATCTTTAAGCAACTGGACGGCAAAGCGAAACAGGCCGCAGGCGCTCCCGCGGCAACGACGCAGAAGAAGAAGTACGCTGACTACACACCCTCCGCCGTAAAGGCCGAGGCGGCGGCCTCGGGATTCTCCAAGACCGTCCTGCCCAAGTTGCGGATGCCTCGCATCGAAGGTGCGGCGCTGCCGGATTTTGAACCGCCGGCCGGCCTGTCCGCCTTGGCCATTCCGGCCCCGCCGCTGCCTTCCATGTCCAGCGTCATCGCCAGCGCCGAAGAACTCGCGCGGATCGTCCCGGGAGCGTCCCGCAAGGAATTGGTCGAGCGCCTCGGCGCGCCGGCTTATCGCGTCCGCATCTCGGGCGACGGCCATGTTCAGGAGATCTACCGCTACTCGGCCAATGGCGCCGACCTCGGCTCCGTTCGAGTCGTCGACGGCGAGGTGGCCTCGGTCAAGATCCGAAACAACTGAGTCGCAGCCGCACCATTCTTGTGGCGCGGCTCCCCTGAGCCGCGAGCGCACCTTTCTGAACCAGGCTCAGCGTACGAAGAACTGCCGCTTGTCCTGATTCGCCGGCACGGCGACATCGAAGAAACCCACCATCATCTCTTCACGGCTTTGCCGCCCGTAGGTGACCTCCGCTGAAGGATCCGGGTTTCGCGGATTATTGGCTGAGTTGTCGTACCAGGCGGTGAAAAGGAGCCGCGTTCCCGCTGGCAATCGCCTCGGCTCCGCCAACTCGTACCGAAGCTGCCAGAAGAAGTCGTAGGGCTCGACGCGCAGCAACACCTCGTATCGGCCCTGCCCGCCCGCGATGGCGTACTCGAAAGCCCGTCCCCGCAAGTGCATGTGCGGCAACATTGAGAGCAGCAAGGCCTCCTTGGGAAGCGTCCCGGAAACGCTGACCCGGTACCGAGGCTCGTGCGGCGGGATCCGGAACGAAACATGGTTCATCTGGAGCGTCAGCACACGCAGCTTCGGAGGAGATTTCGCGAACACCAACCCGATTCGGACCCGATCCCGCCGCGCCACCCCGCTGGGCGTATAGTGAACCTCGACAACGATCTCCGCCTCCGCCGGCAAGAACTTGGCCATCCCTTCGGGCGCCTGGAACGGGGCTTGCCCCGGTGTATAGACGGCGAGGATGTCGGCTTTGGTCCCGTGTCCGGCCGGAAAGTACGAGCCCCGCGGTTTTCCTTCGAGCCATGAATCACCCGGCTCCCTGACGTAGGCGACGATGTGATGAACCACATCCCTCGCTGAAGGGCGAATCTCGACCGCCTGAATCCATCGATCCTCCTGCAACGCGACCGGCAGGATCATCGTCTGGTATTCGACCTCGCCTTGGGCGGGCACCTGGAAATCCACAGGAGCGGCTACCACCAGATCCGGTTGCGGGATCGCCCATCCTGCGATCCGGCCCTCCTGCAAGGCGCGCGCGCGAGGCTGGCCCCGTTCCGCTCCGGTCTCCACCCAACGCCGGATGGCCGTGACTTCGTCGGCGGAAAGCCGACCCTCGTGACGGAACGGCCCTCCTGCCACCGCGAACCATGGAGGCATCTTCCGCAGAACCACCGCCTGCAGAATCGCCTTCGCCCAGGGCCGCACCTGTTCGTACGTTTCCAGGGGCATCCGGCCGATCTCGCCCGCACGATGGCAGTTGAGGCAGTGTTTGTCCAGAATCGGCGCGATCTCGCCATGGAACGTGACCGCGGCCAGCAGGGCGAGGATCACTTCAATTCAAGGCGTAGTATGTTGAGCGCGGTCTGGACGGCAAACGCCCTGACTCGCGCTCGCCCGGACGGGAACCTGAATACCTTCGCCTCGCAGCCCTCCGGACCCGCCAGCCCAATCCACACCGTTCCTGGCTCGACACCCGAGGAACTCTCAGGTCCCGCCTCGCCGGTGATCGAAATCGCGTATGTCGCGCCGGTCCTGTATCGGGCGGAATCGGCCATCGCTTTGGCCGCGGCTTCACTGACGACGCCCGCTTCTTCCACCATCTTCTCGTCGAGTCCCAGGAGCCGCGCCTTCATCCCCCGCCCATACACCTGAAAACCGCCGAGAAACCACTCCGAGGCGCCAGCCACTTCTGTCAACCTGCCTCCCAGCAGCCCGGCCGTACAGCTTTCCGCTACCGCAAGCGTCGCTTGCCGCTGTTTCAGCTTAAGTCCGACGACAGCCTCCAGCGGCTCGCCGTTCTCCGAGTAGATGCGGTCTCCAAGGCGCTCCTTGATCCTCGCGCCAAGTTCCTCGACCAGAGCTTCGGCCTCTTCCTCCGTCGGGCACTGCGCCCGCAAGTGGAGCTGAATGTCGCCGGCCGCCGCCAGGATCGTGGTCACCGGGTTCACGTACTCCTTATAAATAGGCGCCACGAGAGCGTCGACGTCGCTCTCTCCCATTCCCGCAACCCTGAAGAAGCGGGTCCGGATGGCGGCTTTCGGCAGCCGTTCGCGAAGGCGCGGCAGGCAGAGATTCTCGAACATCGGCTTCAATTCCCGTGGCGGCCCTGGCAGCAGGAGCGCAATGCCGCCCGGGAAGTCGATCCACTGTCCTGGAGCCGTGCCGTTCGGATTCTCCAACGGCTCGGCGCCTTCCACCAGAAAGGCCTGCCGCCTGTTGATCTCCGCCATCTTGCGGCCGCGGCGCTCGAAGATGGCCTCGATCTTCCGGCAGATCTCCTCGCTGAACAACAAGCGTCTGCGCATCGCCTGAGCAACGGCCTCGCGCGTCACGTCGTCCTCCGTCGGGCCGAGTCCGCCCGTGATGAGAACCAGCGGCGCGCGTTCCATCGCCCCAGCCACCGCGGCGGCGAGCAGGTCCCGATCGTCGCCGACCACGCATTTCTGGCTTATTTCCACGCCAAGCTTATTGAGTTCGCCTGTCAGCCAAAGCGAGTTCGTGTCGACCCGAGTCTCAGTCAGCATCTCGCTGCCGACTGCGATGATTTCCGCCCGGACTCCTCTCATGCCAGCCGGATCGCCCCCTCGATGCCGACTGCCGCCTCGTAAAGCGCCCCCGTGGTGGTGATGAACAGTTTTCCCTTCTGTCCGAAGGCGAGCCCCACGATGTTGGGTCCCGAAAGGAAGATTGACGCCTCACGCTCCGGCGTGATCCTGATAATTCCACGTTTTCCCCGCCAGGACGCAGCAACATAGAGATTGCCGGCGGAATCGAAAGCCATGCCTTGCGGCCGGCCGAGCCCTCGAAAGTAGGTTTCGACCTCGCCTGTCGGAGCGACGCGGTGGATCGCGTCGTAGCTCGATGTCGTCGGGCCGCTGACATAGAGCCAGCCATCCATGCCGAAGGCCAGGTGGTAGGCCGCGATGGAAGGCTCGAGTGTCGCGAAGACGTAGATCTGCCGGTCGGGGCTGACTTTGAAGATCGTCCCCGATCTGTCGCCGACGAAGAGGTTCCCGGCCTCATCCAGCGCGAGACCCGTGGCTACGCCCATGCCTTCCACATACACGCTCATGACGCCGGATGGCGTCACCTCGTACACGATGCCGTCGAACCGGGATGAGACGTACAGCGATTCCCCGTCGGGCGCGCCGATGATCGCTGTCGCGTTCATCAGATCGGAGAGAAACGGCGTCATCTCCCGCGCCGGATCGATCCGGTACACCGAAACCGGAGTCTTCTGCCCCCTCGACCCGCTGAATGTCGAGTACACATTGCCCAGGCGATCGACCCACGGATTGGCGACCGGGTGAAGGCTGTCTGCGACAATCCTGCCCATCCGGAACGCGATCGGCTCGCTGCGCGCTTCGCCATTGTCCACAACCATGTCGCCCGTTGCCGCGCCGTCGGGGACGCGCGCGATGACGAACGAATCCGATCCGACGACCAGCGTCGCCTCAGCGCCGCCAAAGGTCACCGTCGGACGCGGCCCCTGAACAAAGCCGGCTCCGCGGATGGCCACTTCGCCGCCTGGGATCCCGGCCATCGGCGTCACTGATTCAATCGCCGGCCGCCCGGCGCCATTACGTTTGATGGGCATTCGAAACAAGGCTATTCTTGGTATCTTGGAGTTGGACTCTCTATTCCAGCTTGCACCATCCTGTGCTGCTCTGCACGACGGTCCGGCAACAGAAAGTCTGGTCTCGGACTCAGAAGTCTGATATTGATGAATAGATAGGGTAGATCGATGTCCGCTCCTCTCAAGGTAGGAATCCCGGCAACCGCCGCGTCCCCTCAGTCGCCCGAGGCGCCGCCAACGCGCTCCTCCGCGGGGTGGGTCGCTTTCCTGGTGACGATCGTGATCGTGGGCGGCGTTTGGGCCGGCCTCGTTCAGTTGAAGGAAGAAACCGCCGCCCGTCAGGCGCCCCCTGTCGCGACCGTCAAGGCCCGCGTTTCCGATCTCGAAGTTCGCGCCCGCGTCAGCGGCACCACCGCCGCCAGCGAGTACGCAGTGATCGTCGCTCCCCTTCTGCGCGGCCCGGAATCGGAACGAGCCATGAGCCTCATCCGCCTGGCCGGCAACGGATCGGTTGTCCGCAAGGGCGACATTATCGCTGAATTTGATCCAACACAGATCCGCGATCACCTCGACGACGTTCGCGACATGCTCGAAGATCGCAGGATCGCGCTCAGGAAACTCCGCGTTCAGCATGAGATCGAGTTGACTGACCTGAGGCAGCGTCTGAGAAGGGCCCAGGCGACCAGCGAGAAGGCGAAACTCGACCTGAAGACAGGCGAAGTCCGCAGCGATATCCAACGCGAGAAGTTCCGCCTCGCCGCCGAGGAAGCCGACGCTGTCACGCGGGAACTGCAAGCTCAGATCGAGCTGAAGAAGCAAGCGCATGCCGCCGCGATCCGGATCGCGCAGATCGCCGAGAAGCTCCAGGTGGATCATGTCGCCCGCCACGAGGACGACGAACGGCGGCTGAAAGT
>CAYWST010000242.1:0-8646 GCA_964461075.1 uncultured Solibacteraceae bacterium | reverse complement strand
CGAGGATCGGCTCGATTTCTCGTCTGGCGCTTGAGGTAACAACACCTAACTGCCTGTTTTGAATCTGCTTAATCGCCTCAAGAGTGGATTCCGGAATGAGCTGCGCGGAGAATGTAAGAGTCTGAAAGATATCTTTTTTCAAGGAGTACAGTGGCCATAATTCAGAGATTGGTTTAGGTGGGTCGGCCAGGAGCCCCAGCATTTCAACCATCTCCTTATCAGCCAATCCGATACAGTGTTCAACATAAAGTTGCCAGTTCAACGGAACGCCGGCCGGCTCCAGAACTTTTTGCCAAGCCTGGAAGTGGAGGGGCTCCGTGTCGGCGAGGACGCCGTCGAAGTCGAAAAGGACCGCGTCGTAGTTCACTCGAAGCGGATGCTCCTGACCATGCTCTGGAAGCCCGGCTCCAGCCGCTGGAAATCCGGCTCAGGCGCAATGCAGATGAGGTAGAAGAGGGCGTTCCCTCGGTCGATGGTGATGACCACGTCGGTTTCCCGGTTGTTGGCGTAGGGGGAGTCCGAAGTGAGCCGGGTGACCAAAGCGGGAGAACCGGCGACAGTGATGCTCTCGGGCTGGCTTTCGAGCTTCACGTTGCTGTTATTCTGGGCGAGTTGCCGGATCAGTTGCTCGGTGTCCTGGCGCAGATTGACCCGGCGTTGCGATCTCGCAGCGCTGATGATCATCCCGAAGCCGATGTGTCCGCCCTCAACCAGTCCTTCCGCCGGCGCAATGGTGACCGAGTTTTGGCCGGAAGAGGCCTTCCAGTTATCCGGGTGGCTGATGGAGAACGCGCCTCCGCGATAGGTGACGGTATTCGCGGACATCGAGATGGAAACGGGCTTCTGGGCGCTGGGCAGAGGCCCCGGCCCCCCTTGGCCGCTTCCCTGCCCGGACCCCTTGGCGCCGCCGGGCTTCTTGGGCGCGGGCGGTAGTTTCGCGACGATCGCCTTCATCTTCTGCAGATCGCCTTCTGAAGCGTCATAGGGACCGCGTGCCATATAAGGCAACTGCTCTTCGACGCTTTTCACTCGATTGCCTGGATTCGGGTGGCTGGAGAACCACTCGGCCACCCCGGAGCGCTTGCCGGTCTCGGCCTCAAGCTTCTCGAAAAACCGCGCCATCTCAACCGGGTTGTAGCCGGCCTTGGCCATGGCGTGCGCGCCGAGAAGGTCGGCGTCGCTTTCGGCGCCGCGGGAGAATTTCAGCAGGACGCTGTTGGCCCCAAGCCCGATGCCGAGCTGGGCGAGCTGTCCCGTGAGCGAACCCGAGCCGAGCACCGCGCCGCCGAGCATGGCGATAAGCTGCGTGGCGTTGGCCTTCGTCGCCTGGTTGGTGCCATGCCGGAGGACGACGTGAGAAAGCTCGTGGGCGAGTACGCCCGCCAACTGGCCTTCATTGTCGGCGGCTTTGATCAGGCCCGTGTGCACATACATCGGCCCGCCGGGCAGGGCGAAAGCGTTGATGGAATCTTCCTGCACGACCTTGAAGAAGAACGGGTACTTCTCGAGTCCGCCGCGGTCGACCAGGCGCATGCCGATCCGGTTGACGTAGTCGGTCAGCTCTTTGTTGCTGACGACGTGGAACTGTTGTTCGATCTGCTTGGCGAACTCGCGGCCCATTTGGACGTCCTGTTCTTTGCTGAACAGGTTCCACCCGGGCTTGGGGAGCTTTTTCTGGCCCGCGGCCAGCAGGACAAGGGCGGTCAGAACAATGGCGCCGGTCAATCTCTTTCGCATCGATAGTCCCTCAGAGTATTAGACGCAACCACCCGTCCTGGGCGATGCGAATCCGCACAGGCTGGCATAATAACTTTATGACGCCCACAGAGAAAATATGGCATAACGGACGATTCGTTGCCTGGGACGAGGCGAAGATCCACGTTCTCAGTCACGTCGTCAGCTACGGCAGCAGCGTCTTTGAAGGCGTTCGCTGCTATGAGACGCTTGCGGGCCCGGCCATCTTCCGGCTGCGCGAGCACACGCGGCGGCTGCTGGACTCGGCCAAGGTGTACCGCACGCCAGTGGATTTTTCGCTTGAGGATCTGATGGAGGCGCAGGTGGAGCTGGTCCGCGTCAACCGGCTTCGGTCGTGCTACATCCGGCCGATCATCCTCAGGGGATACGGCGCGATGGGTGTCATGCCGACGAACAACCCGACAGAGGTTTTCCTCGCCTGCTGGGAGTGGGGCAAGTACCTCGGGGCGGAGGCGCTCGAGCAGGGCGTGGATGTGTGTATCAGCTCGTGGAACCGGATTGCGCCGAACACGCTGCCGCCAATGGCGAAGGCGGGAGGCAACTACCTGAACTCGCAGCTCATCCGGATGGAAGCGCATTTGAACGGCTACGCCGAAGGCATTGCCCTCGACAGCGAGGGAAAGCTCAGCGAGGGCTCCGGCGAGAACCTGTTCGTCATTCGCGACGGCAAAATTTACACGCCGCCGCTGGCTTCCTGCGTGCTCCCGGGCATCACCAGGGACACGGTGATGACGCTTGCCGCGGAACTCGGACACAACGTGATCGAGAGCGTCATTCCTCGCGAGCTGCTGTACCTGGCCGACGAGATCTTCTTCACGGGGACGGCCGCTGAAGTCACGCCCGTGCGCAGCGTGGACCGGATCACGGTGGGCGCGGGCCGGCGCGGCCCAATCACAGAGAAGATTCAGAAGGCGTTCTTCGAAATCGTCGAAGGAAGATCCGCTGACCGGCACGGTTGGCTGACGCCTGTGCCACAGAGCGCCCCCGTCGTCGCCTGATTCGAGGCGCATCTCAAATGCGAATGGCCGGCAGCAGTTGCGGGATGTCAACCTCCCCCGAGATTCACTTTATCCGAGCCGCTGCCGGCCAGACGAGTACCAGCCTAGACGTTCCGATGGGATGCGCGCCAGCGTTGGGAGGCCCTTCGAGCGCGGTTTTCAACAGATATAACCTGCCTTGTTTTGATCGGGTTGGCGATCCGCTTCTGTGGAGAGGCTGTGAATAAAACAGAAGTTGAGGGTAATGTTGTGGGCATCCGGACACGCGGCTTCGATACGTCGACCGGCGCCTGGGTGGAGGTGCAGGGCGCGCAGGCCCTGACCGCGGTGGACGAGCAGATCATGCGGCCTGAGGCGGGGCCCTGGCTGGCGCCGGGTTTCGTGGACATTCAAGTCAACGGCTGCGCCGGCGCGGACTATAACGATCCCGAGTGCCCGCTCGACCGGATCGCGCGCTCGCTCGAGTTCCAATTTTCGGCGGGGGTGACCCGGCTGTTCCCCACGGTGATCACGGGGCCGGAACGGCGGATCCTCGGCGCGCTCCGCAATCTGGCGCGGGCGCGCCGGGAGTTGCCGCATGGCCGCGCGATGGAGGCCTTTCACGTGGAGGGGCCGCATATCTCGCCGGTAGACGGGCCTCGCGGCGCCCACCCGCGAGAACACGTCCGCCCGCCGGCCAAGGACGAGTTTCTGCGCTGGCAGGAGGCGGCCGAGGGGCTGGTGCGGCTGGTGACAGTCTCCCCCGAGTGGCCTGAAGCGCCGGAGTACATCGAGTTTCTCGTGCGGCAGGGCGTGGTCGCGGCGATCGGCCACCTGGAGGCGGACGCGGACCAGATTCGCGCGGCGGTCGACGCGGGGGCGACGCTCTCAACCCATCTCGGCAACGGTGCGCATTCAGTCTTGCCGCGCCACCCAAACTACCTCTGGACGCAGTTGGCGGAAGATCGCCTCGCCGCCAGCTTCATCTGCGACGGCATTCACCTGGATGCGGATTTCATGAAGACGGCGTTCAGGGCAAAAGGCGTTGAGCGCTGCGTGCTCATTACCGACGCTGTCATGCCCGCGGGATGCGAGCCGGGCGAGTTCACGCTGGGCGAAGTGCCGGTGCGGCTCCACGCCGAGGGCAAGGTGACATTGCTGTATGGCGGAAGACTCGCGGGGAGCGCACTGCGGATGGACCGCGGGCTGGAAGCTCTCATGCGGCTCCCCGGGTTGAGCCTGAGAGAGGCGGTGACGATGGCCTCGCGGAATCCGGCCCGGGTCGGCCGGATCTCAGGGCGGCAGCGGGGACTGGTTCCGGGCGACCGGGCCGATGTCGTGGAGTTCGATTTCGACCCCGCGGCCAGGTCCATTTCAATCCGGAGAACATGGCTGGACGGCGAACTGGTATACGATGCCGGTAGATGACCACACGGAGCGCCATTGACAGTTTCCTGAGCGAACGCCGGATCGCCATGGTGGGCGTGTCGCGGAACCCGAAACATTTCAGCCGGGCATTGTGGAAAGCTTTCAGAGACCGTGGTTATGTGCTGGCGCCGGTTCACCCAGTGGCCCCGCAGATAGACGGCGTCGAAGCGGTGGCGAGTGTCGGCCAGGCGGCCGCAACCGCGGCGTTGATCGTGACTCCGCCGGCGGCGGCGGCCAAGGTGGTGGAGGAGTGCGCGGCGGCGGGTGTCAAAAAGGTGTGGCTGTACGGGTCGGTGGGCCCTGGTTGCGCGACGCCGGAAGCGGTGGCTGCCGCGAAACGCCACGGGCTCGAAACCGTAGAGGGCGAGTGCCCGATGATGTGGCTCGAAAAGACGGAATGGTTCCACGGCGTGCACAAGGCGCTGCGGGGCGTTTTCGGCAGGCTGCCGGCCTAAGGACGGTTGGGTTGAGAGCCGCGGGGAGGGCATGGCGGAGAAAAGACCTTAGGCGTAATCTCCACAGGTGTGGCAGTCGTCGGCAGGAGTAGAGGATCAGGAGACAGAATGTTGACCCGGCGTACGATGCTTGGCGCGCTGAGCGCCGCGGCGGTCTCGAGCCCCCTGCGCGCCAACGGCGGCGGTATCCGGGTTCCAGACGAATACGCAGCGCTCTATGACTCGCTCGACAGGCAGCTGAACCTGTCGCTGGCCAAACTCGACGCCCGGATGGATGGACCGGCGAACGAAGTTCTCTTCGGCGGCAGCGCGCTCTACTCGAACTCCAATTCCGGACAGGCGCTGCTCTCAGAGCAAGCACGGCCGTTGGCCTCGCTGTTTCTGAAGCGGCTGAGCGATCTCGGATTAAAGGCGATCAGCTTCGACATCAACTATCCGCTGCTGGCGCCGTCCTTCCACGCCGACAAGGGCGTGTTCGACGCCTACCTCGATTATTACCGCGGCGTCATCACGGAAGCGCGCGAACTCGGATTCCACGTTGAGATCGAGAGCGCCACCATCTTCAACGAGCCGGAGTTCTCCAACGTCCAGGCCGGCTCCTACTATCGTTCCCTCTCCTGGGAGAGCTTTTTGAAAACCCGCCTCGAGATGCTGACGGTCATCGCCGGCGAACTCCAGCCGGACTACCTGACCATCTGCAACGAGCCCGACACCGAGGCTCGCAACACCGGCATGCCGGTGCTGGAACGTTACGGGGAGATGGTGCGCTTCCTGGTTCGAAATCTCGCGCCGCATTGTATCCGCCGCCGCATCCTGCTCGGGGCCGGCTTTGGCCTCTGGCTGCCGGATTACGCGGCCCGCGCGGAGGAATTACTCGACACGGTGAGTCTCAGCATTTTGAACGTGCACAGTTATCCGGTGCTCGCCGATTTGATCGAACGGGTAGAACAACTGCGGAACATCGTCGAGCCCCGAGGCGTGATGCTCGCCCTCGGGGAGACGTGGCTCTACAAGACCGCGCCTTCCTCGACGTTCGAGAATTACGCTCATGTTTTCGCCCGGGACGCATACTCTTTCTGGGCGCCGTTGGACCAAAAGCACCTGAGACTGTGGCACGGTATCGCCAGATGGGCGGGTTTCCTGTTCGTGTCTCCGTTCTGGACGAGATACTTCTTCGCATATGTGGATCACGATTCGCAAACCCGATCGCTTGCCCCCGGCGCGCTCATCGCGCTCGCGCAGCAGCGGGCCACCCAGGCGCTGATTCGGGGCGAGTTGACTTCGACGGCGAGCTATTACTCGGAATTGATCTCCGGCCAGGAGCCGGACTCGACCGGAGCGGCGCCTTCAAGGCTACCGCGATATAGATAAACCATCGCCTCCACCGGTTCGCCGGACTCAAGCCAGGCTGTGGCGCGGCTTCTCACGTAATCCTCTCCTTCGTAGAGATCCAGTACGCGCAACGTTCGGCCGGGAGTATGCAGCCGGGCGAGCTGGCCATGCACGATGCCCGGACCTTCAACCATGCCGGGATAAGGGCCCAGATCGAAAAGACGCCCCCGGATGACGGCTGCGCCGGCGAAATCCGCGTGCTGCTAGAGGAAATCAGCCATGGCGCCCTGGCCGCGACGGAGAGAGCCGTAAACGAAGAGGTACACAGAGTCAGGATACGGCCGAGGTCTGGTTCCGGTGGCGGCGGCGACGACGTGGCAAGTCTTGCCGCCGCGGGCGGTCCGGATTGATTTGCCCGGCGGTGAGAGTGACGGGGAGGCGCTGATTCGGGTCCGCCTGGCTCATGGCGCAGACGGACAACGGCACGAAGAGAAGTACATTCACTGCAAGGTGTGGCACGCCGTACTTCCTCCAATAATACGGACTATCCAGGATTGTAAACTTTGCAGGGCTTTCAGCTAAAGGGAGATGATTTGTCCGCCGATAGGCGAATAGGTGTCAAGCATGTCACAGACAACAGTCACGGCATCACGCGAAATCCGGTACTGGAGGCTGCGTTCCAGCCCGCAACACTACAGGATTCTGGATGCGATTCAGGAATTAGAGACGGATCTCTGGGAAGTCGCGAAAGGTACCGACATCCGGCCTGGAGACCGAGTGCTGATTTGGAAGGTCAAGGGGAAGGACCCAATGTGCGGCTTGGCGGCCCTGGGTGAAGTTGTCGATGAGAAGAAATGGCTGTCGGATGCTGACAACCGGTACTGGCTCGACGGTGGCAAGGGCGGCGGCCATGCGTGGCGCGTTCGGGTCCGCTACGTAAGACCACAAACCCCGCTGATGTGGATGGACGGCCCGGTGGGAGCTTTGACAAAGGCTTTGAATATCGGCAGAGCGCCCGTGGCGCCCCGCATAAAACTCAGTGCCGGCGAGTGGGAGGCGATTCTGGCCGCGATCGGCGGCTGGCCGGCGTAACTGGCTGCTTCGCTCAACCCGGTGCCGTATCATGGATAAGCGATGCGGCGGCGCGAGTGGCTGGTGCTGGCGGCTGGAGTTGGGCCAGGACTCGGCGGAGCGGGCGCGCGCGCTTTCCGCGGCTGGTTCTGCTGGCTGGCGGATATCGTCTATCATCTGCCCCCGGAGAGCCGCCCCAAGGAAGTCAAGGACTGCTCTTCGCTGGCCCGCTTCGCCTACCGGGAAGCGCTGAGAAAGCACGATGGCCGCTGGCTTGCACAGTGGGGCTTCCCCGCCCCGCCGCCGCTTCCCGAGGTTCCTCGCGGTATTGCGCCGCTGTTCGAGACGGGCGAAGAGGGGCCTGCCCATTTCGCCGATGCCGGGCATCTCATGCGGCACAACTCCTTCTACCTCGCCAAGCGGATGGAAGCTGCCCTGCCGGGCGATCTTCTTTTCTTCCGCCAGGCGCAGGTGGTTGGAGGCTTTCATATGATGGTGTACCTGGGAGCGAGCCTCGCCACCGGCGAGCCGGGCCCCTTTGTGGTGTATCATACGGGTCCGGTAAGTGCGGACCCCGGAGAGATGAGGCGGCCTGCGATTGAGGAATTGCTGCGGCATCCGGAGCCGCGCTGGCGCCCGGTGGAAGGCAATCCTGCGTTTCAAGGGGTATATCGGTGGAACGTGCTGCGCGGAGGAAGCGAATGAGGAGCGTTCACGGTTGGATCAGCGCGGCGGCTTTGCTGTTCGCTGTTTCGATGCCGGCGCAGGAGCGCGACGAGAAGCCATGGTTCAGCCTGCAGACGAGCGGATCGATCCGACCGGGCGACGAGGCGCGGGTGCAGGTTCAGGCCACCAACATCCGGACCCTCGAATTTCGCTTGTATAAGGTGAACGACATCGAAAAGTTCTTCCTGGGGCTGCCGGACCCGCATGGCTTCGGGGGATCGTGGCGGCGGTCGCCGGCGGCGAAAACGCCCATCGAGAAGTTTGCGCGATGGAAGCGCGGCTGGTGGGCGCGGTTTCGCGATCTGGCCCGCGCCCAGTATACGCCGGAGCAGCGGGCCGAGATCCGTTTGTGGCAGGAGAAGAGGAAACCGCCGGAGGCGCGGGAGCAGTATGTTCCGGGGACGCCGTTGAACCGGCAGCAACTGGTCAGAAGCTGGGATGTGCCGGTCCGGACAAAGCAGCGCTGGTCCGCGGTGACGGTGCCCGTTCGCGTCGAGAAAAAAGGTCTCTATGTGCTGGAGGCCACCGACGGGACGCTGACGGCGACCACGATCATTTCGGTCACGGACCTGGCGCTGGTGGTGAAGGGCGCGCCCGGTCAACTGCTGGCCTGGACTGTGGATCGCAACACCGGACAAACCGCGCGAAACGTGCGCGTGAAGGTCTTCGACACCGCATCGCGCGAGCTGCTGAGCGACCGCGAGCCGGACGCCGGCGGACTGGCCGTTGCGGACGTCAAGGACGCCTCCGCGCAGGGCGTCATCGTCATGGCGCGCAGTGGCGAGGATGTGGCGCTCTCAACCGGCAGCGGTCACGCTATTCAATCGGCGCCCGAAGAGCGGCTCCACGGCGTCGCCTACACGGACCGTCCCGTCTACCGCCAGGCGCACATGGTCCGATAC
>CAYWST010000241.1:0-8649 GCA_964461075.1 uncultured Solibacteraceae bacterium | reverse complement strand
GGTTCGAAATGACTGTCCCGCAGGAACTCGGCGATCGCCCCTACATGAAGGACCGCATTCGCGTCGCCCCCGACGGCTACGTCTACGCGCCGACTAAGCCCGGGCTCGGCTACGAAATCGACCGCGCCATCCTGGACCGGATGACCACGAAGCTCGAAACTTGACACACACCATGAAAATTCCGCTTGCGCGATCCAGGATGTCATCCAAGCGCCAGATCTCCATACCTGCCGAAGTGCGCCGGAAGCTTGGGATCTCACCCGGTTCGACGCTCGCGTGGTTCGAGGTTGGCGGCGACATCGTCGTCCGGCGAGAGGGGCGTTACAGTTCGCATGACATCCATCGGGTTCTATTCCCCGAGGGCAAACCCGCTCGGAAGTCGCTCGCCGGGATGAAAGCCGCGATCGAGCGCGGGATGCGCGAGAAACATGCCCGCCGCTGACTCGCATGTCTTGGTGCAGCTATTGGCGCAGGGTGAGACTGCACAGGTTGTAGCGGCGAATCGCTACCGTGCCGAATATTCCAGCACCTGCCCGTCCTTCAGCAGCCGCTCCCGAAGCTTCTCGTACGGGACGTCCTGCACATCGAGGTTCCCGTCGATCGCCATGGCCGCCGCCGTCGCCGCCGATTGACCGAGAATCATGAACACCGGCTCCATTCGAATCGAGCCGTAAGCGATGTGCGAGCTCGAAACGCACACCGGCACGAGCAGATTCGACGCCTGCCCCTTCTTCGGCACCAGCGACCCGTACGAAATCTGGTACGGACCCTGCGTGCTCACGCCGATGTCCCCTTCGTTTTGCACGTACCCTTCAGGCGTGATGTAGCGCTGGACATTGTGCGAGTCGATCCCGTACGATCCCATTCCAACAGGCTCCGGCGTAGCCCTGCGCTTCAAGAGCTCATTCTCGGTCATGACGTACCTGCCGATCATCCGCCGCGCCTCGCGGACGTACATCTGATGAGGCCAGTTGCCGTTATCGGTGAACTCGTCCTTCGCCAGGCCCCATTTGGCGAACTCTGTTCGGACATCTTCCGGAACGCGCGGGTCATTGGCGATGAAGTACAGCCACCCCTGCTGGTAATTGATGTGCTCCTGAATGATCTCGCGCCGCCGGGCGTAGGACGCCTCCGGGTAGTCATAGTTGCGCCCGATATTGTCCGTGCTGAACGGCCCGTGGTTATTCGTGTCCGTCTTCAGGTTGGGAATGGGATCGAACTTGTCGAACGTCTCGCGCCAGCCGGCCGAGAAGATGCGAAGAAGCAGTTCGTATTCCTTCGGATCGTACCCGGCGGGCTTGGGGAAGGGAACCCGGTTCTCCGGGACCTGCGTGAGGCACATGCGGAAGCAATAGGCCTGCACTTTTTTGTCGCCCTCGCCGTAGTTGCCGGGAGGTTCCGTGCTGATCCGTGCAAGAACGCCGCTTTTCGGATCGCCCGGGATCACATAGGGTGAAATCGGCGTCTTCACGGCGCCGAAATGATGGCGGTGATGCAGAACGCCGGTCTGCACCCCGTTCCACTTTTCTCCGTACGTCCGGATCGATTCGCGGCCCACGTGGTAATCCACTCCGGCCGCCGCCATCAGGTCGCCTTCGTACGTCGCGTCGATGAACACCTTGGCCGCATAGAGTTTTCCGTCCAGCGTTCGGATGGAGACGATCCGGCCGCCCTTTTTCACCAGGCCCTTTTCGCGGTCGAGCCATGAATCGCGCACGATTGGAATCCGGAGTTCTTTCACCCACGCCTCGAAGATTCCTTCGGCCGCGTGCGGCTCGAAGATCCACATCGTCCTCGCGCCCTTGTCGATCGCCTCCGTTCCCTGGCCTTTGTTCCCGTACTGTTCGCGCTTCTGCCACTTCCACGATTCAGGCTTCGCATAGTGCTGCCAGACCCTGTGATAAAACTCCCGCGAAATCCCTCCGATCACCGCCTTGTTGCCCGTGTCGGTGAACCCGAGCCCGCCGGCGGTCAGGCCGCCCAAGTGCTTTTCAGGGCAGACCATCTGCACCGTCTTGCCCATCCGCCTGGTCTGAATCGCCGCCGCGACGCCCCCGGAGGTGCAGCCGTAGATCAGAACGTCAACCGGCGCCGCCGCGCCCGCCAAGCCGGCGATGATCAGACATCCAAGAAGACAACGCAAGCCCATAAGAATCGAACCCCAACCCACTTTATCAGCCGTTAGCGGCCCCTCCACACCACCTCCACCCCTCCCATCAGCGTCCGCCCCGGCATTGCGACTCCGGGGATCTCCTGATATCGGGTGCCGGTGATGTTCGCCGCTTGAAAATACGGCCGCACCGCGCCCTTGTTCCAGGCCAGGAAAACATCCCACAATCCGTAGGGCGACCGGTTCAGCCGCTCCAGCGCGCCAACTCGCGTCCGCGCCGTCAGATTCTTCAAGCTGCCCGTCCACGAGAAGATCCCGGAGTGCGCCGGGTAATTGAACACGTACTTCGAATAAGTGAATTCCTTGGCGCCTGCGGCGCCGTGGAGCCCGGTGTAGCCCCAGTCGAACACTTGTGATTTCCATCGCCAGCCCGCCGAGACTTCGAGGCCTGTGAATCGCAGGCGGTTGACGTTCATTGCGACCCATGGTTCCGTCAGCAGGTTCTTGGCGTAGTCGATGCCGTCCGTCTCGCGGCGGTGAAACACGGTTCCCGAAACTCTCAACGCGCCCGACGGCCTCCAGTCTGCGCCGCCTTCGTAGCTCCACGCCGACTCAGGCCGCAACGCCGGATTGCCGATGTTTGCCGGATCGCGATAGTACAGGTCCGTAAACGTCGGCAGCCTGAACGCACGGCTTGCGCCGCCTCGCAGTTTCAACGTCGAAGCCGCCCAGTACCCTGCCGCGAATGAGGGACTGATTTGTCCCGGCAGCCCTTTGACCGTCTCATCCCTCACGCCAGCGGTAAAGGAGAACCTCTTGACCACCCGCATATCCAGCACCGCATACGCCGCCGCACGCGCCCGCGAGTGAAGTCCGAGGTTCGAGCTGTGAATGTTTTCGCCGACGCCTTCGAGCCCGTACGAAAACGTTGCCGTATTCGTCAGCGGCTCCCTGCGCCGCAGGCTTGCCTGCCAGCTTTGCGCCACATGATGATTCTGGTATCGCTGCGGGTTGTCTCTGAACAGGTAGAAGAGATCCGTGTGCCGCCGGTAGGTGAACGCGGCCGTGGTCCGTTCCCCAATGCTCTGGCTCAGACTGGCCATCCAACTCTTCGTCCGCTCCCACGACGGATACGGCCCGTAGAAATCCTGCGCGCCGAAGGGTTTGTCCGAGTAGCCCAGATCGAGATCCGTCGACCCAAGCTTCGTACCCAGCCGAGTCGCCGACGAAGCCGCCAGTGCCCGGTAGTCGCGGTTCGTCTGAAAGCCCGTCGAGAACTCCCGCCCCACCGACAACTGCTGGCTCCAGTTCTTCCGCAAACCCGACCACGCCAACGCTTCCTGGTTGCTCCCAAAGTTGCCGGCGCCCGCGCGCGCCCGAAACTCGTTTACCTCGGCGGGCCTGGTGATCACGTTGACCACTCCGCCGATCGCATCGGACCCGTAGAATGTCGACCCCGCACCCCTCATCACTTCGATCCGTTCGATGGCTTGTAGCGGAACCGGCAGGTCCATGTGGTGATGACCCGACTGCGGGTCGTTCATCCTCCGCCCGTTCACGAGCACCAGCGTCTGCCCAAAACTGCCTCCGCGAATTGAGAGGTCGCCCTGAATGGTGTTCGGCCCTCGCTGGCGCAGATCCAGCGATGTGTCGAGCCGCAAAGCATCGACGAATGTTGTAAAGAGGGCCGAGTTTTCGCGCACCGGGGTGAGTTGAAGGCTCCGGTCCGCCTCCTCCAGCGGGACCGGATCCATCGTCCCGGTCACCACGACGGATTCGCGCACCACCGGCAACTGCGGCGTTGATTGTGCGGGCAGGATCTGGCTCGAGAAGAGAACAGCGGATAGAAAAGCCAACACCCGGCCCGCGTGCATCTGCGGGTCTGATTCGGACATCTGTCTCTATTTTGTCAGATTCGCCGCTAGGTTTGCGGCTGAGGAGGTGGACCTTTCTTCGGCGCGTCTCCAGCCTGAATTCTGACTTTTTGGCCCGTGTCGAGACGGCTCAACGCCGAGATGGCTACCGTTTCGCCTTCTTCGAGACCTTCCAGGATCTCGACTTCCTGGGGGAAGCGGTCTCCTACCTTCACGTCGCGCGCCTCGATGGTCTGGTCCGTCTTCACCACGTACGCCTTGTTGCTGCCAAGCACGTAGTTCAAAGCTCTGGCCGGGACGACACGGACGGACTCAACTTTGTCGGTCGTGAGTTTTGCACGAGCATAAGAGCCCGGCTTCAACTCGTTCCTGCCGTTCTCGATCAAAGCTTCGACGATGAAGGTCCGCTTGGCCTGGTCGACTGTGGGGGCAATGCGCGACACGCGGCCCGTAAAGACCCGGTCGGCGTATGCTTCCACCGTGACTTGAGCCGCCTGGCCGATCTTGACCCATGGAGCCATCCGCTCGGGCACTTCAATCCGCAGCCGGAGCGGATCGATCTTCACCAAGGTGAACAGCGGTGTGTTGGCCCGCACGAACGCGCCGGCCACGGCCTGCCGCTCTTTCAGGTAAGCGGCGAACGGCGCGCGGACAGCGGCGTCGCGCAGTTTTTTCCGCTGCAGTTCGAGTGACGCCTTGAATCTCTGAACTTCCTGAATCAGGTTTCTGGTTTGGTTCAGCGTCTGGTCGTAGGCGGCCTGGAGGCTCTGAAAACGCGCCTGCGCCTGGTCCAGGTCGCTTTTCGGGCCGATGCCCTGGTCGACAAGCTCGCGAGTCCGTTTGTATCGCGTCTCGGCCTCGTAAAGGTCCGCTTTTGCGCGCCGGACGTCCGGTGTCTGCGTGACGTCCTTAACCCTGTCGTTTTCGTCCTTGAGTCCAAGCCTCTCGAGGGACTGTCTCAATTGCGCTTCCTGTTGGGCGACCAGATACCGCTGCTCTTCATCGTTGATTCTGGCAAGAATGAATCCCTGCGGGACCAGGTCGCCGAGGTCTGCGCTCACCGATTCAATCCGGCCGTCAATCTCCGCGCTGATGATCGCCTCATCGAATGGAAACAGCGTGCCGACGCTCTCTACGGATCGCGTGATGGTCCTGGAGCCGACCTTGCCGACGCGAACGGCGACAGGTCCCGTCTCCTTCTTGGCCGCCGCAGTTTCCTTCTTTGCACAGCCCGTGAGCACAACCGCGATGGCTGCCGCGCACATCGCGCCAATATAGCGTTTGGTCAATGAGTGCATGAGTCGATAGGCCCTGGAATTCCCGTCGGAAACCGCTTTTCATCTAGTACGGCGCGGCGGCTAACGCCGGGGTTACCTTCGGCGCCGCGCTCCGCACACCATTGTACGAATCCGGCGATGGAACCTGTCGAGTCTCAGCGGCGTGTTGGACCGAGTTGAAGAAACAAACCCGTCGTGTAGCCCGGGCCGTTGGGCTTCGCTGACGTCCCTTCGCTTTCGAGGTTCGGCGAACTGCTGGTCCCGGCGATAAAAGGATTGCCCGCCGGGCTCTGCGCGAGTCCGTACGCCACGTCCTGTCCCGCTCCGCCGAAAACGATGGAGTAGGTCAGGCCGGCCGCTCCGCTTAAATTCGTGTTGATCCGCGTGACGAACAGATCGCTCTGTCTCAGCCCTGCAGCCGGAGTTGCCGGGTTGTCCTTCAAGGGCAGGTCGCGGGAGTACGTGTAACCGGCCAGAGTCTTCTCTCCGCCTGTGGAAATCACGATTCCATAGGGCACGTCGTCCTGAGATCCTCCGAAGTAGCTCATGTAACGGATGAACTCCGCGCCTCCGGCTGACGGGTTGAACCCGGCCAGGAAAGCGTCAGCGCCGCCCGCTCTGTTTCGCTGGTATGCCGTATCAGTCGTTGGCAGGGTATTGGAGAGCGTGTACCCGGCTACCCACATCGTCCCGTCGGCGTCCAGTTGCATCGAGGTGGCCACGTCCAGACCGCCGTCGCCGACATAGGTTCCTAACAACAGTGCGTCAAATCCGCGCACCCGCGGATCCACTTTCGCCACCATGATGTCGCCGCCGCCCAATGGCTCGCTGCGATAGCCGGCCCCGAAAAGCGGAATATCGGAAGAAAACGTCGAGCCTGCCATGAGCAGGTTCCCAGCCGCGTCGAACGCGATGGCGCTGATGATATCGGTGGAGTCTCCTCCGAAGAAGCTGCCCGAGATGAGATTCTCCTGGGCGCTTCCGGTCGTCTGGCAGAAGAAGTAGAAGCCGTCCACTCCCCCCCGATTGGACGGCTGCAGATCCGTCCCTACGACAACGCGCTCCAGAGTCGTTGAAGTGGTGTGGCCAGCCACTGCGATGCGGTCTTGCGGGTCCACGGCGATCGAAGTGACGGTTTCGTCCAACTCCCCGCCGAAGTAGCTCGAATAGAACAGCGCATCAAGGCCGTTCGCCCTCGGATCAATTTTCACCACGAAGGCGTCGAACACGCTCTTCAGAGTTGGCTGAAACGCCTCGCCCGCCAGCGGCCAGTTGCTCGAGTTGGTCTGGCCGGCGATATAAAGGAAGCCATCCTTGAACGCGATGGCTTCTCCCGCCTCATCGCCCGAGCCGCCGATATAGCTGAAGTAGGATAACCGCCAGGCCGGACCGTCCGGGACGATCCTCGCGAAAAAGGCGTCGCTCTCTTCCTTCTTCTCGGTCTGAAAAGGCTCTGTCCCCTCCACGACTGCGATCGTGCTGCGAATACTTCCGGTCATCCAGAACCCGCCCTCTCCGTCCTGCGTCACGGCGCTAATCCGGTCGACCAGCGTCCCCCCAAGATAGCCCGAATAGGAGATGACCGGGTCGATCACGAGCGGTTGCGTGGGATCGAACGATCCGATCTCAAAACCTGCAACGCCCCCCTGAATTCGCCAGCGCGCCTCGACCGGAGTCCGGCTTCCGTGAGTTGCCTGGTAGGCGACCGGGGCCCTTTGTTTGATCCTCAGGTCTGCCGCCTCCGCCACCAGGTCTCCGCTCGCCTCGACTGAGGCTTGGGCGCCTTCGAAGGCGATCCGGATCCCGTCCGGCGATACTCCCCGGGTCAGCACGAAATCGTACTCCATTCCTTCAGCGCAGGCGTAGAGGTGAAGATCGACTCCTGGCAACACATCCTTTGCAATCAATTCTTCATGCCGCGCCACCCCGATCCGCCACTGGCGGCGGTCCTGTCCGACCAGATAGTTCACCGTCCCCGCTGCGCGTTGCGCCGGAGTCCAGTTCCAGCGCCCCTCCGAACCCAACAGCTTGAACCGGACCGTGGATGCGCCGCGGCGCCAGGCGAGGCCGCTGGCGTCAGCTTGCAGGACGGCCTCAGAGTTCCTGGAAACAAACGCTTTACCGTCGGCCGCGGTCTCGAACCAGGCGGGCAATTGACTCAGAGGTCCGCGACCGGGGGCGGCGGACGCAATCGTGCCGAGAGCGGCGATTAACAAGGAAATTCGCATGTCTGTCTTGTTTGGGGCGCGTCACGCCCCAAACTATTGAGTATACGGGGTTCCACGATCCGAGGTTTCAAGCCGCCGGCAGAAGCACCAGAAACCCGCTCTGCACTTCCATCCCCATAATCCTGGTCCAGATGACCCGCGCGCGCCCCTGGGTGCCGCCGTACTCGAACCAGATCTCCTGCCCGGTCGACAGGCGGGGGCAAGAATGCGCCGCCCTGAATCCATGTGGACTCACGTCGATCAGCGAGGCCTCCACCACTTTCCCGCTCTCGCCGGCGATTCGGAATTTGACCACCCCGGAAGCGGGATGGCGCGGCTCACGCCGTTTTTCCTGGTAGCTCATTTGAGTCGTTTCCTCGCAGGCCCCATTGCGGCCGGCCCGCGTCGATCGGTTCAGGCATGTTGTCGAGCGCGTACTGTTTTAGTTTACGGCTCAATGTCCTCCTGGAGATCCCGAGAACATCGGCCGCCTTCTGGCGGTGCCCGCGCACTTGCCCAAGCACACGCAAGATCGCCGCTCTTTCCACGCCGTCCAGGTTGTCCCCTTCCAACAGCGGATCCGATATGGAGTTGTTCAACCCCAGATCCTGAACCCCAATCGCCGTGCCGGCCGCCTCCACCGCCGCGCGCGTGATCACGTTCCTCAACTCTCTTACGTTGCCCGGCCAATCGTGCCTTTTCAGACAGGTCATCGCCGCGGCCGTTATGGTCGCGCCAGGCATGACCTGTTCCAGAAAATACCCGGCCAACGCCTCCACGTCTTCCGGCCGCTCCCGCAGCGGCGGAACTTGAATGGTCAATTGACTCAGCCTGTGATACAAATCCTCACGAAACCGCTTCGTGCGCGACGCTCTTTCCAAGTCCACGTTGGTCGCCGAAACCACCCGCACGTCCACGGAGATCTTCCTGACTCCCCCGAGCCGGAAATACGGCGCCCCGTCCAGGACTCGCAGCAGCTTCACCTGCATTCTCGGATCCAGTTCGCCGATCTCGTCCAGAAAGAGCGTTCCCGTGTGCGCCAGTTCGAACAGCCCCGGCTTGGCCGTGTCGGCGCCGCTGAACGCGCCCCGCTCGTAGCCGAACAGCTCGCTCTCCATCAGGTGCTCCGGTAAAGCCCCGCAACTGACGTCCACCCAAGGCCGCGGTGACCGTGCCGACAG
>CAYWST010000240.1:0-8725 GCA_964461075.1 uncultured Solibacteraceae bacterium | reverse complement strand
CGCTCGCCGAGGAACGCGGCGACGTCGGCCGAGATGGCTAGCATCACCTCGTCGCTGATCTCTTCAGGTTCGGGCTCGGCAGCGGGCTGAGGCGCGGCGGCGGGCGCCGCGGGCGCGGCGGTGGCGGGCTGGATGGCGGCCTCGAGGCTGCTGATGCGATTCAGAATTGCCGCAAGCGCCGATTTCAGGCTCTCCAGCTCGTTGACTGCGTCTTTGGTCTGTCCTTCCGTCATAACGGGGATCTCCTAGTTCTCCGCGGCGCTTACAGCGGGATCAAGCCGTGCTTCTTAGCCGGCCGCAACTCACGTTTCGTATTGAGATACTCAAGCGCCTGGGCGATCGCCTTCCGGGTTTCCGCGGGCTCGATGATGTCGTCCACCAGACGGCGGCCGGCGGCGACATAGGGATTTGAGAATACTTCACGGTACTTTTCGATCATCTCCTTGCGCTTGCTGGCCTTGTCTTCCGCGTCAGCGATCTCTTTGCGGAACACGATTTCGGCCGCGCCTTCCGCGCCCATGACGGCTACCTCGGCGCACGGCCAGGCGAAGGTCCGGTCGGCGCCCAGATCTTTGGCGCACATCGCCAGGTAGGCGCCGCCGTAGGCCTTCCGCAGGATGACAGTGATCTTCGGCACGGTGGCCGCCGAATAGGCGAACAGCATTTTGGCCCCATGCCGGATGATGCCGCCATATTCCTGTTTCACTCCGGGCAGGAAGCCCGGCGTATCGACGAAAGTGACCAGCGGAATGTTGAACGCGTTGCAGAACCGGATGAACCGCGCGCCCTTGTCCGAACTGTCGATGTCGAGCACGCCCGCCTGCACCTTCGGCTGGTTGGCGATGACGCCGATGGTCCGGCCGCACATTCTCGCGAAACCGACAACGATATTGGGAGAGTAGCCCGCCTGGACTTCCAGGAAATCGGCGCTGTCCACCACTCGCAGAATGACTTCGCGGACGTCGTAGCCGCGCTTGCCGTCCACCGGCACCACGCTGTTCAGACTCTCGTCAGGGTCGCAGTTGTACGTGCCTTCAATGGCCGGCGGATCCTCCAAATTATTGGAGGGAAGAAACGAGAGCAGCTTCTTGCAAATGAGAATCGCTTGGGCGTCGTCCTCGGCGATGAAGTGGATCACGCCGGATTGCGTCATGTGCGCATCCGGCCCGCCGAGTTCGTCGGCGGTGACGTTTTCGCCGGTCACCTGCTTAATCACCTGCGGGCCGGTGATAAACATCTGCGCCTTGCGGGTCTGGATAATGAAATCGGTCAGCGCCGGCGAGTAGGCTGCGCCGCCCGCGCAAGGTCCGCAGATCAAGGAGATCTGCGGCACCGCGCCGGAGAGCATGACGTTCGTGTAAAAGACCTTGCCATATCCGGAGAGCGAATCGATCCCCTCCTGAACGCGGGCGCCGCCCGAGTCGTTCATGAAGACGAACGGAGTGCCGGTCTTGAGCGACTGCAGCATGATCTCGGCGACCTTCGAGGAGTGCAGTTCCCCAGCCGAGCCGCCGAGCACGGTGAAGTCCTGGCTGGCCAGGTGGACCAGGCGGCCGTTCACACTGGCCGCGCCGGTGACCACGCCATCGGCGGGCGTCTCTTTGCCTTCCATGCCGAACAGCACGGCGCGGTGCTCGGCGAAGAGACCCGTCTCCTGGAAGCTGCCGGGATCCACCAGGCTCTCAATCCTCTCCCGCGCGGTCTGTTTCCCGCTTGCGCGATGCTTCTCCAGCTTGTCCGCGCCGCCTCCTAGCGCTAACTTGGCGCGACGCTCCCGCAGCTTCTCGATTCGCTGCTCCATCGATGGAATTGACATGATTCGACCTCGAATTTCTAAACTTGTTGCAGCCTGGGCGAGCTTCCGGCTTGCGGCGGCTCAAGCCCGAGTCGACACGTTACTTTTTGGCCGGCTCCACCGTGATCTTGTGGGTCTTGCCTTGGAACTTGACGTCATAGGTAATGGTGGTCAGCACCGGCCCTTTGCCTGTGTCCTGCGCGGGGCCGCCGGCCGCGGCTGGCGTGGCTGCGGAAGGATCTTTACCCAGATTCTTCGGGCCTTCAGAACGTGTCGAGAAGAACTTCGGCGCCACTTGCGGGAACATCGCGTAGGTCAGAACGTCTTCGTCCGACCCGTTGCAGCCTTTCAGGCTCAACCCCGCGCCGCGCAGTTCTTCCCACTCCGGCTTGAGCAGATCCGCCGGACGGCATGTAATCGGGTCCTTCTTCGATTGTCTGGCCGCCAGTTTAACCACTTCCTGATCCCTCTGGCCCAGAGTCGCGCCATAGTAGCCGAGCATCAGGTCGGCGAACTCGCCCGTCAGCACCTTATAGCGCCCCATCATCACGTTGAACACCGCCTGGGTGCCCACAATCTGCGACGACGGCGTGACCAGCGGAGGGTAGCCCGAGTCCTTGCGGACGTTCGGTACCTCGGCGAGCACTTCCTTGATCCGGTGCGCCGCGCCCTGCTGTTTCAACTGGCTCTCCATGTTGGAGATCATTCCGCCAGGGATCTGGCTGTCGAAGATTTCGGTTTCCACGCCGGTGATGTTGGACAGAAATTCCTGGTACCTGGGGCGGATCTTGGCGAAGTGCTCCTTGATCTTGAGCAGCCGCTCTTTGTCCAGCCGTGTCGTGAACGGTGTCCCTTCCAGCATCTCCACAAGCGATTCGGTGGGGTTGTGGCCCGGCCCGAGCGAGAGACTCGAAATCGCCGTGTCCACGCAGTCCGCGCCTGCTTCGATCGCCTTCGCCAGGCTCACGAGTGTCACGCCAGTGGTGGCGTGAACATGAACGTGTACCCGAACTTCTTCGCCGCATGCCTGCTTGATCGCCTTTACAATGTCATAGGCCGGCTTGGGCTTCAGCAGCGCAGCCATGTCCTTGATGCAGATGGAGTCGCAACCGAGATCCACCAGTTGCTGCGCCATCTCCACATACCCGGTCACCGTGTGCAGCGGGCTCACCGTGTAACAGATGGTGCCCTGAGCGTGCTTTCCGGTTCTCTTCACCGCCTTGATCGACCGGCGGACGTTTCGGATGTCGTTCAACGCGTCGAAGACCCTGAAGACATCCATCCCGTTTTCGGCCGCCTTCTCCACGAACCGGTCAACGACCGTATCTTCATAGTGTCGGTAGCCGAGTAAGTTCTGTCCTCTCAATAACATCTGAAGGCGGGAGTTCGGCAGGAGCTTCCGGAACGTCCGCAGACGCTCCCAAGGATCCTCGTTCAAAAATCGGATGCAGGAGTCGAATGTCGCTCCCCCCCAGCATTCCACGGACCAATACCCGGCCTTGTCGATGTCCTCGCACGCCGGAACCATGTCTTCCATGGCCATGCGCGTCGCCATCAGGCTCTGATGGGCGTCGCGCAGGATAAGTTCGGTCACTTCGATCGTCTTAGGCATGAATGATTACCTTTGTTGACAGATTCACCCCGGAATGACTGAACCGCGCATGGGGGTTCTGTCTACTCCAGAATATCAGACCAAAACGTCTTTAGTCGAATATCCCTACACTGTGTTACTGCATCTGGACATACAGCATTGGAACGGCAAGTACCCATTGCTGCCTATCTGGACCTATCTGTATGGTAGTCCCGGCAAGCCCCACCCGGATTTCAGTTCAACAACGGGCGGATCTTCGGTATGATCAGCGCCATATGAGGACTCCGGCGACTTTCTGCCTCCTGCTCTGCACGGCTTCGGCCCTGTGGGGCAATGACCCGGCTCAGTTCCGCCGCGCCCGGGAGAATGGAAGGACGTTCGATTTGACTCTTCAATCAATGAAGCGGCTCATGGACGCCTGGCTGAAACATGCGGACCCGAAGACACTCCTCCTGCCTGACCGGGTGCCTGGACTGGTGAAGGTTCCAAGACCCAGCGACACTTTGCGGCTCTACACCCCTCACAATTCCGGCGCCGACCTCTACCCGTACCTGATTCTGACGGCGCACCTGACGAGCCCTGAGATCTATCACGGCCGGATGATGGAGATGCTCCGCAATGAAGTCCGCTACACGACGGCCGCGGGTTCGGTCCCAGGGAATCTTGAGCTGTCGACGGGAAAGCTTGGCCCCCCGAGCCTTTTCGGGGCCGGCGAGTATGCCAAGGATGGGCTTCTCGCTGTCACCGAGTACCTCGGCCGGACGCCCTGGTTCTACCGGATGGTCGACATGACTGCGGACGCCATCTCCCAGGCCCCGGTTGAAACCCGGTTCGGAAAGCTTCCGGCTGCCGACGCCGAGTTGAACGGGGACTTCATGCAGACTTTGGTCCGATTGGCTTCGATGACAGGCGAGGAGCGGTTCCTGGAGTGGGGACGGCGAATCGCCGACGCCTACATCGAGGAGGTGCTTCCGGGCAACCACGGCGTACCCAGCGGCAAGTGGGATTTCTCCTCGCAGAAGGGTGACGGGCGGCTGCGGCTTCGCGATCATGGCAACGAAACCGTGGTGGGGCTGACCTTGCAGTTCGCGCTCGAAAACCGGCTTGGCGGCGCTCGCGCGGCGCGCTACCGCCCGGTGATCGCCCGGATGCTTGACCGGATCCTCGAGTCCGCCAACGAGCACGGCATGCTCTACAACGAGGTGGACGCGGCGACGCTGAAGCCGTATGACACGCGCCTCTCGGACAACTGGGGTTACATTTATGGCGCCGTTTACACCTTTTATCAATGCACCGGCGAAGAGAAATACCGCAACGCCGTTTTGAAGGTTCTAAAGAACCTGCCGAACTACCGCAACTATGTCTGGGAAGGGCGGCTGAACAACCCTGAGACGCCTCTTGGCTCGTTCGACGGCTACGCCGATTCGATCGAAAGCGCGCTGTACCTGGTCAACCGCGAACCGGTTCCCGAAGCGCTCGGCTGGATCGATTCCGAAATGAAGGTGATGCAGGCGATGCAGAAGCCCGACGGCCATATCGAGTACTGGTATGGAGAAGGCAACTACAACCGGACCTCGATGATCTACGCGCTGATGAAGAGTCAGGGCGTCCGTCCGGCTGCATGGTCGCCTGGCGTGAGGGTCGGCGGGGTCAAGGACAACGGACGTTTGCTCCTGAGCATCGAAGCTCCCGGCCCCCGGCTCTACCAGTTCGACTTTGCGCGCCATCGGCGCGTCCTCAACTTCGACAAGAACTATGTTCGGTTGAACGAGACGCCGGAATGGTTTACCGTCAATGAGAACTCGCTCTACCGGTTGGGGAAGGCGGGCCAGCCGGGGCGCCTGTTTCTGGGAGCTGAACTGATCGCCGGAATCGAGATGGCGCCGGGCGACTGGCTGCTCGAGCCTGCCGGCGAGCCGCCCTACGGAACGAAACAATGAACTCTCTCCGCATTGCGATCGCGGCTTCACTTGCCGCTGCGCTTGCTCAGGCCGGCGACATGAAAGTGTTCCCGACGCCGGGGGTCGATTACGCCAAATACAAGACATTCACCGTATCGCCTCCGCGGGTCGCTACCCGGCAGGGCATCATCGAAGACGACGACACCGTCATCCCGGCGATCAAGGCGGCCGTGACGCGCGCGATGACGGAGAAGGGTTTCACAGAAGTCGCCAGCGGCGCAGACATCATGGTTCAGTGCGGCGGGATCGGCAGCGGGACGGTCACGGTCGACGCGCTGATCATGACGTGGGGCGTGGACTACTACTATGGGGGCGCGTATCCAACCTCGATGACCCCCATCCAGCGATACAACCGGGAGGGCACCGTGGTGGTCGGGCTCGTCGACGCAAGAACGAAGAAAGGGCTGTGGGTCGCTCTCGATACTGAAGGGCTCGGCGGGCGCGGAGGCATTGAAAAGACCATCAATACGGCAGTCTCGAAGATGTTCAAAAAGTTTCCGCCAAAGAAGTAGCCGCGCCGTCAGTGATTTGTGACATGAGGCGAAACATGTTCGTCGCTCGTGTCCAGGTCCAACCATTCGACGATCAGCTTGCCTTCATTGATGCGCGAGGAAATCGCGGGCCGGTTCATGAACTCGTTGAAGCGCATCTTTCGCTCTTCGATCGTGGTCACAAGCCTGTGGTAGCGCTCCCTTGAGCCTGGATTGCCGGCTGCCATTTCAGCGGCGCATCCATCAGGGTGAGAATGACCAACCGTTTCAGGAGGCGATTCCACTGGTTCATGACATTCAAGTTTCCAAAAGCTGAATACGGATCTCGCCACGGCGCAAGAACGACGGGTCTTCTACGATGAAAAGGAGCATCCTTCATGCCCATTTCGACAGCCTCCCTGACAGAACACGAACGCGACCTGCTGCGATACATCAACCTGCGCCTTGCCGCGCTCGGCCAACCGGTTTCAGCGAGTACGTCCGAACCGTACTTCATCGAAATCGTCAGGCCGATGTTCCGGCATGCACAGGAAAAGAACCTGCTTCTGCGGCACGTGCTTGCGCCGGTCGACGCAAGAGTTCAGCAGTTCCTGGACGACTATCTGAAAGACGTCTGCCCGGGCGGCGCTCCACGGCTCCCGTCGCAGACATTCGTTCTGGACCGCCCGGGGATGGCGCGCATCGTCTCCCTGCCGGCGGACGGCGACACGTTCTGTTCGCCGTATCTCAACTCCTACCGGGTGGCGCAAGGCGTTCTGCACAACCCGCGAAGCGACCGGCGCACGACGCAGGGCATCTTCCACATCGTCGAGGATGGCTTGCCGGTTCCCGCCGACAAACTCGCCGTGCCGAGGAAGACGTTCGCCGCGCTTCTTGAACGGGCATGGCGGCCTCCGGCCGATGTCCTGACACTCCCGTTCACGGCCGGGCAAAGCGATTGCGCGAAGGTGTTCGTCTCGATTCTTCTGCGGCCGCTGGTCTGTCCGGCGACGGGCAGCGAACCGGAAAAACGAATGGAGGTCCGGTTCTTCGCGCCGGCGAGTCTGGTCAGCAACCTCGACTTCGTGGAGAGCATCTTTGGAAACGCCGGCGACCCTTACCTGCCGGAGAACGATGCAGCGCTCGACGCGCTTCACTGGACAGGGCAGAGCGGCTGCGTCATCCTGGCGCCGCACATCACAGGGTTGAGGAAGAAGGATCTCGGGCTGCCCCATTACGAGGAGGCGACGGAGCGTCAGCGGCGCGATGGCATGTGCTGGCGCGACGAGAACGAGCTCTACAACGATGGCAACGCCTTTAAGATCACCGCTCGCGACGAGCGCGGCGTGATCGTGACCATCATCGCCGACAACTACTTCGGCTACTGCAAGAAGGAGGTCAAGACCCAGATCAGCTACGCCGCAAACCTTTTCGGCCTGGCCGAAGAGGAGCACGCGGGCGGGGCGATCGCCTTTCCCTCCTACATCCTGGGGCAGGATTTTGTCGCGGGCCGGACCGTCAAGTTGAAGGACGCCACATTCGAAGAAGCGGTGCGGCTGCTCGGCGACGGCGTGGAGGTCCGGCCCGAAGGCTACGCAGTCGACCGGAACCATCCGAACATCTTTTATGTTCCCTACGGCGCGGAGTTCGGTGTGCCTGAAGGCGCGGTTTGGTGGGAGAAGGACGGGCGGATCCATCGGCTTCCGCTGCGTGCCGAGGATGAGTTCATTCTGCCCGCGGGTTACCGGGTGCGGCTTGAGAAACAGCCGGGCGGAAACCGCTGGCGGCTCATTGGAACCCGCCCGGACGGGACTCTCTGTCACAAGCCTTGCACGGTCTCCGGCGGCGGCAAGAGTGAAATCTCAAAGTCGATCGCCGGGGCGATCGTCAAGGGTCCGGTCTTCGTGAAGGACTACCCGCGGGACACGGAATCTGTCGCTGCGATCCTCAAGATGGATACGGCGTCCATCTACAAATGCCCGGAACCTGGGGAGCGCGCCCGGCGCCCGCTGCTCAGCCCGGACCGCTCTCTGGGCTCAGTCATCAAATTACTTACTCCATCGCCCGACTATAAGGATGAATACAACAAATGGCTGAATGAGCTTCCGCAGACCATCCGGCAATACGTGTGTCTTGTCAAACGTTACTACCGTCCGGAATGGGGCGACCACTGGCGCGAGCACTTCACCGTCGACCGCATCAACGGCTATCTCGGACACGAGCTCAAATACGAAAACCAGAAGCTGGTCGGCAACTACCTCCGCATCGGTTTCGAGCCGGACGGCTCATGGCGCGTCTACAAGCTGCGGCCCGATTTCAACCCGGCTGCGAAGGTTCAGGTGGAGGACGACATCACCGCTTCAGTGACCGTGCCACGGGAGTCGCTTACGGGACTCGATGCCCGTTACCAAAATCCCAGCGTCAAGATCCTCAAGAACTGTGAGGCGATGCTGTTCCAGCGCCCGGACGATGCCATCCATCGCGGGTTCGACGAGCAGGCCGAGGCGGACCTGGCCCGGCCCGGCGTCTTTCTGTCCAACTTCGAGCCGCTGAGCCGGCAACAGGTTCGAGAGTTGCTCGATCGAGTCGTCGAGTTCGACGAGTACACGGAGCCGGTAAAGCGGCTGCTCAAGGAGTTCGCCGCGAGTGATTCGCCGGATTGGGCTGTGTCCTCCGCCCACCCGCGTCTCGTCGACGGAAAGCCTTCGAAGAATCCCCGGTATCTTCAACAAAGGCCGGACGTGGCCAATGCGCGCGAAACCTACCTGGCTGAAACCGCCGCCCGGCTCTACCGCGGCATCCCGGCAGGCGAGCCGCTTCATTTTCCAGTCAATGCAGTTCTCTCCGGGCGGCGCGGCAGCCCTCCCGATCCCGCCATCAAACTTCCCCCCCTGGCCGTGTACAACCC
>CAYWST010000239.1:0-8909 GCA_964461075.1 uncultured Solibacteraceae bacterium | reverse complement strand
CGCCTTCCTCATTGAGATCCGCGAACCGAACCACCCCATCACCAAAGGCCTGCCCGCGAAGTTCATGCACCACGTCGACGAGTTGTACGACCGCCTGCGCGGGCCCGCGGAGAACCTCGATCTGCTCGCCACCGCCTTCTCCGCGCCCGAACAGAAGGGCACCGGCGAGCACGAGCCCATGCTGTTCACCATCCGCTACGGCAAGGGCCGCATCTTCCACACCACCCTCGGCCACGACGTCGAGGCCATGCGCTGCGTCGGCTTCATCGTCACGCTGCAGCGCGGAGCCGAATGGGCCGCGTCCGGCAAGGTCAAGCAGAAAGTCCCCAAGGACTTCCCGACCGCCGGAAAAGTGAGCCTCCGGGACTTCAGGGAGTCCGCGCTTCCTTGAATCGCCGCTGCCCAATTCCGAATCTTCTTTCCCATGCGCACGCTTCTGTTCGCCATGATGCCCGCCGCGATTCCTTTCACCGCCCAGGCCGAGGATCTCATCTCCGGTCAGTGGACCTACCGCATGGACACGCCGATGGGCGAAACCAAGGCCGCCCTGACGCTCAAGGCCGAGGACGGCAAGCTCACCGGCAAGTTCGTCTTTGAAGGCAACCGCGTCCTCGAAATCATGGACGGCGCCGTGGAAGGCGCGTCCCTGAAGTTCACCGTGAAGCGCGACCGCCAAAGCGGCGGATCGATGACTTACAAGATGACCGGCAAGGTGGAGGGCGCCAACATCGAGGGAACCGCCACCACCCCTGAAAGGCCCGAAGGCGGCGAAATGACCTGGTCGGCGACCCGCGACTGATCCCGCCGCCCTATCCGGCGGACGCCGAGGGCTCGAACTCCCCCGCCGCGACCCGCTTCATCGGCTGCCTCCGCCAGTAGGTCAGCGACCGCCACGCCCACTCCGCAGGGCCGTATTGATAATGCTTCAGCCAGATGGGGCTGATGATCATCTGGACCATCCAGATCGAACCGACGACATAATACAACTGATGACGCTCCAGCCGGCCGAACATCGCGAAGCCGTAGCCGCAGAAAATCGTCGAGCACACGGCGGAGTGCAGCAGATAATTGCTCAGCGCCGTTTGCCCGATCGCCCCCAGCGAGTTCGTCAACCAGCCGAACGTTCCGCCTTTCACCATCAGCATCAGCACGCCGATATGGCCTAGCGCGATTGAAAGACGCCCGATGTCGTACGTCACGAAAGAGTACGCGTTCACCACCGGATCGAAATTGCTCGTCACCCTCAAGTACGCCGTGTACGAATTCATGCTCAGGCCAACCAGGTAGCCCAGCCCCGCCGCCGCCGCATAGAATCCGAAACTTCGCTCGGCGCTGAAGACACCCCACTTGAACAGCGCCATCCCGATCAGCATCATGCTGAACAGATCGAGGTTGTAGTGGTGGTAGTAGGCCATGTTGTGCCAGCGCCACACCTGCTCGGCTCGCACCTTCAACACCTCGATCACGTTTCCCCGCCAGCGCCGGTTCTGCTTCTCGACCTCCTGCGGCGGCGGCTTCAGATCTTTCTTCATCGCCTCCCACTTCTGCTTGTCCGCCTCTTGCTCTTCGTTGAGCTTCCCCCCCGACTTCTCAATCCGAGCCGCTTTCTCCCCCTTTTCGATCGTCGCCCGCGTCTGCGCCCCGACGAAAATGTTCGCCCCGATGTTCAGAAGCAGCAGGAAGCATCCGGCCGCCAGCAAACGCGCAGGCGCGGCGTTCCTGGCGGGAAACAGCGCCAGCGCGCATAATCCGTAGGCGTACAGAATCTCTCCATGCCATAGAAGATAGGCGTGCGCCAGCCCCATCAGAATCAGCCACAGGTTGCGGCGGTAGAAAACGTCCGCCGTCGAAACGCCCGCCCCGCGCTTTTCTGCTCGGGTTGTCAACAGCACCACGCCCGCCCCGAAAACCATCGAGAACAGGCACCGCATCTTGCCCTCGGCCAGCACGTGCATGACGATCCAGGCCCAGAGATTCGGCCCCGTCGCTCCACCGGCCACCGTGGGGTCGTCGTAGGCGCCGTGCAGTCCGAACCCGACGATATTCATTAGCAGGATCCCCAGCAGAGCGAAGCCCCGGACTATGTCCAGCGACGTGATCCGCTCCTCCGCCCTCACGGGCGCAATTGCTTGCATCATTTTTGCTCCCTCTTCGCTCTCAGGGCCGTTAGGCTACCATACGTTGCACGGCAATGTCTCTGAACCGTCATCCGAAGTGGTGCGTCTGCACAATAAGATGAGGAGAGATGGTCACTTCCGCTAACGGTGTGCGTAATTCCAGATCCTCCTGGTGGGGGACCGCCTTTGCCTACGCGCTCTCGCTGGCATGCCTGCTCTGGGTCTATCACGACTTCGATTGGCGGAACGAGTTGCCGCGGCTCGCCCGCATTCACTGGATTTGGATCGTCGTCGCCGTCGCCGCCGACGTTCTCGTTTACGTCTCCCAGGCCTGGCGCTGGAACCGTCTGCTCACGCCGCTCCGCGTCCTGCCTCTGGGCAAAAGCGTTCAGGCGATCTACATCGGGCTCTTTGCTAATGAAGTGCTCCCGCTGCGCAGCGGCGAGCTCATCCGCTGCTACCTGCTCGCCGTCTGGAACCGCCTCTCCTTCCCCATCGTCGTCTCCTCGGCCATCATCGAGCGCCTCATCGACGGGGTCTGGCTCATCTTCGGATTCGCTCTCGCCACGCTCTTCGTCCCCATGCCCGGCGAACTGCAGACCGCCGCCTGGATCCTCGCCCTCGTCGTCGCCGGCATCGGCGGCCTCGTCGTCTTCGCCGTCCTCAACAAGAAATTCGCCCAACACGCCGTGACGCGCCATCGCTGGTCGGGCGTCCTGCGCGCGCTTGTCGAAGGGCTCCACCTGATGGGCCGCTCGAAGAGCTTCCCCTCCGCGGTTCTCCTCAGCACCATCTACCTCGCGCTCCAGATCATCCCGCTCCACGCCATGATGGCCGGCTACGGTCTGGATGTTCATTGGGGCGCCGGCGCGCTCGTCCTGGTTGTCCTCCGATTGGGAACGGTTGTCCCCGGACCGCCCGGCAACGTCGGCGTCTTCCACTTCTTCTGTTACCTCGCGCTCCACAAAGTCCTTGGCGTCGACGCCCAGACCGCCAAGCTCGTCTCCGGCATGATGTTCTTCGCCGTGACGGTCCCCCTGCTCGCGGCCGGCGCCGTCGCCCTCGCCCTCACGGGCTCGGAGATCAAGGAAATCTATCGCCGGGCTCGCGATCACTCCGATGCCCACGAAGCCGCCCCCAAGCCGCAGCCGGCCCCCTCTCCGCCCGTGCGCTAAAATCGGGCCGAAAGGCCTCATGCACCCCCCCTCTCCGTCCCTCACTCGCCGCGGCATGATCGCCGCTTCCTCTTCCGCGTTCTCCATCGTCGCCCCATCCGCCGTGCGCGGCTCCCAGGCGAATTCGAAAGTCTCCGTCGGCCTGATCGGATGCGGCGGCCGCGGCACGTTCGACGCCAAGATCACTCACTCCGACCCCCGCGGGCGCATCACCGCCCTCTGTGACGCCTTCGATGACCGCATCGAACAGGCCACCGCGGCCCTCGGCCTGCAAAAGCCCGGCCGATACAAAGACTTCGAAAAACTCCTGGCCAACCCGGCCGTCGACGCCGTCATCATCGCTACGCCTCCCTTCGAACACCCCCGCATGCTTGAAGCTGCCGTCGCGGCGAACAAACACATCTACTGCGAGAAGCCGATGGGCGTCGACGTCGAGGGCTGCCGCAGGGTGATCGCCTCCTCCCGCAAACTGGACCCGAAGAAAAACCTCTCCGTCGGCTTTCAGCAGCGCTATGGCGGCGTCTACCTCGAAGCCTACAGGCGGCTCCAGCAAGGCGCCATCGGCGAACTCTCCGCCGCCCGCGGCTACTGGATCGCCAACGACCCCTTCACCCGCCGCGAGTACCCCGGCGCTGACGCCAAAACCGAAAAGCTCCGCAACTGGTTCTGCTTCCGCGACCTCTCCGGCGACTTTATCGTCGAGCAGGACTGCCACAACTTCGACGTCCTCCACTGGTTCCTCGGCGGCCTCCCCATTCGCGCCACGGGCTTCGGCGGGCGCAAGGTCCGGACCACCATGGACCTCATGGACCACCTCACTCTCTGCTTCGAGTTCCCCAACGGGATCTACGTCAACTTTGAGGCCAACCAGCTCACTCCCCGCGGCTATTCCAAAGTCGGCGAGGAGTTCACCGGACGCAAAGGCACGATCACCACATCGCGCGCGGCGATGATCCACTACAGGGGAATGAACGACGTGGAGAAAGTCGACGCTAAGCGCGACATTACCTACGACGCCTTCGAACAGTTCCTCGAACGCATCCAGCGCGGCGAAGCCGAAAACGCCGGCGAACGCTCCGCTCTTTCAACGATGATCGCCATCCTCGGCCGCACCGCTCTCTATACTCAGAAGGAAACCACATGGAAAGGACTCTACGGCAGCGTATGATCACAAGACGTCAGGCCGTCTTCGCTTTCCTCTCCGGAGCCGTGGCGCGGGCGCAGGCGCCCGCCTCCGCCTCAGGAAAACTTCGCATCATTGCCATCGGCGCGCACCCCGACGACTGCGACATCAAATTCGGCGGGACCGCGGCCAAGTTCGCCCGCGACGGCCACGCCGTGAAGTTCCTCTCGGTCACCAACGGCGACGCCGGCCACCATGAGATCGGCGGCGCCCGCCTCGCGCAGCGCCGGTTTCTCGAAACACAGGAATCCGCGCGCCGTCTCGGCATCCAGGAGTACGAAGTCCTCGATAACCACGACGGCGAACTCATGCCCACTCTCGAAGTGCGCCGCCAGATCGTCCGCGCCATCCGCAAGTGGAAGGCCGACCTCGTTTTCGCGCCGCGCCCGAACGACTATCACCCGGACCATCGCTACACCGGCGTCGTGGTCCAGGACGCCGCCTACATGGTCGTCGTGCCCAACGTCGTCGCCGATACGCCCGCTCTCGCCCGCAACCCGATCTTCCTCTACTACGAGGACGGCTTCCAGAAGCCCGCCCCCTTCCGCGCCGATGTCATCGTCCCCATCGACGATGTCTTCCAGAAGAAGATCGACGCCCTCGACGCCCACGTCTCGCAGGTGTACGAGTGGCTCCCATGGGTCGACCGGCGCCTCCAGGAAGTCCCCAAGGAGCCCGCCGCCCGCCGCAAATGGCTCGAGAAGGTCCGGAGCCGGCGCACGCGCCATGAAGGCGTCCCGCCCGGAGTGAAGGAGTATGAGGCGTTCGAGCTCTGCGAGTATGGCCGCCGCCCGCCGCTCGACGAGCTCAGAAAGATGTTCCCGCTCAAGTGACCTCGAATCGCGATCTGCGCGCCCTGCCTTCCGTCGACGCGCTCGCCAAACAGCTTGCGCCGTATCAATCGCGATTCCCCCGCGCGCTCATCGTTGAGGAGTGCCGCCGCGCGCTCGACCGCGCCCGCTCCCTTCTCCGCCACGCCCAACCCCTGCCCGACCTTCAGGCCGAAGTCGCCGCCTCGCTCGAGTCCCTCGACTCCCCATCTCTCATCGAAGTCATCAACGCGACCGGAGTCATTCTCCACACCAACCTGGGGCGGGCCCCGCTGCCTGAAACCCTGCCTCAACCCTGGTACACCAACCTCGAATACGACCTCGCCTCCGGACGCCGGGGCAAACGCGACCGGCACACCGCGCGGCTGCTTGAACGGCTTCTCAACCGCCCCGCCATCCTCGTCAACAACGGCGCGGCCGCCGTCTACCTCGCCCTGCACGAACTGGCCGGCGACGGCGGCGAAGTCGTCGTCAGCCGCGGCGAACTGATTGAAATCGGCGATGGCTTCCGCATCCCCGACATCATGCACCGCTCCGGAGCCCGCCTCGTTGAGGTCGGCGCCACCAACCGCACGCGCCTCGACGATTACCGCCGCGCCATCACTCCCAACACCCGCCTCCTGATGCGGGTTCACCCCAGTAACTTCCGCATCCAGGGCTTCACCGCCCGCCCAACCCTGGAGGATCTCGCCGCCCTCGCACGGGAAACCGGTATCCCTCTCTACGAGGATCTCGGCTCCGGCTGTCTCGACGACCTCTCCCGTTACGGCATCGACGAGCCCCCGGTCCGCGCCAGCCTCGACGCAGGAGTGAACCTTATCAGCTTCAGCGGCGACAAACTCCTCGGCGGACCCCAGGCAGGGATTCTCGCCGGCGACCCGCTGCTGGTCGAGCGCCTACGGGCCAACCCCATGTTCCGCGCCCTGCGCGTGGACAAACTAATCATCGGCGCCATGGAAACCTGTTTGAGAGCTCATCTCCTCGAAAGGATGGAAGCCCTCCCGGTTCAGCGAATGTTGAGCATGGGCGTTGATGACCTCCGGGATCGCGCCGCTCGCATGGTCGCCGGACTCGGCGGGGCTTCCGCTGAAGTCCGCGAGGGCGCGTCCCTGATCGGCGGCGGTTCCACCCCGGCGCAATCCCTCCCCTCCGTGCTCATCGCGCTGCGCGGCGACGCCGCCGCCCTTGAACGCGCCCTCCGGACCTCCACGCCGCCCGTCATCGCGCGCATTGAGAACGACACGCTGCTGCTCGACCTTCGCACCGTTCCCCCTGATCGCGACGGCCTTCTTCTCTCCCTGCTCCGCGCGGCCCTCGCTATCTGAACCCGATGTACAGAACCACGAACACCACCGTCACCAGAGCGGCTAGCACTCTGTAATCGCCTAAAACCCATCCCTTGATCTCTCCCCGCAACGGCTCCCGCCAGTCGGCCCACACCAGATCCTTCGCCTCTTCCTTCAACGGCTCCGGAAACCGCTTCGACGCCGCATACATCAGCGCCGAACAGGCCAGCAGCATGTAGAACGCCGTGAGCATGAAGTCCTTGATCGCCCAGCCGCACGCCGCGTCGAACGCTCCCCTCAATCCGCGCCAGCCCTGCTCCTCCATCCAGACACTGATTCGCTTGTGGAAGAAATCGATCCCGAACAGCGCCGCCCCCAGCATCGCCCCGTTCTTCATCGTCATGTAGGCTGCACGCCCCGAAGCCCCCGGCCAGAACACCCCGAACAGGAAAACTGCCGTGATCGGCGGCGCCACGTACGACACCAGCCGGTTCAATCCTTCGAAGATTGTGCTGTAGTGGCTGAACAGCGGCGACCAGGCGATCGCCAGCACCGTCGCTGCGGCGGTGGTGATTTTGCCGGTCACCACCAACTGATGGTCCGTCGTCTCCGGACGCCAGCGCTTGAAGATGTCGTACGCAAACAGAGTCGCCGTGGAGTTGAGCGCCGCCGAGCACGTCTGCATCGCCGCCGCCAGCATCGCCGCCGTCACCAGCCCCTTCATCCCCACCGGCAGAATCCGCGTGATCAGGAACGTATAAGTGTCCGCTGCGCTGCGCGGCGCGTCCCCGCCGAATGCGCCCTGCTGCACCAGCGCCACGCACATCGTACCCGGCAGCACAAAGAGGAATACCGGCAGGATCTTGATGAAGGCGCAAAACAACGGACCAAGCCGCGCGTGCCGCTCGTCCTTCGCCGCCAGAACGCGCTGGACGATCGTTTGATCTCCGCACCAGTACCAGATGCCGAGCACCGGATACCCCAGCAGCACCGACCACCACGGCTGTCCCGAAGCGTCGGAAGCGTCCCGCGCCATGCTCAGGAAATTCGCCGTGCTGCGCGGTATGTCGCCCCCGGCCAGCGGGTGCGGATTCGCCGCCAGAGTCGAGGCAAGCGCCTCCCACCCGCCCACCTTGATGTACGCCGCCGCGGTGATCACCACCGCGCCGGCCAGCAGCAGCACCGTCTGCACGCTCTCGGTCCACACCACCGCCAGCAGACCGCCAACCATCGTGTAGACGCCCGTGAGCACGCCCAGCGCCACGATGAAAAAGATCAGCGCGTCCACGCCCATCACCTGCGCGCCCGCCGGCATGTCGAGAATCCCCCGCAACACCCAGGCCGCCGTGTACAGCGCGATGCCGATATGGATCACGATCGCCGAAAAAAGCGAAACCACCGCCAGCAGGTCGCGGCACTTCCGGTTGTAGCGGCGCTCGAGAAAGTCCGGAAGCGTCGGCGCCCGGGAACGCAGATACAGCGGCGCGAAGAACAGCGAAAGCAGCACCAGCGTGAATCCCGCCATCCACTCGAAATTGCCGAACACCAGGCCGTACTTGTACGCCGCCTCCGCCAGACTCACCAGGTGCACCGTCGAGATGTTCGCCGCGAACATCGCCAGGCCGATCACCGGCCACGTCAGCGAATTCCCCGCCAGGAAATAATGACCTCCTTCCCCGCCGCCGCGCCGCCGGACGAATCCGGCGTAACAGCCGATTCCAACGACACCCGCCATGTAAACGGCGATGATCGCATGGTCCAAGGGCCCAACTGAGGAAGTCATCCGCAAGGGCGTATTCTATACGAGCCCGTGCCCTCTGGCATATACTGACAACACAAAGAGACCTTTATGAGCCAAATACCAGACCGCCGCCGATTCGTCCGCGACTCAGCCGCCGGACTCTCCATTCTCAGCCCAGCCACCGCCTTCGGCACACAGGCCAACTCGGCCCTCACCGTCGGCCTCGTCGGCGTCGGCAATCGCGGGAGCTACGTCTCCGGCATCTTCGCGAAGAACGAATTCGCCCGCATCGCGGCCATTTGCGATATCTATGAAGACCGCATCGAAGCCGGCAAAAAGCTCTACTCCGGCGCCAGGGTCTTCAAGGACATTAAGGACCTGCTCGCTTCCGACGTCGACGCCGTCCTCATCGCCACGCCCGCCGTCATGCACCCCGAGCACTTCGAACTCGCCGTTCGCGCCCGCAAGCACATTTTCATGGAAAAGCCCGCGGCCGCCGACGCCAAAGGCTGCCTGCGCGTCCTCAAGGCCGCGCGCATGGCCGACCCCACCAAGCGCATCACCGTCGACTTCCAGC
>CAYWST010000238.1:0-8927 GCA_964461075.1 uncultured Solibacteraceae bacterium | reverse complement strand
TCAGGCCCGGCAGGGTGAAAACCGGCCGGACGTTGGCAAACAGATCCAACTGCTTTCTGATCGCGACGTTGACGCTCTTGAATCCGCCGCCAATCGGGGTCGTCACCGGTCCCTTGAGGCCCAGGCCGGTTTTTTCGAGACTCTCGAGAACATGAGGCGGAAGGCTGGTGCCGGCCTTTTCCATGATCGCCGCCGTCAGTTCGACGCGCTCCCATTCGATGGCGACCCCGGTCGCCTCCAGAACGCGGACGGCCGCTTCGGCGACCTCGGGGCCGATCCCGTCTCCGGGGATGAGTGTGATTCTGTGAGCCACGGACCCATTATCGCCCGAGCCAGCCCTTCAGATGTCAGAATAGGAGGGCAATGTCCTCGATTCGCCGAGTTTTGATGAGCGTGACCGACAAAACCGGTCTGCTGGAGTTCGCCCGCGGCCTGTCCGCGCAAGGCGCGGAATTGATTTCGACCGGCGGCACCGCCCGGACGCTGAGGGAAGGCGGGCTCGCTGTCAGGGACGTCAGCGAAGTGACCGGATTCCCGGAAATGCTCGACGGCCGCGTGAAGACGATTCACCCTCGGGTCGCCGCTGGTGTTTTGGCCCGGCGGGACGTCGCGGAGCACATGGCGGCCCTGGCTGAACATTCGATCCCTGCGATCGACATGGTGGTGGTGAACCTCTATGACTTCGCCCGCGTCGCAGCGAAGAAAGACGCCCCGCTCGAAGAACTCATCGAAAACATCGACATCGGCGGCCCGACGATGATCCGCGCCGCGGCAAAGAACTGGCAGGACGTCGCGGTGGTCACCGACACGGCCGACTACCCTTCTCTACTCGCTGAACTCGCCTCCGGCGCGGGAAGCCTTTCGAAGGACACTCTGTGGAGGCTCGCCAAGAAGGCGTTCGCCCTGACGGCCCGCTACGACGCCGCCATCACCGCGCGGTTGGCTGGCATTGAATGCACGGACGGAACGTTCAGCGACCTCGAATGTGCGCTTCCTCCTGTCCTGGCCCTGGCTGTCCCGCGGCGGCAGGAGTTGCGCTATGGCGAGAACCCCCATCAATCCGCCGCCCTGTACGCCGCCGGCGGCGCCGGAGTCGCCTGCGGCAGGCAGCTTCATGGCAAGGAGCTGAGCTACAACAACCTCGTCGACCTCGACGCCGCCTGGCAGTTGATCTGCGAATTCGACGCGCCCGCCGCCGCCATCATCAAGCACACCAACCCCTGTGGCTGCGCCGAGCAGCCGACTCTCGTGGAAGCCTACAAGCGGGCGCTCGAAGCCGATACGGTTTCCGCCTTCGGCGGCGTGCTTGCGTTCAACCGGGAAGTGGATCGCGCCACCGCGGAAGAGGTTTCGAAGCTCTTCGTCGAAGCGATCGCCGCCCCGGGTTTCCACGCCGACGCGCTCGAAGTTCTCACCCAGAAAAAGAACCTCCGGCTGCTCGAAGTCCAGGGCGGCGCATCGGCCGATCTCGTCGTGAAGTCGATCTCCGGCGGATTCCTGGCGCAATCGGCCGACGTCAAGAGAATCACCCGCGAAAGCTGCGTGGTGAAAACGGACCGGCAGCCCACGGAAGACGAGTGGCGCGCGCTGCAGTTCGCCTGGAAGGTCGTGAAGCACGTCAAGTCCAACGCGATCGTTTACGCCCGGCAAGGGCAGTTGATCAGCGCCGGGGCCGGTCAGATGAGCCGGCTGGATTCGGCGCGCTTCGGCGCCACCAAGGCGATGCTGCCCCTGAAGGGATGCGTCGCCGCTTCAGACGCCTTCTTCCCCTTCCCCGACGGCCTGGAAACGTGCGTGGCCCAAGGCGCGACGGCGATTATTCAGCCGGGCGGTTCGGTCAAGGACGAAGATGTGATCGCCGCCGCCAACAGGCTGGGCGTGGCGATGGTCTTTACCGGGGTCCGGCACTTCCGGCACTAGCCGCCTTCGGCACGGCATCGTCGGCCACGTACCACGCCATGGCCTGCACCGTTGCATAGCCGCCGCGGACCATCGGGTCTTTCTCAGCGATCGCCTTCGCCTGTTCCAGCGGCATCGCGGAAAACACATAGAGCCCCACCGCGCCGGCTACGAGGCCCAGACGGCCCTTGCCATCGACGAAAGGTCCGGCGGCGCGCAGCGTGCCGTCCTTCAGCAGATCCGTGACCGCGCCTCCGTGTTCCTTCAGGATCTCCATAGGCCCCTGGCCAACCCACTTGTCAGTCTTCTTGAAGAGAATCAGCGGGAGCTGCACCATCGCGTACTTCATTGCAGGATCGGACTTGATCTTCGTCATGAGCGGCTCGCCGAACCCTTCGCGTGAGCGCCAGAGGTAGAACTCAGCCGCGAGCCGCTTGCCGGAGACCGCGGGGTCGAGAGCCGTCCAAGCCTCCGCCTCGGCGAGCGAATTACAGCGATAGAGGACCACCCCGCGCGGCCCGCCCTGAGTGGCCATCGGGCCGGCGGCAAGCAGCCGCCCTTCGAGGCCCATCTTCTCCATGTGCGCCAGGTGGGCCTTCTGAATGGCCATGGCTTCGTCCTGTGGGATCTCCTTGCGCTCCGGATGCGCGTTCAGGAATCCGAAACAGTAGACTTCACCCCGCACGGCGGGCAGGGCGAGAAGCGCGAGCAGCCCCAATCTGACCATTCTGAAATGATAGCGCTCAACGCGCCGCATCGAGGCGCCGGCGGAGGTATTCGACAAACCGCCGTGTCGGGCAGAATCCGAGCAGTTCCTTCGCTCCGGCGACGAAATTCGAAAGCGGATTGATGTCGAAGTACACCGGTTCGCCGGTTTTCAAGTCCTCGATGAACTCGAAGCCGCCCACGTCGAGATTCGCTCTGCGCGCCATGTGAATCACCTGTGTTGCGATTTCGGCGGGAACTTTCCAGGCTTCAAACCGCGGCTTGGCGGCCGATTCGCAGCCATCGGCCGGGCAGAGGTTGTAGCCCTCGCCCTGCCGGGTGATCCGGAGGCCGTAGAGCACTTCGCCGTCGAGCACCTCGACGCGATAGGTCGCGCCATCGCGCCCCTGGACGGCTTCTTGAAGGATTCCCAAACGGGTCGAGCCGAAGTCAAGATCTCTGGCCGCGGACAGGAGGGCGCGCGGGGAATCGAACCGGACGATCCCCGATCCGGCGCCGCCGCAGTCGGGTTTCCAGAACAACGGGTAGATCAATTCCCCAGCCACGCGGGGAAGCGCCTCCGGGTTGTTGACGGCCCATGTTCGCGGCGCGCGGGCCCCGCAAGAGCGAAGCAACTCGATCTGGCGGAGCTTGGAAACCTCCAGTTCGTAGGCCGCCGCGCCGTTGATGACCTCTACGCGCATGGCGGCGAGGTGCCTCAAAAAAGCCATCACCGCCATTTGCGCGTGCGCGTGGCCGCGCCATGCCGCCGAAGCGCTCATGCGGCTGAGAAACAGGACCGGCAGATGCTGCCCGCCTGCGTCCCAGGCGAGCGAATCGGCATGCCACTTTTCGAACGCAACTCCCGCGCGGCCCAATTCGCCGAACAGTCCTTCAAACCAGGCCGGATGCTCGTAGAGGATGCCGAGCGTCTGCCGTCTCAATGCGCTCCCCCTGTCGGGGTCGTGCGCCAATCCACCGGCACTTCGCCTTTCGGCAGCAGGAGCCCCTTGTCCAGGTAGCGGATCTCATGGGCGAAACGCGCGGCATGAGGATCGTGCGTCACCATCACCACGGTCTTGCCGTGCTCTTCGTTCAGCTTCCACAGGAGCGTGAGCACTTCGTGAGCGCTCTGCCCGTCCAGGTTGCCGGTGGGCTCGTCACACAGCAGCAGATCCGGGTCGGTCACAATGGCGCGGGCGATGGCGACGCGCTGCTCCTGCCCGCCCGAAAGCTGTCTCGGATAGTGGCCCATGCGATCTCCTAAACCGACCAGCTTGAGCGCAGTCGTCGCGTGCTGCCTCCGCTCGCCGCGTTTGAGATGAGTCAGCTTGAGCGGCAGTTCGACGTTTTCGAGGGCGGTCAGAACGGGGATCAGGTTGAAGGTCTGAAAGACGAAACCGACGTGACGGTTGCGCCATCGCGCGATGGAAGACTCGCTCACTTGCGCCAGATCCGTACCCAGCACTTCAATCGAGCCCGCGCTCGGACGGTCCATCGCCGCGATCAGATGCAACAGCGTGGACTTCCCGGAGCCGGACGGCCCCATCAGAGCGATGAAATCCCCCCTCTTGATTTCGATCTCCGCGTCCTTGAGCGCCACGACGTGGAACTCGTCGCGCACGTACTCTTTGCTGAGCTTCCGGGTCCGGATGATCACCTCGCTCATGGCTGCTCCTCTACGGTTTTCTTCTGACCTTGCTTCCATCTTTCAGCTCCGCGGGCGGGCTCAGGACGAGATCCTCGCCGCCGATCAGCCCGTCCTCGACGCGCAGTCCTTGCGGCGTGTTGCCGCTGGTCTTGATGGCGCGCTCGACAACCTTCTCTCCGAGCACAATGTAGACGCGGTCGTTTCGAACCGCGGCCGGGGGAATGTACACAACCGGCTTGCCTGCCGGAACGCCGGCCGCTGCCGCGGTCTTGGAGATAAAGGCGACCGAGGCGTTCATCTCAGGCCGCAGCTCGTCCGTTGGGTTCAGGACTTTGACCTTCACCTGAACGGTCGCCTTCTGGCGGTTGGCCTCCGGGCTGATCTCGTCGATTTCGCCGTCCCACTTCTTGTCGGGGTAGGCGTCCACGGTGATCACGCCGCGCATCTTCGGCGTGATCCGGTTGAAGTCGTTTTGCGAAATATCGAGCTCCACTTCCAGATCGTTGAGATCGGCGAGTGAAACGACGTACCCCTTCGCCCCGCGCTCCCCGACGAAGCTGGTCGTGACAAACTCGCCGCGTTCGACCACGCGTTCCAGAATGGTCCCGTTGACCGGGGCGCGAATGATGGTGTTCGCCAACTGGGTTTCAGCGAAACTGACGAGCCCGCGCGCCTGCTCCACCTGCCCGCGCATCGCCTGAATCTGCTCCTGACGCGGACCGATTCGAACCAGTTCGTAGGTCTTTTCGAGAGAGTTCACCCGAGCCGCCGCGGCGTCGAAACGGGCCTGCGCGTCGTCGAGATTCGACTTGGGGAATACGCCCTCCTGCTGGAGTTTCCGCACGCGCTCCAGTTGAATGCGCGCGTTTTCGCGATCCGCCCGCGCCTGATCGAGATTGGCCCTGGCAGCGGCGATCTCCTCGGGACGCGATCCGTTCTCAAGTTCCAGGAGGCGCGCCTCCAGGTTCGCAAGCTGCCCCTTGGCCTGCTGCACCTGAGCCCGGTACTCGTCATCCTCCAGGCGGACGATCACCTGGCCTTCCGTAACCCGGTCGCCCTTGTCGACGCCGATCCACTGCACTTTGCCGACGACCTTGCTGGCCACCTGGATCTTGTGGGCCGCGACAATATAACCCGTAGCGTTCAGCACGACCTCATCGCCCGCCGATGCGCCCGCCAAATGCTGGCTTTGCGCGCGGACCGTGGAAACCTCGATCGCCGCGTTGAGATACCGATGAGCGGTAGCGGCGGCCCCCGCGAGCAGGAAAAGCCCGACGCCGATCAGGATCCAACGCCTCGCCCACTTCGACCCGGCGGGCTCGAACTGGGCCGAGCGATCGATCCGCAGACTCTTTAACTCCTGATCCATATCTCGAAAAACACTCCGATCACAATTGGCGTAGCGCCGTCAGAATCTGCTTGCGGGCCGCGCTGAACGCGGGCAGCAGCCCGCCCGCCGCTCCCAGCATGAGCGCGAAGGCCATTCCGTTCACCATGATCCCCGGAGTAACCTTCAGTTGAAAGGCGACCTCCGAAAACGTCGTGTTCGACCCAAGCCCGGTCGTCAATCCGTTGAGCGGCAGCACCAGCAGGATGCCCAGGACGCCGCCGATCAACGCCAGAAAGATCGACTCCAAAAAGAAGCTTCCGAGAATCGCCGGCCGTGAAAAACCGAGGACTCGCAGCGTCCCGATCTCTTTCGAACGCCGCGCCACCGCCGCGTACATCGTGTTCATCGCGGCGAAGCAACTGCCGACGCCCATGATCAGGGCGACGAACGTGCCGAGGAAGCGGATCAGATCGCCCGAGGAGGTCTGTTCGGCGTAATACTCCTTCTCAGTCCGCGCGTCGACGTTGAGCCTCTGGTCGAAATTGAGGTCGTTAATCAACGCCCGCAGCGCCACCTCATCGCTGGCGCGAAGCAGCGCGGAACTGAGCACCTCGGAACGGCCGAAATCGCCGGCGGTCTGATTGAGATCGGCCAGGATCTCGCTGTTGCGGGCCAACTGCTGACTCTCGAAAACGCCGACGACCTCCCAGTCGCCGCGCCCGAACGTGATCTTTCCGCCAAGACGCGCAGCGGGGTAGCGGCTGGAGATGGAATCCCCCACCACGACTTCGCGCCGGCCCGGCGTGAACCATCGCCCCGATTTGATCTTCAGATCCTCCCGCATCCGGACGCCCAGAGGCATTACGCCGCGCAGCGTGATGTTCATTCCATCCGGGGATTCGACGCTCGGCAGGTTGATGACCTGCACGAGTTCCAGAGACGCCATCGGCTCCCCGTCCTTCTCCCGGGCGATCCCCGCCTTGTAGCGAAGATCGTTGTAGACGCTGCGCGCGAAATTGGAAGAAAGCTCCGAGGTCGAGCCCTTTCTCGTGACGAGCACATGGAGCGGGTGGCCGGAGGATTCAAAGGCCATGCGCAGCCCTTCGGTCAACGCAAACGCGGCCAGCAAAACGGCCACGGTGAGGCCAATGCCGAGGGCCGTCATGACCGTCGTGGTCTTTCTGACCGAGAGATTCCTCAAGTTGTAGCTGATCGGGATGGCCATGTCCGCGAGTTCCTCAGTCGGTGAACCTCAGCGCGTCGACGATGTTCGTCCGCGATGCGTTCCATGCGGGGATGATGGCGCTCACAACGCCGATCAGAATGGAGATTCCCATCAGCGCGGCGAAGACGGGCGGCTGAATCGTCAGCGTCTTCGTCTGCTGAATGAAGCCGGGCCCCTGGCGGACGATGGCGCAGAGTCCCATCGCGATGACCAGCCCGAGCGCGCCGCCGACGAGCGAAATCAGCGCGCTCTCCCCAAGAATAAGCCCGAGGATCGAAGAATCCGTGAAGCCGAGCGTCTTCAACACGCCGACTTCCCTCACCCGCTCCCTCACGCTCATCGCCATTGTGTTGGCCGCAATGAGCAGAATCGTGAAAGTCACGGCGCCGCAGACCGACATCAGAATCACCTTCACGTTGCCCAGGAAACTCAAAAAGGACAGTCCGAAGGCGTACTCGCTCTCCGTCCGCGTTGGCGCGGTGGAGTTCGCGAACATGGCGTCCACTTCTCGCGAAATGCGCGGCGCCATGTCTTCGTGGCGCGCGAGAATCGTGAATGTGCCTGCGAAGGACCGGGTTGAGCCCCGCAAAGCCAAAGCCTCTTCGATGTACTTCAGATGGAACCACATCGTCTCGTCGTCGCCGGAACCGCTCGCATAGACCCCACGAACTGTCAGATCCAGATCGAACGGAAAGATGTCGCCTTTGATCAGCACCTTATCTCCGGGCTTGAAGCCGAACCGCTCGGCCAATGCCTTGCCCATAATGCATCCGGCGCGGTCGCGGATGAACGCCTGCTTCTGGTCGTCCGGCATCTCAATGTCCTGGTAAACCTGGAAAAGCTTGTCGGCCTCTACGCCAATCCGCGCGAAGAAATTGCGCTGATCCCTGGCGTCCTTATAGACGCCGCCGAACCACTGCCACGTCACCACCTCTTCCACCCCTTCCACCTTGCGGATCCGATCCCGGTAGTACTGGGGCATCGTGAAAGTGATGGAGACCTTGTGGCGCGTCACGAGTCTCCTCGCCTGAGCCGCCGACGGGCCGCCGAAAAAGAGCGCATAATAGAGCGCCATCATCACGCCCAGCAGGCACAGCGAGATCGCCAGGCTCGTAATGGTGAGAAAGCTGCGCCGGCGATTGCGAAGGCAATTCTTTACGATCAGTGAAAGATAACGCATGCCGTGGGCTCCCTCTTATTGTAGGTGGCGCGGGGACACGGATCAGTGAAAGATTGGATAGAATGCCCATGCAGCCCGACCAAACGACGGATCGCGACGACCAACTGTGGATGCTCGAGGCGTTGGCTCTCGCCCGCCAGGCGGAGCGCCTGGGAGAAGTTCCCGTCGGCGCACTCCTTGTTTCGGAGGGCAAAGCGATTGGCAGGGGCTTCAACCAGCCAATCGGAATGAAGGATCCCACAGCCCATGCCGAGATGCTCGCGCTCAGGGAAGCCGGTGCCGCGCTCGGCAATTACCGCATCGAAAACTCGACGCTCTATTGCACCATGGAACCCTGCGTGATGTGCGCCGGGGCGCTGGTCCACGCCAGAATCAGACGCCTCGTCTTCGGCTGCCGCGACCTGCGCTTCGGCGCTGTCAGGAGCAAGTTCCGCCTGGCGGACAGCGATCTCCTTAACCACAAGTTGGTCATCGTCGAGGGGGTTCTCGGCGCCGAATGCGCCGCATTGCTGGAAGGCTTCTTCCGCGCGCGCCGCTGACGGAGATCCTACTTCGGCAACGCCGGCTCGGCGGCCCCGCCCGGATTGGCCGGCAGCGCGGCGTTGGGCTCAAGATCTCCATGAAACATCCGCGTGATCTCGCCCGCCAGGCGCAAATACCAATCGCTCGGCAGGAACCGGCCGTCGGCGTCCAGCGTCAGCCAGTAACCCTGATCGGGCGCCTCGCTCCGGCGCGAGGCGGCGTTCATCACCGCCGTCGCCTCATCCAGTTCGTCGAACATGGCGATCTTGAGCGTCCGGGCCCCCGCCATCTTCGCGTTGTACGCCTGGCGCCAAAGGAATTCGCCTCCCAGCCGGGGAATCTGGTTCGGCTTATCATTGCGGGCTCTGAGCAGGAATCCGACCGGGCTCCTGGTGGGCTGATGTTTGGCTGATCG
>CAYWST010000237.1:6022-8959 GCA_964461075.1 uncultured Solibacteraceae bacterium | reverse complement strand
GCCCAGAGCAGCGTTCCGATCTCGCCGGCGGCAATCAGCTCGCGAGCGGTGTGATAACGGCGGTCCGACAGGTGCTGACTGCCGACTTGAAGGATCCGGCCGTATCGTCCGGCGGCATGCGTGACGTCCCGCGCTTCGTCGATGGTGAGAGTCATCGGTTTCTGCAGGTAGACATCCTTGCCGGCGGCCATGGCGTCGGCCGCCATCCGGGCGTGAAGATGGTCCGGCACGGAGATGAAGACGGCGTCAATATCCTTGCGCGCGATGAGCTCGAGGTAGTCGTGGTGCAGGTCCGCGGAATCAAGCCCGGCCGTCTGCAGGCCCCGCTCCTTGCGCCTGTCATAGATCTCGGACAATGCCGCGATCTGGAAGCCCGCGCCGGGACGACCGCTCCGCGCCACCAACGCACGCAGCATTCCATGGCCGTTGACGCCCAATCCGACGCATCCGACGCGGATTCGATCATTGGCGCCGGCAATGCGCTGATATCCGGCGGCCGTAGCCAGAAACTCTCTCCGAGCGACTTGCTTCATGCCCGCCGTTCTCCCGTTTACCGTCACTTCCGTCTCGCGCCGCGAGGAAGATACCTCGGAGCCATGAAGCGGCTCTCGCCCATGGCCCCACCGCCAAAGGGATCGCCGAACTGTATCATGAGTTCGTACATCCGGGCTCGAAGGTCATCGACGTCGCTCTTCTTTCCGGGGTCGGAGACGACGTTCCTCATCTCTGACGGATCCTCCACCAGGTCGTAGCACTCGTCGAAGTCGAAGGCGTTGAAGACATACTTGTGGCGGCGGGTGATGACCATCCTCTGGATCATCAGGAAATTCTGGCCGTACCACGCTGTCAGCAACATGTCCCGCCACTGTTGCCGCCCGGGGTCCGCCAGGAGCGGGGCGAACGAAAGGCCATGCTTATTCGGCAACGGGCTGGCGCCGGCAAGGTCGACGAACGTGTGCGCCAGGTCGTGCACCTGAACCAAGTGATCGCACTTGCCGCCTGGCTTGATGCGCGCGGGCCAGCGGACGGCCATGGGCACGCGGTACAACTCCTCGTAAGGGGCGAAGCAGGGCAGCCACATGCGGTGCGCTCCCCAGGGCGCTCCGTGGTCGGCCGCGAAAACGACGAGAGTGTTCTCCGCCTGCCCGGTTTCGTCGAGCGCCTTCAGGACGCGGCCCACCTGCGTGTCCAACTGCTCGAACGAGGCGTAGTAGTGGGCCCGGCCTTCGCGGAAGTCGTTCTCTGTCATCTGGCCGTAGGACTCCGCCTCGCGGCGCTGCATGTTCGGCTTGTTATTAAACGAGTCCTTGAAGCTGGCGTCCACGGGGATCGCCCGTGCATCGTAGCGGTCCCTGTATTTCTTCAACGGCCACGCGCGGAAGGCCTCGGGGAAGTGCATCTCGACGAGCCAGGGCCGGTTGCCGGCGGCGGCCTTCTTCATCATCGCGATTCCCGAATCGGCGACATGCGCCAACTCCGAGGTCTCCTCCTCGCCGTCGGTGTATCCCCAAAGCCCGAAAGGCTCGCTGCCCGGCCAGCGGATCGTCTTGACGGGCCGCCTCGCGCCCTCGCGCTTCTGTTGGATGCCAAGCGCCTTCAGCTTTGCGGCGGCTTCACCCTTATAGCGATGCGGGGCGCCGATTTCGTGGTAGCCGAAGTCGATCGGAGTCCGCTTGGTGCTGGTGTGCCACTTGCCGTTGTAGCCGCAGTGGTATCCGGCCTTGCTCAGCAACTGGGCATAGGTGACCACATCGGAGAACGGGTCGTTGCTGACGGAAGCGGCGGTGTCGGGCTGTTCGTAGGTTCCGAATTTCCAGTTGTAAGAGCCGGTCAGCAGAGCGTTGCGGACCGGGCTGCAGACGGCCGCGTTAGTATAGGCGCGATCGAACAGGATTCCCTCGGAGGCGAGCCGGTTAATGTTTGGCGTCCGGCAGAGCGAGCGGCCGGCGATGGTCGCCGCCTGCTGATTGTCGCCCATGATGAGCAGGATGTTGGGACGTCTGCCTGCTTGCGCCATCCCGGCCGAGGCTCCCGCCGCGGCCTGCAAGAAAGTTCTTCTTTCCATGACTACGCTTTCTCCACCCAGATCGGGCTGGACCAGGCGAGTTGCCCGTTCGACTGCACGACACGAACGAAGTACCAATCGGCCTGGGCGCCTGAACCGGTGTCCTCCAGGTCGAAGGATGTCTCGAAGTTTTCCTGAAACACGAGGCGGTTCAATAACGCCGATTCGCGGGGGAATTCGCCCGTGTAAAGAACCTCGCTCGATTCGGCGAGATCAGCGAATTTCATCGTCAGCTTCTGCCTGGTGGGCTGCACGGTGGAGATCGTCAGCTTCGTCTCCGGTCCGCCGCGCATCCTGAGGACAATCGCCTTCTGCGAGCGGTCCTCCAACTGCTGGCGAAGCGCGGTGAAGGAGCGTACACGGACGCTATGCTCCGTCTGCTCGAGAATCTGGTCTCTCCTCTCCTCCTCCAGGGGTCCGGCCAGGAAGCAGGGATGGGCGGCGTCAAGGCGCCCACCCTCCACGGTGCAGGTGAAATCCCAATCGCAGGCGCGGGTGATTCCGAGCGCGGGCCAGGGACCCCATCCATACTCGAACCTCGCCAGAACCGGCTTTGACCAGGAGGATGATGAAGACTCTCTGTCCATCGGGAAGTTACGGTGGATGACCCGGTTGTTCTTCAGCACCTCCACCCTATCCACCTGGTCCCACCCCGTCACTGAAACGCGGATTTTCCTCTCCTTGACGAACGGCAGTTCACGCCCCATCACATGCCCGTTGAGGGTGAATCGAAGGCCGATTCGGTCTCCAGTCACCGCATAGGTGCGGCGGTCAAACAGCGCGTCGAGAATGGCCTTGCGCGACAGATCCGGCGCGAGGACCGCCGCAAGTCCCTCACCCCATCCTCCCGGGTAACCCAGGTGGTGGGAGGG
>CAYWST010000237.1:0-5983 GCA_964461075.1 uncultured Solibacteraceae bacterium | reverse complement strand
CCCGCCAAAACGATGACCGTGCGCCAAGGCGTACTGCAGGGTGTTCCTGGTCCAGCGCCCCGGCTCGGTGTGCCGGATGAATGGATATGGTCCGCGATCATACTCTGAGTTGCCCCACTCGGAGTAGATCTCCAGCAGCGGGGAGACCTTCGGGTCCCGATGATGGAAGTTCGCACCCCGGCGCCCCTGCCGAACGGAAGGGTGGTGGGGGATCATGATGCACCCGCGTTTTGCGGCGAACGCCTGCAGCGCGGGAAGCTCGTCGGGCGTGTACAGCTCTGCGTCCAAGTCCGGGAACAGGATGTGATAATCCCCAAGGCTTGTAGAGTGCCATTCGTAGCCCGCAAACGTCACGAACTTGCCGGGGCTGTCGAACTCCCTGGCCATCTTGAGGACTTCGGGCCAGCGGGCTCGAGTGACGTGAAATCCGTTGATCCACTTGTCCTCGATATTTCCCTCGAAGTGCTGAATATCGTGCCAGGAGGCATGCGGTGTGAAAGCAAAGAAGTCGAGGTGGTTGCGGGCGATCTCGTAGACGCGCCGGAGAGAGCCCTGAGCGTAGCCTACGTTGGAATGGTTGTGAAGGTCGCCGAAATAGGTGTTGAGACCGCCCTGTTCCTGGATGGAGCCGCTTCCGGGCGAACCAGCGGCGTTTCCGATGAGGGAGGCCGCCGCCGCCAGGCACCTCCGGCGAGAGAATTTGAAACTCACCTTTTGTCCTCCTGCGATCGAGCCAGTTCAATGATTCTACGGTTCAACACCTTCAGAATTCCAAGCCGGTTGTCATTCTGCGCCGTGACGTACAGGTGGCCATCCCGGTAGACGAGATCGTGCGCATTATCGAAACGCGGCTTTCCTTGCAACATGAACCGCCGTGTCGGGAACAACGAACCACCGCGATACTGCGCCAGCGAGACTGGCGCGGCAGGATCGGAAACGTCGATCGCCTCCACGCATTCACCGCCCGCGACGAATAGAACACGCCCGGCGATCGCCATTCCAGTGGCATCGATATCGCAGACAGGCAATGCGCCGATCAGTTTTGCCTCCCGTGGCGGCGTGAGTGAAAAAATCCCGATGCGATCGGGATCGAACGCGCCGGCGGCACCGTAGCCTTCCCAGACGGCGACGCGATTGGCTCCAGGGAGTTCCTGGTCAGGCGCGTTAAGGACCGCGCCTTCCTTGACCCATTGGCCGGCTGGCAGGAGCGCATGAGTCTTCGAATCCGCGATTCTGAAGATCGTCACGTTCGACGGCCGGTTACGAGCGGTATCCACCACAGCCGCGTAGTCGCCAAAAACCGCAATGTCGTGGGGGCTGGACAGACCGTCGAGTTCCCTGGTGTTTCTCGCGCCGGCGAACACGGGGTCTCTTGGGTTTGAGATGTCAAAAACCGCCACATAGCCGCGTTTGTTCACCGCCAGAACGTGGCTGCCGTGCAGACCCATCCCGTTGATGAGGTCCACCTGCGGCCGAACGGAGACTCGCTTTAGGATTGCCGGTTTCAAGGGATCGCGGATATCGACGGCAAGAAGGTCCCGGGCGCCGACCAGGAGGATATCACCCATGGGAAGGACGGTCTCGGCGTCTTCCAGCGCCTCAAGCCCGTGCAGGAATGATGCAAGCCGGGGAGCGCGAGGGTCGCTCACGTCGACAATGGCGAGGGACCCGCCTTTCCCGGCCACATAGGCGAAACTGCCCTGCAATTCGACGTCGTGAGCTCGGTTCAAGGCCAAATCATGGTGGAGCAACCCCGCAAGCTCCAGCGCTCCCTCAGGCCTGACGCTTTCGGGCGACTGCGCGGGGATTGAACTGTGAACCAGGACAAGCCAGGCGACGATTCGCCTCAAAACAGCACCTTCAATGCGAACTGAATCACTCGAGCCGGACCCGCAGAGGTGATCCGGCCCATGTTTGCCCCGGCATTCAAGCGCGCCTCCGGGTTGTTGAGATTCACGTGGTTCAGGAGATTGAAAAACTCCGCTCTGAACTGAAGTCTCATTTGCTCGCGGAACGGCAGGACAAAGTTCTTGAACACACCCGCATTCACCTGGGAGTCTGCGGGGCCAATGAGGGCGTTCCGGCCGACGTTGCCAAAAGTGCCGCTGGCGGGGTATGCAAAAGCAGTCCTGTCGAACCAGGCCGCCACCTGTTGCCCACGGGGCCTGTCGCTGGGCAGACGATGTTCCCCGATGACATTGGGACGCTGCAGCGGCGTCGCAGTAAGAGCGACATCCCGCCCTGTCAGGACATTGATCGGATTCCCGGACCTGTATGTGAACAGGCCGTTCGACGACCAGCCGCCGAAGATCGCCCTGAACGCGGGATGCATGGTATTGAACTTCGGGAGGTCGTAGATCACGGAAGTCGAGAAGATATGTTTGGCGTGAAAGTCCGCAAGCCCGATCTGCGTGCTGAGATCCCAAACGTTCGGAGCGGACTGTCCGATTCCCGTGGCGATTGCCGATGCCATGTCCATGGAGCGGGCCCAGGTGTAGGCGCCCTGAAGGCTGAAGCCTTTGGAAAAGCGCTTCTCCGCCTGCGCCTGCAACCCGTGATAGTAGGCATTCGCTTGTGTGGAGATGACCCGGTTTTCGCCGAAGCCGGCGTAGATCCGCCTCTGGTTGGTGTTGCCCAGCGTGGCTCCGGGCCTGAAGACCGCGGGGTTTCCATTCACAACCATCATCAGTTTGCGGCCCAGTTTGCCCACATATCCGATCTGAAGCGAGACATTAGGCACGACCTCGCGCTGCACCATCAGGTTGAAATGCTGAACGTAGCCGGTGCGCATCGTCGGATCCGGATACGAGACTTGTTGAAGCCCGACAAAGGTCGGGTTTGCCGGGTCGATTGTGGTTGGGATCGGGGGCTGCCCGCGCAGGGGATCCGTCAGGCTGAACGGCTGGGGAATCGTAAACGTGTAGTTGAACGGCTGACCGTCGTTTTGGATGACATCGGCATTCATGGTTTCCATGAAAATGCCGTAGGCGCCGCGGATGGATGTGCGCCCGCCGCCGAAGGGATCGTATGCGAAGCCGATGCGCGGCGAGAAGTTGTTCTTGTCGGTTTGGATCAGCCCGCGAGGCACGTTCGGATCGCCTGGATAGACAAGGCCGACGGGCGCCTTCGGAATGACCTTGGATTGGACGCCGGCATGAAACGTCCCCCACCAGTCGTTGGGGTGGAAATACGGCAGCGGGAGTTCGTACCGCAAGCCGAGGTTGAGTGTCAGGCGCGGATGAACCTTCCAGTCATCCTGCACAAAGTAGAACGTGGAATGCTGGTCGCCGCCTTGATCCCGGACCGGGCTGGCGACGTTCATGGATGAAGGACGCCCGAGGAGGAAATCCGCGGCCGAGTCTCCGCTGATCTGGCCATTGAAGTCAAAGACACCCATGGTTCGGACCACGGTGAGGTTGTAGTATCTGCCCTTGAGGTATTCGAATCCGAACTTCACGCTGTGCCCTCCCCGAATCCACTGCAAGCTCTCGCTGAGCTGGTAGGATTCGTTCACCGTCCATGGATCCGACGGGGCAGTGCTGCCCATATTGACGCGGCCCGAGATGTTGAGATTCGGGGGCAGCGGCGGTCCGAACAGCGGGAAGATCCCGCCCATCTGAGAGATGTGGGTCGTATTCGTTGTAAACCGGGTGACGGTGAAGCGGTTGAAACTGAGCCTGAGCTGATTCAGCAGCGTCGGTTTGATCACGAAGGTATCTCCAATCGTCACGTTGTTCACGTTCGCGCGGCCGAAGGTTGGAGTGTAACTGGGGATCTGGCCCACCGCGCCGGCATCGGTTGCGAGGTTCCAGTAGTATCTCCCGTCGATGGTGTGCCTGTCCTTGCTGTAGTCCATGCGGAAGAGGACCTGGTTGTTGTCTTCCGGCGTGGGGAAAGTCTCCACGAGTTGACCGTCCGGGCGGTTCGGCAAAGGCATCACGGATGGATTTAGGACGTTGCGCGCCACTGTGTCGAAGCGCGCCGATGGGATCTGGTTTCCAGGGAACGGCTGCCCGGTGAGAGGGTCGCGGATTGCGGCGCTCTTCGCGGAGAAGTCCCCGCGGCGCTCGCTTTCCGTGAGCGGGAAGGCGGCCGTCCGCAGCGACTCCGGCCGAATCCGGAGGCCCTCATACGTTCCGAAGGCGAAGAGGCGATTCTTTACGAGGGGCCCGCCCAGCGAGGCGCCAAACTGGTTCTGAATGAGCTGCGGGATCTGCGAAGGGGCGAAGAAGTTCCGGGCGTTCAGATTGTCATTGCGAAGAAACTCCCACAGGGCGCCGTGCAGATCGTTGGTACCCGAGCGGGTCACCACGTTGAAGACAGACCCCGAGTTCCTGCCGTACTCAGCCGAGTAGGTGTTGGTCAGCACCTTCACTTCCTGCAGCGCGTCCGGAGGAGGATAGTTCAGCCCCGTGTTCCTGAAGAGCGCGGTGTAATGCGCCCCATCCAACAGAAACAGATTCTGGTTCGTTCGTGAGCCCGAGATCGAGATCGTCGGACCGCTCCGGTCTCCGGTGAAGCTCTGCGGCGCGGCGATGCTGGTGGCGCCGGGCAGGAGCGCGGCCAAGGCGATGACGTTCCTGCCGTTGATTGGCAACTCCGTGATCCGCCTTCCATCCACGAGGGCGCCGACCACGGACGATCTCGAGTCAACCAGCGGAGCGTCGGCAGTCACCGTGACCGACTCACTGACGTTGCCGATCTCGAGGGTCAGATTGACTTGCACGTTCTGGTTCGCGGTCAAGGTCACTCCCTGCCGCTGAGCTCTCTTGAAGCCGGGCGATTCGACCTTGATCGAGTAGTTGCCGACGGGCAGAGATGGAAGCAGGTAGTCGCCTTGAGCATTCGTGGCGGCCGTCCGGGTCAAACCTCGATCAGTGAGCGTGGCAGTCACCTGAGCCGAGGTCACTGCCAGGCCTGATGGATCAGTGATGGTTCCAGCGATCGCGCCAGTGCCCTGAGCGCGCAACAGTTGTAAAACGCCCAGGACTGTGAAAGCCAAGAGGAGACGGATGGACTGACCTAGCATGCGAAAACCCTCCTGAACGTGGTTACAGGTAGTATGCGCCGGAACGGGAGGGAGGCCAAGTTACGTAACGTTTGGTTTCCCCAGGGCTGCGAGCCGGTTCGGCCGGGAGGGTGACGGTATACTGCCCATGTGCGGCAGCGGCGAAGATCGAGCTCGACTCCGGCGGCGACAGAGATTCGCGCTGAACTTGCGCGGCTGCTCGGAAGCGCCGGATTTGCGACGGCCCACCGCCAGAGCAGATTCATCCGGTTTGTGGTCGAAAGCTGCCTGAACGAGCGGGTTGAGCAGATTCGCGAGGCGGTGATCGCGCGAAGCGTCTTCGACCGCGGCTCCGACTTCGATCCCGCCATCGACCCGATCGTCCGCGTCGAGGCCACCAGGCTCCGCTCGAAGCTGCAGCAGTACTACCGGACCGAGGGCCGGAACGATCCGCTTGTGATCACTTTACCCAAGGGCGGCTACATTCCCGCGTTCCGCGTGAGACGCCGAGCCAGCGCCCCCGCCGCCGCCCCGAAGTCGAAGGCCATCGCGGTGATGCCATTTCACAATTTGAGCAGGGATCCGGCGCGGGACTTTCTCTGCGAGGGCATCGCGGAGGAGTTGATCCACGCCCTTTCCCGCATGGCGGGGATTCGAGTCATCTCCGGGAACTCCACCAGGAGGTTGAAGAGTGCGGTCATTGATTTGCGGTTCGCGGCCGAACAACTGAAGGCTGGCTTTGTTGTGGAAGGCAGCGTGCGCGATGCCGGCGGCAGGGTCCGTGTGGCCGCGCAACTGGTCGAGACTGGGGGATTCTGCTGTCTTGCATCCGCCTCCTGCACCGTCGATGAAAACGACCTGCCGTCTCTTCTGGATAAGCTGGTGGGCGAGCTTGCCGCTGGGCTTCCGGCGGGCAAGGAGGAGACGCAAGGGAAGCGCGCCCGGCCCGGTTGCTACGAGAGCCCGGAGCACCAT